>JAHEFD010000182.1 GCA_024640345.1 Woeseiaceae bacterium
CGGTCTTCTTTACGCTTGATGTCAAGGATGGGACCCAGCAACGACGCCATATGCTCACAGAGCCTGACCGTCTTGCTGTCCATTGAATGGCCGCTCGGCATTTCGAGGCTAATGGCGCCCAGCAGGTTGTCACCGTCTGCAAAAGGAACCGTGCAAATTACGGCTTTGCCGTGGTTTTCATGTAACTCGGCGTGTGCCCGGGTCACCTGCAGCGGCCCTTCGTCATCCGCCGGGTAGACAATCGTCGCTTGCTGGTCGATCGCCTCATCCATTGCAGCCTCGATGGCACGAATGAGGTTCGCCTTCTTGCCGAACGTGGCACTGTGGGATACGCCCCTGACTTCGGAGTGTTTTCCCTTGAGGAAACCGACGCAAACGCGTTCGCACCCGAGTCGACCCGCCAGTTCGGTGGCAACAGCTGTTACCGCCTCCTGAAACCGCTGGTGATGGATACTGGTTGCAATCGTTTCCAGGACGGTAACCAGCCTGTCGCTCGGTGGCGTCCAGTGACCCCGGACAAATGACTCGATCCAGGTGCAGCTCCACTCGAGTCCCGAGACAAGGGCACGCATGTCCCTGTCCGGATCGTGCTCGACCTCAAGGGCGACGCTGCCATAAACCTTGTCATCGACCATGATTGGAGCTGCAATAAAATCGTGCGATTTGGCCTGGTCCGAAGCCTGCGAACTACCGGTCTGCACCTGCAACTTGCGCTGCGTGATCGACTGCTCGGCAACACTGGCCAGCGAGCGACTGCCTGACATGCCTGCCGGCCAAAGCGCAACCGGCGCGAACGGACCCCGCTCCCTGGGTCCCAGCAAGACGACTGCTCGCCGTACGCCCTTTATCAGGCCGCACTGAATCTCGAGCCAGACTGTCGCGAACTGCTCGGCACTATCGGCCTGCTTCAGTCGCGTCCACTGATCCGCCTGCTCTGTGCCTGTATTTGATTGACCGTCCACTTCACTATGGACAGATCCCTCTGTCTCGGCCATTGCCCCCCCTCATTTGGCTTTTTTCCGAATGTTGTCGTACTGCAACAGAAAGCAGTCTTTTTTTATTGATTTATATCGGAAAAATACAGTGCATAGCTGCACTGAACAAAAGAATACCGAGTCGATGACTGAATGGCTAATAATTAAGCTGGCAGCCGGAATTGGCACGACTGTCCGGAGCGATATGACATAAACCAGCCAATCCAGATAACTTCCATAAGCTCATGAATCAATTAACTTTTCCCGTCGTTGGCAGAGCCTTTAACGGTGAATTAACGGCCAAAGCTGACTTCCAGGTGCAATTTTTATCAGGAATGGACCGCCAGAATTGTGGCGGGATGCGGCGTCGCCGGTATCGTGTTGCGCTGAGTTGCTGCCAGGTCGTCTCTGCAGACAGGATAGAAGCGGCTATTCAGCCATCAGTTCATCAATGACGTCGGCAAATGATTTCCGCATTTCCGCCCGTTCGGACTGCCACCAGAATCGCACGTCGGGCCGCTGGACCACCGCTTTCATCGCGTTGCGCGAGGACAGCCACTGTTCCTCTGACAGCAGGCCCATTTCATACTGGAAATGGTTATTTTCCCAATAGGTGAAAATTGGCGTGAGCCCGGTCGCCATCAGGATCTGGTCGCCAGCGTTCAGTTGTTCCCCTGCCTGAACCTTGTTATAGGCGTCATACAGCAACTCCGATGTCAGCGTAATGGAATGAACATCGATCAGCATTGCCGCGCGTTGTTGGTAAACATCGGCGATGGCAATCTCGCGCGATTGCCTCAACTCCAGACCGACGAACACGAGGGAGGCTATGAGACCGGCGAATCCAAGAATCTGCAGCCAGTCGGTTGTCGCATGATTGTCCATATTGACCCTCGGGGAAACGAAGTCACCACGGCGCAAGCGTACAACATGAAAGGACTGCTCGGGTAGAGAGCGGCCAGGAATCAATGTCGAGAACCGACCGTTTGCATCTTACCCGCCGACCAACTCCAATGTTGATCGATTTGAGTTTCCACCTGGAAACTGAATCAAAGCCTGTTACATTCATTCAATCATGACGAGAACAGCCGACCTCTGCTTCGCCAACCGACTGATGATCGGCGCAATGGCAATCGCTTGCATTTTACTTGTCTTCTTTCAGCTCACTGACTTCAGGACCGGCACAATTGCATCGAAACTGTTCGCCTCAACAATGTTTGTTGCGATAGCCCTGCAATCTGGCGCATTTCGGTCGAAATATGGGCGGACTATTCTTGTTGCGCTCATATTTTCGTGGTTTGGGGACCTGTTTCTGCTCGGAACCACGCAAAAATATTTTCTCGCTGGTCTCGCGAGTTTCTTGCTTGGCCACATCGCTTATGTCGTCGCTTTTTCTGTTCGCGGCCTGAACGCCAGGTGGTCGGCATCTGCACTTCTTCCCGTCACCCTTACATCGATTCTCGTATCCGTGTGGCTGGCGCCACACCTGCCCGACTCCATGGTCATACCAGTTCGCGCGTACACTTTTGTAATCAGCCTGATGGTAGTGACCGCCTTCGGGGCGAAGGGCGCCGGCGGACCGTTCTTCATCCCCATGGGAGCAACACTGTTTTATTTTTCAGACCTCTCGGTGGCGGCCGGACAATTCCTCGAGCCGGCATTTCCAAATTACGTATGGGGACTGCCTTTCTATTACACCGGGCAACTTCTTCTGGCACTGAGTGTGCTGCATTCGAAAAACTAGGCTCAGCCGCGCCGTTTGATTGCAGGTCAGTATTCCGCAGGGCCCTCGACGGACGATTATTCAAAACATTTCGACTGCGTTAGACTCAGGTTCATTTCAGCCAAATTGGAAACTCACAATGACGCGCTTGTTTTTTTTGATCTACTTCATTGCCTTTAGCAGCCTTGCATTCGCTGATACGGTGTTGGTCACCGGATCCAATCGCGGAATTGGCCTGGAACTGGTTAAGCAGTACGCGGCAGATGGTTGGGATGTAATCGCCACGAGCCGAACTCCGGCTGATGATGAAGATCTGCAGGCATTAGCCAGGGCGAATTCAAACGTGTCGATTGAAAAGCTTGATGTGACCGATATGGATCAGATTTCTGCGCTGTCTGAAAAATACCGCGGCAAGCCAATCGACGTGTTAATCAATAATGCCGGACTGCTGGGTGGCAGGCCCGGGCAGGATTGGGGGAACCTCGATGCAGACCTCTTCTCGCAGTTGATGTCCGTGAACGTTTTTGGCCCGATTAAGGTCTCCGAAGCATTCGCTGACAACGTTGCCGCCAGTGACC
>JAHEFD010000092.1:0-5496 GCA_024640345.1 Woeseiaceae bacterium
GCCACGCGCAGCAGGTTTCGGCGTGGCAGACAGCAGCGCTGGTCCCGGGAACCCTGATCCTCGTGTTGTTTTTTACGCTGCTGGTGGCGAGACCGATACGGCAGATCGATCGCGCAATTGCCCAACTGGGTAAAAGCGGTTTTTCGAAACCAATTGATGTCAAGGGACCGAGCGACCTCGAACGCCTGGGTCGACAGCTGGAATGGCTGCGGCTGCGACTTCTCGAACTCGCACAAGAAAAAAATCGCTTTCTTCGGCACATGTCGCATGAACTGAAGACGCCGCTTGCGAATATTCGTGAAGGGACCGAATTGCTCCTGGATGGCACTGTCGGAGAGCTGCAAAATCCGCAACGTGAAGTTACCGATATTCTTCGCCTGAATGGTTTGAAGCTACAGCAACTGATTGAAAACCTGTTGAGCTTCAGCGCATGGCAATCGAAAAATGAAGTTTTGACCCTGTCCGAGTTTCCGCTTCGGGCTCTCGTCATTTCTGTTGCCAAAGCCCAGCGACTGGCCTTGAAAGCCGCGCAGATCCAACTCAAACTCGACGTTGAAGACATCGTTGTCACTGCCGATCGCGATAAGTTGCGTACCGTGCTCGACAACCTTTTGTCTAATGCGGTCAAGTTCACCCCTAAGGGCGGAATTGTTACCATTCGGGCGAAATCGACGCCAACGAGTTTTGTGCTCGAGTTCGCGGACACAGGACCAGGAATCCCGCAGCATGAGTCACCACGGATATTTGAGGCCTTTTTCCAGGGTCACCAGGAGCAAGGCGGCCATATTGCGGGCACAGGCATCGGGCTTTCCGTTGTTCTGGAGTGCATACAGGCGCACCAGGGTTCAGTAGAATTGGTGAACACGGATGAGTTTTCCGGAGCTCATTTCCAGATTCATATCCCGCAGAAAAGAGAAGCCGCGAACCAAAGGATCGCTGCCAGTGCCTGAGAAGCCATCGACAACCAGAGTGATTTCCGCCGCCACGTTGCTGGTGATTGCACTGCTGTCCGGCTGCCAGACGACGACAGACTGGTTAAAGGGTCGGCGAACGGCCAGTGCTGACGACCCGATTATTCTTGGTGCCCCGGAAGCAGATGCCTATCTGTCCGAGCTTTTCGAACTTGCCAGCGGCGACCCTGCGACACAGGCCGAGATTTTTGCAGACGCCGAATCGGCTGCGACCCTGACGCCAGACACATCGACTCGACTGCGTTACGCACTGGTCCTTGCAACGCCGGGCCACAGCGAATCAAATGGAACACAGGCACAAAGCCTGCTTCGAGAACTGCTTGCACAACAGGAACTGATGACGAATGCGGAAATATCGCTGGCAACCATATTTTTGCGGGACGTAGAGGCGCGCATTGTTCTCGATGCTGAGGCACGGCGACTGCGGGCCGAGAGTAATCGTGCTTCGGCCACCGAAGCAGCGGCCATCAACCAGCGCCTGGCCCGTATTGAGGCAGAAAACCGGCAGCTGCGGGAATCGCTCGCCGCTGCAGAGGCCAAACTTGAGGCTATAACCACGATTGAACGCTCGATCCGAGAGCAATCCGGCAACGACGATCCCCAATAGGCGGCGCCGCCCGTTCCGTTGTAAACTGCATTCGACATAATCCGAAAACCGGGCTCCAGACCTTATTGCGACAAACCTGACTTCTATGGCAAACAGCAACACTCCTTACAAAGGCAAGATCCTCCTGGTCGATGACGACCCCGGCCTGCTGCGCCTGCTCAGTATTCGCCTCCGGGCAGAAGACTACGAGGTCGAGGCCGTGGAAAGCGCCCACAAGGCACTGGCCGTACTGCATCGGTTCCGCCCCGATCTCGTCATCACTGACCTGAAGATGGACAAAATGGACGGAATCGGGCTTCTCAGGGAACTCCAAACCAAATCCCCCGGCCTTCGGGTGGTGATCATTACTGCTCATGGGACCATTCCCGACGCAGTCACCGCGACCCAGGGCGGCGCCTTCGGATTTCTCACCAAACCCATCGACAAAGATGAATTGATGGAGACGGTCGAACGTGCAATGAAGGTGTCCGGATCGGCGGAAGTGGACGACGGCTGGGCCGCGGAAATCATTACACGGAATCAGAAACTCAAGGAAATTCTGGCCCAGGCAAAGATGGTTGCCGCCACCGATGCAAGAGTATTGATAACGGGTCACAGTGGCACTGGCAAAGAGCTGCTTGCCAAGGCTATTCACCGGGCCAGCCCGCGCCGGGACAAGCCTTTTGTCGCGATCAATTGCAGCGCGATGGCAGAAAACCTGCTTGAGTCAGAACTTTTTGGGCACGTAAAAGGTGCTTTCACCGGTGCCACGCGAAATCACGAGGGCCTGTTCCAGGCCGCCGAGGGTGGCACACTGCTGCTCGATGAAATTGGCGACATGCCGATGCGCCTTCAGGTCAAACTGCTGCGAGTATTGCAGGAGCACCAGGTGCGCCCGGTTGGCAGTACCGAAGCGATCGAGGTGGACGTAAGAGTCATTTCCGCGACCCATCGGGATCTGCAGAGCATGATGCGTGACGGCACGTTCAGGGAGGACCTCTACTACCGTTTGAATGTCGTTAACATCACCCTGCCCTTGCTCGACCAGCGGCGCGAAGACATTCCTTTGCTCGTGTCACACTTCCTGCAGCAAATCGCGTCGGAAGCCGGACAGGAAAGAAAAGTTTATGCTCCCGAGGCTGTCGAGCTGCTGGTAACCGCTGAATGGCCCGGCAATATTCGTCAGCTCTACAACATCGTTCGACAAAACGTCGCACTTTCCCGATCGCCCGTAATCAGCGGTGAACTGGTACAGTCGTCGCTCGGCGAGCATGCGGGCAAGCTCGCGTCTTTTTCCGATGCGCGTGATGAGTTTACGCGGAATTATTTGTCGCAGATCCTCCAGATCACCATGGGCAATGTGAGCCAGGCGGCAAGGCTGGCCAAGAGAAATCGAACCGATTTTTACAAGTTATTGTCCCGCCACGATCTCAACCCGGACTCGTTCAAGACGCGGTAACTCGGGACTCAGATAGCCAGGGTTAGCCTGAGACCTTCATCTACTTCACGCAAAAGCCGACCACCCAGTACGCCAACGGGTTCCGAGAGGTATCTACGGTTAACGGTGACCAGTTGCGCGACGTTGGCAACTGACTCTTTGTCGAGCCCGGACGCGCTTTCAGTGAGAAAAACGTTTCCCGGTGCATGCGCGAAACGGGGATTAGAACTGATAACCGCGCAGATGACCGTCGGGATCCGGCTGTTATTGAATTCATTCTCCTGGACAATCAATACGGGCTGCCTCACCCCGGAGCCCGGCCGTGTGACGAGCCTGATTTCGCCGCGGCGCATTACCAATTCTCCTCCGGGACAGACTCGGACTGCACGATCGCCATGACTGACTCGAGTCGGGCGGCCTCCGCGTCGATATCGTAGACCGCATCGAGGCGTTCACGAACGCCAGTTGCACGGTGCCTCGCCAGGTACTCTGCAACGGCAGTGGCGTACAACTCGCTACGAGAAACGCCTGTTCTCGACACCAGCTGTTCCGCAGCCTCGAATATCGGGTCCGGGATAGAAATGGCAGTTTTCATGTCAGCGAGTATAACTCGGGTTATACCCGCACACCAATCACCGATCAGCCCCTTTCTGACCAGCGCGCACAAAGGGGTCTAACCGCCAGGGCGGCGAAACCGTCGATGATTCGCAGGTATACTTGCAGCCAGGTCACAAGACTGGGAGCTGACGGGATTGGGTCAATTATCTGCAAAATTACGGCGGGCAAACCTTGCCTTTGTCGCCATTGGCAGCCTCGCTGGCGGTTCCTGGTTTGCCACCGAAGCATTGGCGCATCATTCCTACGCGGCCGAATTTGACCGCAACGCACCGATGACCATCGAAGGCGTTGTAACCGAAGTGTGGTTCAAGAGCCCGCATGTGCGTTATTACATAAAGGTGGCTGATGAAGACGGTAACGAAGTTATCTGGGACACGCGCGGACTGACACCGGTAAAACTCGTACGCTCTGGCTGGCTGAAAGACACTATCAAGGTCGGAGACCGCGTGAAGCTTTTCGGCCATATTGGTCATACGAACAAACACATCATGTCCATACTCGATGTTACCCTCCCGGACGGCCGTGTGTTGACCTCCCGATCCGTCGCCTACGACATAAAAGAATGATGCGTAAAAAGCTCGCTCTATTCCTGGTTTGCATCATGACGGCCCCCGCCATGGCCGACGAGTCCGAGTTCGAAGGCAGCTGGATGCTCGACGTACAAGTGCCCGCAGCACCACTGGCGGGCCTCCTGGAGTTGGATTCAACAGACTCCGGATGGGTAGCCTTTGTCGAAGGCGGTCCCGCACCTGTGAAGATTGAGGATAATCATATCGAGTTACTCATCGACGCTCGTGATCGCCAGGGATATTTGTTCCAGCGCAAGCTGGTCGGCGAATTGAATGCAGATGGCGTTATGACGGGCTCAATGGAATCAATTGACGTACTGGAATCCGCTGCAGAATTTGGCGAGAACGGCTCATCCTGGTCGGCGCGACCACATATCGATTCTCCGCCGCAACAGCCAATAAAGAACCTGTCAGAATTGGCCGGCACATGGGCCCCTCTGCGTGGCGTTGACTTTCGTAAATGGACAATGGCGCTGACGCCGGCGGCCAAGGAGTGGGTCGCCGGTTATGATGCCCGCATGGACGAACCGCAGAAGCGCTGTATTTCTCCCGGTCTTGTTGCGGCAGTCACCTGGTCTTTCCCATTCGAAATTGTCGTGGCAGACGACAAACTGGTCTTACTCTACGAAGCGTTCAATTTATCCCGTCGCGTTTTCATCGACGGACGCAAAGATCCGGATTTCTACCCAAACTCTTCTATGGGCTACTCAACAGGGCGCCTCGAAAATGGTGAATTTGTCGTCGAAAGCAAACTGCTGACACATACTACTCGTGATTTCAATGGTGAACCGATTTCCGAAAACGCTACCACGATCGAGCGGTATCGGTTGAGTGATAATAGCAATCGATTATCCCTGGAACTGACATTGATAGACCCGGACAATTATGAGCGTCCACCGATTCGCCGACGCGTCTGGACGCGGCAGGACGATGCTGTGATTTATCCGTTCGAATGCGATCCCGACTCTTTCTTTCGCCAGCTATTCGACGAGGGAAGGATGCAGGAATACATTGATCGGACGCCGCGACGACCCTGATCTTCTCTTTAAACGGAAGGAACCAACGGGTCTTGATCAGGCGGACACCTGGTTAATAGCAGCTGTTTGGGATAATCACTGATCCCTGCATAATCCGCCGTGCCGTGCGCATCACGCCCGCTCTTGTGATATTGGAGTCACCGGTCGTTGCAGCGTTTTCGACCCTGCACGTCATAATTCCTGATGGATGCCCAATCCGGATTTCATGGCTACCCCCGGGCAGGTCTTTGCCAAGCGACTCCTCAACGACCGAGCCCGGCACAGTTGCTGCAACCGC
>JAHEFD010000092.1:5596-11423 GCA_024640345.1 Woeseiaceae bacterium
ATGTTCGCAAATTCGCATTCCACGTCAACGTCCGTTTCCATTGAACATGCAACGATTGCTACTTTACTCAGTAACATATCAGCACCACCAAGCCCGTCGACCTGTCGCGGGTCGGGTGCGCCTACGGCACCCATGATTACCTTATCCCTGAGGTGTCGATCCTTCGGCAAATCATGCTCATGAAAGAACAATCCTCGACTTGTACCTCCTCGCATCACGACGCAAGGTATCGACTGCCCGTCCGAAAGCGGTGAATGCCTCAACCTCTGGTCGGGGGCGTGTAATCTGACCAACATTATCTGTCCTTAGAAAATCAGCGTGGCCACGCGCTGCAACCATCTACGCGTGCGATGTGGTAGAGAGTAAACGTGTCTCGTTAATGAAAGTTTTCCAAGCTGTCGCCAAAAGTATCGCGCATAGACCTGGATAAATGGAATTGGATCATTCGCCGCAAAAACGGCGTGAACTCGTTTGCCGCGCAGCGATCTCAACCACTCCGGATAGGACAAACTGCCACGCTTGCGCAATTCACGTGCGGCCGCAAAATCCTCGTTCAACCGAAGCCAAATAACACCGTCTTCCCAGTTCGTGATTGGGTCCTGCTCCTCGCCAATCGCATCGCGATAGGCAATTAGCGGCAAATTTACGCCACAACCGACTGAGAGCCCGGTTGTATTTACTGCACGCGTGTTGATTTCAATCAGCTTGTAATCGTTCATGTGCGGATCGAATTTGAATTCAATCCCAACGATACCTGTGAAACCCGAGTGCCAGAGAAGGCGTTTGGAATATTGTTCGACAACGTCATTGTGACATGATTCGGTCGCCGTACAATACCCAAAATCTACAGGCGACTGACGCAATTTTCTCCTGATGCAATGGGCAAGTGGCTTGTGCTCGACCGAGCAATAGGCGAGAAATGTAACCAGTTGTTCGTCGGACCCACCGATAATCTCTTGTACCATCAGGTTGCTGTCGTACGCGGCAATCCGGCGATATTCTGTCAGAAGCTCTTCCCGGTTTTTGACTGTAATAGCCTTTTCACCCGCGGACACATTCGCGTACTTTTGCAGTCTCCACTTTTGCGCCTCGAGCGGTTTGATTACATACGGGTAATCCTTCAGGCGATCTGCGATCAGTACCAGATCCTGGTCAGATTCCGGAAAATACGTCTCGGGAATCGGTATCCCGATTTTCTCCGCCAGCGCATATTGACGGCGCTTATCTTTGACACTTTCCATTGTTTCAGCGGACGGATTAATCAGTGTGTAATCCGTTTTGAGTGCCGCAATATTTCGAGCCAGGTAAAGAGAACAGTCGTCTGACGCCGGGATCAGGACCTTCTTCCCCGGATATCGGTCGGCAAGCTCTGTCAGGAAGCAAGTCAGATCACTCTCGGATTCATACAGGTCCGGACAAATTTCTACGGCCTTGCAAAAGCGGGAAGACAGGCTGTGGTCAAAACGATTGGGGTGTACACGCACTACTTTCACACCCGCCTTGCCGAGGGCGCGCGTCAGTGTAAGCGCAATGATATTGATAGACGGCTCTTTTTCAGTCCGCGACGAGTCCGGTTCGTGGCTGATGATAAATGCTGTTGTTTTTTTCATAGCGTCCTGCTTATTGACCGCATTTTTCGCTCCATTAAGGAATGCGCCTCAAAGCCGATATTACAGCGACCGATGCATCGAAAGAGTGCTGAATCACCCTACCAAAACTGAGAACCACGTCTCATTTGTGAGCTGCGACTGCGTCGAGATTATGTCAAGTGACCGCAACAGATGGTGATCGACCTGCAACACCCCATAATGCCGGCTGACTATGGAACTGTTCTGGTTACCACGTTCGACAATGCACTCTGGCTACCGTCACCCATAACGGCTGATACCGCACATTGGTATGTACCAGGCCATAAATGATCGACACGATAGCGAGTGACCCCGGGATCCTCAATAATATTGGTCTGCGTTTCCCTGCTTTCGGCATTCCAGCAGTGGATTGCGTAACCCGCAAGGTCGTCCACTGGACTGCTATCTGAATTTTCTGTTGGCGTTTCCCAGGATAGCTCAAGCTCACCACGCAGAACGATTCCCGTCGTCGGATCGAAATGAACATTGTCAATGACTAGCATGACAAAACCGACAACGACAACTGCGCCAATGGCTAATCTGGATATCTTCTGACGACGACTCACGACTTCCCCCTTCTTTTAGCGGGCTCATAATATCGACCAATTCTCACCACCACAGAATACTCCAAAATGTCGTGCACAGGCATTTGGATTTTGACATAAATGGTTAATCGCCGAGTGAAATTAATACAGCATCTACCGCGTCTCACTTACAAATGTGATCTTAGATTACGCCCGCAGATTTCGCACAACGTAAAATGACGCATATCGAATATCGCAAACCGGAAACCGGAAACCAGCATGCCTTCAGTACTTGTCATCGGGACCTATCGCCAGACGCTAACGGTCGTCCGCTCTTTGGCACGCTCGGGAGAAAAGATAGTACTCGGAATTCACGGTGACACAGCCAATTGCGACTTCTCCAGGTACGTCAGTGAAGTTTGGAGCCATCCGGACCCAAAAGACATGAAAGAAGATTTTTTCGTCGCACTGAAGCGCTTTTTGGCCGACAGGGATGATATTAAAACCATTATCCCTGTCGGCGAAACTGATATCCGGTTGTTCATGGACAGATATGCCGAGTTTTCATCTCAAATGAAATTGCTGATGTGCGAGCCCGGAGTCATTAATACATGTCTCGACAAACCAGTAATGTCCGCACTAATCGACAAATTGGGAATTCCACAGGCTCCATACAAGGCTGCATGTAATCGCCACTCACTATTCGCCGCTGCCGACGCCATAGGGTATCCCTGTATCGTAAAACTTGCTGATTCGGAGTTCCTACTGAGTGGTAGAAAAGCTTTGATTTTCCAAGACTCCAGGACACTTCGAGAAAAATTTCCGAACTGGCCCGTAAAGAATAAATCCCTGATTGTGCAGTCCTATGTAACTAACAAGCGCATGAACGTCTATTTCTTTGCGCTGGACGGGCAAATTGTGGCCCTGGGCCAAGTGCTCGTGCTTAGGACGGATAAGCCTGACGGAACCGGACTTGCCGTTTCGGGACGAACCGTCTCGCCAGACAATGTTCTTATCGAGTACTGCACGACAATCGTGCGACATCTGAATTATACCGGGGTCGGTTGTAGCCAGTTCCTGATCGACGAGGCCAGCGGTACCGCAACTTTCCTCGAGCTCAACCCGCGCCTTGGTGCCGGCTGTGTGCTGCCATATCGGGCTGGCCTCGATCTGCCACGAATAATGCTGGACTATTCACAAGAATCTGCAACTTCGCCGGCCAGTCCTGCCTATCCTTGCAAGGTGGGAGTTGAATATGCGTGGACCACTGGCGACGTCAAAGGTCTGAGGAGAGCAATTGAAACACGAGAAATCGGGTTCCGCGGTGCAGTAGTCTGGTCATTTAAAACGATGAAATCGGCACTGACGACACCAAATCACGTGTCCTGGGACTGGCGGGATCCACTGCCGACAATCGTTCAATGTGTAAAGCTCTGCGGATCGGCGATCAGGACCCTGCTCCCGGCAAAGCGATTATAAGACGGCTCTGACAGCTGCCGGCCAAGCCGATTGATGGCTCCAGATAGCGGATATGAATCGCCGATGTTCGTATATGATAAATGCGATGCAACTCGGGCCAGAATATCTATGCAAGACCCTGACCGTTCGCTGACAAGACACAGCCGACTGAGAGAAAGCGCCGCACGCTGGGGCTGGACGTCAACGTTGTTTGATGCCGTGATGGCCGCCGCGCATCGTTATCTTGGAATTCACGTTTATGTCGTGAGATTTCGAAGAATACCTGCGGTTCCAGCTTATCCGGAAACAAACCCGGAACTGCAATTTCGCATTATCGAAAATGACGAACTCCTGAAGTACTGCGACGATCCCGACCTTGAGTTGGGCAGGCCTTTCGTAGAGAAAGCTATCTTGAGGGGCGACCTGGCATTTGGCGCATTTGACGGCCCGCAGCTCGTATCCTACATCTGGAGATCCGTCGACTCGGCGCCCGATGCTGAAGGAGTCTGGATCAAGGTAGCTAAACCATACAACTACTCTTACAAATCCTTTACCCGGCCAGCCTATCGGGGGCAGCGCATCAGTCCCGTTGTCCATCTATTCTCGGATGACGAAATGAGGAAACGCGGATACGAGTATCGAGCCGGCTTTGTGGCAATTTCGAACCGTGCGAGCCTCGAAATGGGCAAGCATATGGGGTCGGTTATTCTCGGCTACGCCGGTTATTTCACTGCGTTTGGACGATTGCAGACCTTCAGAACAAAGCAAGTCAAGTTAATCGGTTTCGACTTCTTCCGACCAACCGACCCGGCAACCTGATCTACCCGGTGCGGCTCAACCCGACGCTGGATCCATTATCGCCTGTGCGGCGCGCGTCATTGCGCCTGTCCCGACCACAACGTCTTTCGGGACCCAGGTAGGCGATCGAGCTGTTGCGCCGGCGATCGCTTATCATCCTCCTGTCCACCTGGCTACTCCGTCGATTGATGGATTTCTTCAGGAATCGCATTACGGCCCAAGACCTCACAATCATCCAAAGGTACATCAGGCCCAGCGTTACGAATGATCCAACCATGATGTAGTCGGGAACACCGAAATAGGTTGCCGTAATCCCGATAACGGCTCCAAGCGCCGAAATACCCGCCATAATCAGGACCGTTTCCTGAACAGTGAACCCCGCCAGCAGAAAGATGTGGTGGAGGTGCTCTTTATCTGCGCCAAACGGTGGTCTTTTCTTCAGAATCCTGCGTGCCGTCATTGAAACAGCATCGAAGATCGGCAATAGCAGGAACCATAATGCTGCGGAGGGCGCAAATACCCGGCTTTCGCCTTGGGAAAACTTGATCGCGTACCAGCATGCAACCATACCAAGGAACATGCTTCCGGAGTCACCGAGAAATACGATTGCGGACCGCCGTCCGGGGAACCTGAAATTAAAGACGAGAAATCCGACGACGGCGGCAGCAATCATCGACAAAATTCCTACATCCTGGCCGCCTCCAAACAGTAACGACGCGGCGATGAATCCAGAAAGCGTGGCCAGCGACAGGCTCCCGGCAAGCCCGTCCAGCCCATCTGCCATATTGATCGCATTAATAACGCCAATAGTCGCAAATACAGTGAACGGAACCGCGAGGATTCCGGTAGACAATAGTTCCCCGTTGTTGCCGAGCGCGCCAAGGTCCCTTAGAACCACGCCGGAGCCAAAAATCATGATCAAGGCTGCCGCAGTCTGTGCGGCAATCTTGGCAATGGGCCTCAGCTCAATATAGTCATCAACAACGCCGACCAGCAGCAGCAGCATTCCCGCAAGAAAGAACCCGCCATATTCCTGCATCAGGGACAATTCGGGATAAAGGGATCCGGTAATTACCGTCGCGGCAAATACAGCGATATAGATAGACAATCCGCCAACAAGCGGAATCTCTCCCTCGTGGGTCTTTCGACCATTAGGGATATCAACCAATCCAACCGCTTTGGCTATCGAGAACAACCATATGATCAGGATGCTCGTAAAACCAAAGGCGATTACAGGTCCTATGAAACTCGCCAGCAACAAGATTATGTCCAACCTATTTTGTTTTTATAGTTACGCGCCAAGCAATTATCGCGCAATCTTAAAGCAAAGAATGTGACGTGTGTCACAGCCCTGTATCATCCAGATGGTAGATTAAACGCTGACGCGGAAACTTGTGAACGGAGTCCACTCTCGCCGCA
>JAHEFD010000020.1 GCA_024640345.1 Woeseiaceae bacterium
TGATTATGTACGGGCCCAGCACGCCACTCCCCGATGACGTTGTGTCGGAACTGCAGGATCGCGGTTACCGACTGATGGCGCCCTGGGATTTTGGCGATGTGCAGGTCATTTACGACGACGGCCAGACAGTTCAGCCGGCATCCGATCCACGTCACCGTGGCCAATCCAGGGTAATTGACTGAACCGGCATGGTCTCTGGTATGCGGAATCACTTATCATAGGCCGGTGATCGATCACCTGGCACCAGCGGTACGAACGAGCTTGCTTGCAGCGGGGCTGGCTGTCTCTGTCCAGTCGTTTGGCGCTACCAGTCTCTGGTGGGATGCAAACTACCTGCAGCGGTTCAGAATCGATGTCGGTACTGGCGCAAACATTCCCGACAAAGGCTACGCTGGCTATACCACCCGAATCGCTTCGCTCGATACCCAGGCTCTCGTGGCAGCAGGAGAGATGCTGGCTGATTGCAGCGATCTCCGAATCACTTTTTACAATGGCCTGGGGTGGCAGGAATTACCGCGACATGTCATCGGCTGCAACACCGCGAGTACAGACATCCGGTTTGCACTTGTCGCTGACATTGCTGCGAACGGCAACGACGATAACTACTATCTCTATCACAACAATTCTTCACCCGCCGCCCTGCCGGCGATGACAACCACCAATGTCTATCTTTGGTATGACGACGCATCGATCGATCGGTCATCAAGCTACATTCGTGGCCGGATCGACAATTGGCATGGCAATGGCTGGGACAATTCACTCGCATGGAACGTCGGTGGCTACTACACCTATGATAATGGCGACAACGCCACCAGCGGCTATCGTCGAAATATAGATGAACGCGACGTTTACGCTGAGGCGGAGTTCTATCACACCGGCTGCTATCAGAATAATATGACGACCGGCTTGCTGGTGCGCGGCATCATTCAGAACGGCACGTCAGGAAGCGAAACCTCGAACCATTACTACGCGAGCAATCGCGCTGAGTCTCCCGCAGGTTGCGATTCGGGCGGCTACAATCACGACGGAGACATCGTTACCGGCAATCGCCCGACCACCGCAGTCGACGGCGCCAATCCACCGGATATTGTCACGAATGCCTGGCGCCGCCAGGCGCTGGCAACCTGGCTGACCAACCCAACCAATGCCTCGTTCTGGGATGACGATATTTCCGCAAACTGGACGGCCCTGGGCTTTGCCGGCGCCGCGAACCTGCACGTAAGCGGCTCTGACGCCAATGATGACGAAGGACGAGGTTTTGCCGCGTTAATGACAGCCCAGGACAGTGCCCGGGTGAGGAATATCCTGTTCCGGCGCTATGTTGCCCCGGAACCGCTACCGGTCCTTACCGGCGAAACCCAGCCACCCGCCATCCTCCTGCAAAAGACGGTATTGACCGTGTTTGACCCGATCAATAACACGACAAATCCTAAAGCGATCCCGGGCTCCTGGGTCGACTACACAATCAAAACCTCGAACAGTGGCGCGGGCACCGCCGATGACGGCACCGTGATCGTTACCGATCCGCTTCCCGCAAACGTCGCACTGTTCGTGGGCGATCTAAACGGTCCCGGCTCGGGTCCGGTCGATTTCGCCGACGGTGCGGGCGCCGCTTCGAGCGGGCTGAGCCTCACGTTCGGTGGATTGGCAGATACTACCGACGATGTTGAATTTTCAGTCGATGGTGTTAACTACAACTACCTCCCTGTTCCGGATGCCGACGGCTTCGATTCAGCTGTCAGATACATACGTATCAATCCGACGGGTACGTTCCTTGGCACATTAACGGCAACCGCAACAACATTCGATCTGCGTATCCGCGTACGAATCCAGTAGCAAATTAAATTACCTGCATCGCGTGCGACATAGCAATGCGCGGTCCCGCAAGCCAATTCCAATTTTCTAACGCGACGTTCGAAGGACATACTCAAAGCACCGAGAATACGAAAGCCCCGAGATCGGGGCTTTCTGTCTACCGTGACACTCTGATCTGAGCGAAGACTAGTTGCGCCGTCGATTTACGCGTTGGGCGTGGTGATCGTGGCGTTGATCGATACGATTTCCCTTGGCATCAAGCCGGCGGTCGATTCGGTCACCACGATTATCGAGACGACGATCAATGCGGTCGCCCTTGTTGTCCAGGTGACGGTCGATTCGGTCGCCACGGTTATCAAGGCGACGATCAATGCGGTCGCCTTTGTTATCGAGGCGGTCGGACAGTCTATCGTGGCCGGCGACTGCCGCACGATCTGAGCGGCGGTCCAGGCGCGCGTCGATTCGATCACCCTTGTTATCAAGCCGGTTGTTGATCTGGTCACCGCGATTGTCCAGGCGATGGTCAATGCGATCACCACGGTTATCGAGGCGGTCGTTGATACGATCGCCGCGATCATCAAGGCGCTCCTCGATACGATCACCGCGCTGGTCAATGTGCTCACCAACGATATCGGTCTCGTCGGCCCACACGGAGCCGCTGAAAAGCGCGAGTCCGGCGATGAAGAATGCAACTTTCAAAAAATCCTGTACTGTCCCTGTGCTCATTTTCCTGCTCCCTTGGCTCAAACGATATTCGGTGTCTGCATTTACAACGCAACAGAACCACCGCGGTTGACCCGGTGACATAAATCTTTTGACATTATGTTTAATTGGCTTGCCGGCATTGCTTCTGGCAAGCTGCAGAATTGACCACACCAGGAATCGGCATGGCATTAACGGACGGCGCCAGGACGACCGCCGAAATCAACGCGCTCTACAGACGACATCGAATCCGGGTAATGCTCGCGATCACGCTGGGTTACGGATTCATTTATACCTGCCGCCTCGGACTCTCGATCGTCAAGAAGCCCCTGATCGATGGAAATATCTTTTCAGTCGAGGAGCTCGGGCTGATAGGCGCTGCGCTGTTCTATGCCTATGCCTTCGGCAAGTTTTTTAACGGCTTCCTGTCGGACCATTTCCGTCCACGGCTGTTTTTTTCGTTCAGCATTTTGGCCTCGGCCATCATCAACCTGTTCATGGGCTGGTCGACTTTACTCTGGGCATCCATAGCGCTTTGGGCGTTGAACGGATGGTTCCAGGGGATGGCGGCACCATCGGCGGTAATCTCCATTACCAACTGGTTCGGCCTTAGGGAACGCGGCAGACGTTACGGGGTATGGAATGCGTCACATTCTATTGGCGAGGGACTGACCTTCTACGTGATAGCCGTTGTTGTGTCGATCGCCGGATGGCGTTTTGGATTCATCCTCCCCGGCGTCATTTGTATTGTTGTTGCGGCTTGGGTTTACACGTTTCTGCAAAATGCCCCGCCAACCATTGGACTTCCCGACATTCATGACTGGGTTGGCGAAAAACGTCACGAGATCAAGACGAAGAATACCTGGCAAACGCAAAAGATCGTTTTTGGTATTCGTGCCATGTGGGTGGTCGCCATTTCCAGCGGGCTGATGTACGTAACGCGTTACGCGATCAATAGCTGGGGCGTACTCTATCTGCAGGAAGAGTACGGTTATTCACTGGTCGAAGCGGGTACTTTTATCGCCTTCAACACGGTGGCGGGAATTGCCGGGTCAATTCTGTATGGATATGTTTCAGACAGAATATTTGACGCCCGGCGGCCACCCGCCAACCTGTTATTCGCAATAGTTGAAGTCATTGCACTGCTGATAATTTTTTACGGACCGCACAGCACGCTCGTGCTGGCGGCGGCATTTGCCCTGTATGGCGCTGGACTCAGTGGCCTGGTCGCATCAATTGGCGGACTGTTTGGTGTAGATATCGCTCCCAGGGGAGCGGCCGGAGCTGCCATGGGATTCGTCGGAGTATTCAGCTACCTCGCGGCCGCAACGCAGGAATATGTCAGCGGACTGTTGATCAGCCAGGGGATGACGGTAGCAGACGGTGTTCGCGTCTATGATTTCGACAGCGCCATCGTTTTCTGGATAGGCTCATCCATTTTGTCGATGTTGCTGGCGGCCACCTTGTGGAACACGAAGATTCGTGACTGATGCCTGACATCAAGGTCCTGTTGTTTGATCTCGGCGGAGTCCTGTTACGGCTTAACAGCCAGATAGAGACTTTTGATCTACGATTGGACGACGGCGAGTTCCTGTCTCGCTGGATCCATTCACCTGCCGTTCGCGAGTTTGAGCGGGGCGCAATAGAAGCCGAGTCGTTCGCGAAATCCATTGTCGTGGAAGCGGATTTGCCATATGACTGGCGTGAGTTCCTGGACCGGTTTGACTCCTGGCCCGACGAGTTATATCCGGGCATAACCGACTTGCTGGATAGCATTCCGTCCACTTTTCGACGGGCCCTGCTGTCCAACACCAACGCGATACACTGGCACCGTGACGGCGTAGCCGACAAGCTGGCACATCGACTGGAAAATATATTCCTGTCTTACCTCACGGGTCACCTGAAACCCGATCGTGACGCATTCGAAATGGTCCAGAAGGAACTCGGGTTCGACGCATCCGAGATCGCATTCTTCGATGACAACCCCACCAATATTGAGGCTGCCAGAAAACTCGGGTTTCAGTCGATACTTACTCGGGGTGAGGATGATCTGCGAACGTCGCTTGGAAAGCTCGGAATCATAAGCTGAAACCCGGCAGCGCCAGCGACACTGCCGGGTAGCTGATTATCTAGTCAACCTCGACAATCTTGGCATCCGGCGCGTTTTTGCCCACGCTTGCAATGCCATTGTCCCGACCCGACTCGGAATCGTAGGACTGGCTGGTGCCGATGACCTGGTGATTTCCCGCTTTTAAATTAAATCGGAATTTCCCCGAATCCGTGGTCTTCTTTTCGAACCGGTCTGCGATTATCGAGTTTCTTCGCACCGATTCAATTCCATTGGCACAACCCGATTTTTCGTTGTACCCCTCACTGGTCAGTATGACTTCTCCGTTGCCCGCCTTCAGACGGAAACGATGCTCACCTGCCTTGTCTTTATAAACTTCAAACTTTCCTGCCACTTTTATCTCCCGTTTTTACATTTAGTCCTTCAGGACAAAAGTTACCTTCATCGTAACGCGATATGCGCTGACTTCTCCGTCTTCAACAATGACTTTTTGCTCCTTGATCCAGGCGCCTTCTACCCGGTCCATCGTCTTCGAGAAACGTTTTATGCCGGAACATATTGCGTCTTCAAAACTCTTTTTTGATGTTGCTGTTATCTCAGTGGTTTTCGCGACACTCACAATTGTCTCCTCGTTGTACGAATGAATTAATCCAGTCTCGTCTGAGACTGGATTATCCAGATGCGGAGAACTTTTAGAAGTAGTAGTTTCGCCTATGATTTTTGCACTTGGACAATAATCTTTACGATTGTCCTGAAATAATCATGCAGTAGCTGACTATTTTCTATCGAGGCGCGCCTCAAGCTGTTCGATTTTTTTCTGCTGTTCCTGAACGACGCGCGTCAGAACGGCGACGATATCCATTGAACTAAGTCCGTCTCGATCGCTCGTCGCCACGAGATCAGGTACATCTTCCGCAATAAAACCAAGATACTGTTCCGACCGGTCATTTTTGTAATTGAATTGCACCGGTTCAAGTTGCGTCAGCGTGGACAGCGCATCCTCCAGTGACAGCTCGGCGATGTTTTCCTTCCGTGCGCGCGAGGAACTGTTGGTCCAGACACCACCCGCAGTAACATGCGCACCGCTTGCCATCTCGATCGGATTCGCGGGGCGACTGACGCCGAAACCGACGTTACCATTCCGATCGATGGTAATTCTGTCGACCGAACCCGCACCAATAGTCAGCGTGCTGGCACGGTTGTGCATGATATAGCCGGTATCACCATCCGATTGCGTGATCATCAGCCCTGCGACACTGCTGTTGCGTTCATGTATCTGAATATTCCCGTTGACTTCCAGCCGTTGTTTCGGCTCCGTCGTGCCTATTCCAACATTATTGCCATCGTCATAAACCTGGGAAGAAGCGCCAATTGTCGGTGCCGTAAATTTGGCGAGAAAACCGACAGATCCTTCTATGCTGGCGGCGCCGGCTGGTCCCTGTGGACCCGGGGGACCAGGAGGACCCTGGGGGCCTGGCTCGGCGACGCCGGTTGTCAAACCGGTCCCATCGGCACCGTCACCAATTGCTTCGGCGTCAACAATCGCAACGTCGCTGCCGGCAGCGGCAATCGAGGCATGTTCATCGATAACAATTTCTTCGGTTACATCACTTTCTTCATCTTCAATAGCCGCTGGAGCTTCGCCATCCTCCAACGCCATCCCTCCCGACTGCGGCCCAACTACGACATCGATTGATACGGCTTCGTCCGGCTCATTCTCAGTCGCGCTTACCGTCTCGTCGCCAGCGGCCGGTGGCATGCTCGCATCACCTGGTCCCGCTTCTGACGGAACATCTTCTGCACCTGCGATGTCGCCCCCAGGCAACGCACTGTCCAGCTCTTTCAGCGCTGCTTCTTCGGACGCGGGAGCCTCCGCGGAAGTCAGGGCACTTTCACCGTCTTCGGCTAACGAGGCTTCGCCGACACTGGCGGAGTCACCGGAGTCTTCGTCGCTTGCCGGCACCGGTGGCTCCGCAAGAACCACGGACCAGTCTGCACTGATGAACCCTGTCGCACCTCCTGCAATCTCAACCTCATGCCAACCGTCGCTGCTTGCAACCAGGTTCAGGTACTCGCCCTGGTTCAGTCGGCCCACAATTTCAGAGTCGGAATCGGCTGACATTCGGATGTTCACGTGATTTTCGACAGAGTCGATCGGCACAACGACCTCTGCCAACGCAAGAAATGGCAGGAACAGAAGCATTAGCCCGGGCAGGTGTTTCATGACGGTCTCCGATTTCAGGTCACTGGCAATCTTTTTGCCATATTCGGCCGATCAAAAAGGTGATGCAATTCCGTTTAGCGAAAACTAACTTCAAATCAACAACTTAGCCGCTAACCATTCGAGGTCCCGGGATGCCTGTACGATCGCAGCAAACGCGAGGGAGCAACGCCCCGGTATCCTCCGGGAAGAGCCCGCCAAGCAGGCTTTGTGCCTATTCCTCGCCTTTGACAATCACCGAGAAACCATCGAAATGATACTCACGATTGCCGTCACTGATCGTGACGTCAGTGGCGACACCGGATTGGATATCAGCAAAAGCCTGCCCGAGTGCTGTCATGTAGCTGGCGTCGACCACCGGTACGTTGTGTGACGTAACTGCCTTGTCAATATCGCCTGCCAGGCCGGCAAGGCGTTTAGCCGAGTTCGCGTAATCATCGAAACTCGATCCTGCCAGGTGTGTATACAATGGCGCGAGATAAAATGTATCGCCTGTAAAGAGCAGCCTGTTCTCCCGGTCTATCAGGCAAAGAGAATCCGGCGCATGCCCGGGCGTGAACAACACTTCCAATACCCGTCCGCCGATGTCGATCCGGTCGCCCTCATTAATAGTCTTGTCGATTTCAAAAGCCCGGCTTTGATAATCGGCCGCGGAAAAACCCTCCGGCAGCGGTTTCCAGACCCATCCCTCCCGAAGGAATCCTGCTACGGCTTCAGGTGGGCTCCCGAGTGATCGTGTTTTTGTGTAATCAAGCGATGTGCCATAGATCGTATCAAACAGGTGATTACCGCCAATGTGGTCATAATGCGTATGAGAATTCAGGACAACAACGTCAAGCTCGGTAAGCTGATCGACAACATTACGGATATTTCCGATACCAAGGCCGGTATCAAACATCAGCGCAAAATCATCGCCCACGATCAGGAAGGAAATCACCTCTTCGAATTGGCCAGGTTCGTGGATCGCGTAGACCTCATCATCAATCCTGTAGACATCAAACCAGCCGTCATCGAGTTCGATTTTCGTATACGCGCTCCACTCGGGACGCGGCAGGGCATCCCACCAGTTATCCTTGTCTGCGCCACGGTTCTGTACCTGCTGGTTATCCACAACGCCCGGTTCAGCCGATGAAACAGGCTCGGCCGGCTTCGAACAGCCGACGAAGAAAATGCAAAGAACAAAAACGCTGTATCGAAGTGGCATAGACCTGCCCCGCTTGAACAGAAGACGGAATTCTAGCCTGCGGCGAAAGACTTTGCATACTTGCCGATCCGAAGTAATACTTCCCGGATGTTGCAAGCGCTTGCTAAATTCATCTTCAGGGCCGGCGGCTGGAAAACGGTCGGTGAAGTTCCAGACCTGGAAAAGGCAGTATTCATCGCGGCACCGCACACCTCGAACTGGGACGGCTTCTGGCTACTGGTTTACAAAGTGGCAATCAATGTCGATGTCCGCTTCCTCGGTAAGCACACGCTTTTCTGGTGGCCACTTGGCGCAATACTGAAATCCTTTGGCGCCATGCCCATCGACCGAAGCCATGCCGGGAACGTCGTGCCGCAACTGATCGATGCATTCGAAAAAACAGACCACTTGTTTCTCGCGCTCTCCCCCGAGGGCACAAGAAAGTGGATCCCTTACTGGAAAACCGGCTTTTATCGAATAGCCGACGCCGCGAAAGTGCCAATTGTGCTGGCGTTCATTGATTACAAGGAAAAACAGATCGGTATCGGGCCCACCCTCCCGGTAGGACAGCCTCTGGACGAGGTGCTGGATACGATCAGTAAATTCTATGCACCGTTCATTGGCCGTTGTCCCGAAAAGCAGGGACCGATTGAATTTCCCCCAGCCTAGGTTATTACCAGGTTGTCTGCACGCTAAGGAATAGACTCCGTCCAACTGCGTCAATGCCAGATCCGTGTACACGGTACCTGCGATCGAACAGGTTCAGCAACTGTGTCGAAAGCCTGATAGAACCCGTTACCTGCCACGTTCCAGAGATATTGGCTGTTACCCATCCTGCGGTGCCATTTGGATCGATACGAACATCCCCGGCATCACGCGGGCTGAGCCGGTCCTGTCCAGCGGCGAAGCGAAAAAACGGTTCCAGGGTCACGTTGTCGGCCCACTGGTAGCGTACGGCAAGACGACCATTTAATGGTGGAATCCTGTCAGCGGGAACTGTCGCGCCATCCGGTTCCGCCTGCTCGCCACGCAGGTAGTTCACTACAACTTCTGCGTTGAGATATTCCGAGTACGACCATTCAGCAGACATTTCGACGCCATGGATAGTGGCACGATCCACGTTCTGGCTTTGCGTGACAGCCCGGCCATCCGGCGTTACGCCCCCGGTTAAAATGGACGCAATTCTGTCCGAGTAGCGCAGTGCAAAAAGAACGACATCGAGATTCCACCGATCGGTGTGATGCCTTAGTCCGACATCGAGCTGAGTTATACGCTCGGATTCGAGATCGGGATTGGGAATATTAAAACGATTTCCGGGCCGCTCCCCCAACGTACCGAGATCGAAAACGTTTGGCGCACGGAATCCATAGCCGAGGTTCGCCGTCAGCTGTGTCGAGGCTGCCACGTCAAGTATCCAGCCCAGATCGGCACTCAAATCGCCTTGATCAATTGTTGACGCCGGCACCACACCAGACTGGGGAAGATCAACACTGATTTCGCTGAATCTCAGGCCGCCGGATAAAGTCTGGCGTGTACCGACGTCACGAAGGATGTTGCCGAATATCGCGGCCTGGTCGACCGTCGAACCATCCGGAAACCGCGCAGTCACCACGGCTGTCTGCCCGGATACGAGATTCTCCTCGAATCGCGAACTATCGACTACGTCATGGTAAAACTCTGTCCCGGCGATCCACGACCCGGAATCAGAACTGCCGGACAAGTTCACTGAAAGACCGAACAGGTCGCTGCTGTTCATTTCATGGGTTCTGATATCGGACTGGTAATTCCTGGCCAGGCGATCATCGACGATTCGCTGCCAGCCAAGATCGACATTCCAGGTTGCGCCCCACAGACCTTCATTACGCACGTGCCGGATGTGCCCGAAAAGTCGTTCGTTCGGGGAAAAGTAGAATTCTGACGACGACGGTTCCGTCTGGCCGAATCCAGGTACGAGTTCATCGATCCTCGGTGTCAGCGGCTGCGTGGCAAATTGCAGATCGAACAACCAACTACTGTTCTCGTCGGGTGTCGCAGATACGGCGATTCTTGCGCCTTTCGACTCGTAACCGCTCGGACCAACCCGGTCGCCGCTCCCGGTGCGCCGATTCCCGGTTTTGAGGTATTCGCCGCTGACGAGCCCCGCAATGTTTTCATCTCCCATGTCCAGAGAAACGCGGAGGATCCGAGCGAGGTCTCCGGTATCGAAAGCAAGGAATGCGTTACCGCGCGACCCGGCGGAAGTAAATGACGGTATACGGGATATCGCCTGCACGACGCCTCCAACGGCGTCACTGCCATAAAGGGACGCCGGTGCGCCGCGAACGATTTCGATTCGTTCGATCGTGCCGGGAGATACCAGTGCCATGTACTGGGTAGGCGCATTGCGAAAGATAGCATTGTTGAGACGCATGCCGTCAACCAGGTGCAGCACCTCGGACCCTTTCAGGCCCCTCACAATCGCCGCCCCCTGCCCTGGCGTGGTCTGCTGCAGAAAGACACCCGGCTGGGCGGCAAGGGAATCTGTCATCAACATCCCTGCCGCGACTTCCTCGGCCGTGATGACCGTCAGCGCGGCCGATACTTCCGCGGCACTGACTGCCCTTCGCGTCGCGGTCACCTGTATCTCTTCTATGACGTCAGCGGATTGCGCCAGTGCCGGGAATGTGGGCGTCAGGACGCAGGCACAGGCGATGCCAAATCGGGGAAGTGTCAATTTTTTCACAGTCGTCGCAATCAGCTGTTTTTCTTGGTTGGTCCGGCATGCCGCCAGGATTACGGCAACAATCTGGCTATGACCGTGAACAGGTTAAACGTTAACGTTGTTGAACAATGGGCGATTCTATCAAATCACGGCCACCGCCGGAGATATCCGACGCGACTTTGCTCCCGGCGCAGCGGACGACCTAAGCAATATCAGCGGCGAAATCAGGAAGGACAGGAAGATCATTGGTCGTTTGATCAACCGTGTGACACCAGCCGAGGAAATCCGCCTCATTCATCGGTTTGCCAATGAAGAATCCCTGCGCAAGATCACAGCCGTACCGGGTGACCAGGAGCAACTGCTGCTCCGTTTCGACACCCTCGGCAACCACTTCAAGATCCATCGCCTTGCCAAGCGCAATGATTGCCTGGACGACTTTTGCATTGGTCTCCGACTCGGTCACTCGCGCCACGAAGGACTGGTCAATTTTCAATGTCTGCACCGGCAAATCCGCGAGATAGCTGAGCGAGGAATAGCCCGTGCCGAAATCATCAATATGAATGCCCACGCCGTAATTTGACAGATCCCGCAGGACCGGCTCGGCAATCGTAAGATCTTCGAGCAAGACAGTTTCTGTCAGCTCAAGATTCAGCAGGTTCTGCTCAACGTCCCTGTTTTCGAGAATCGACTTGATCGTCTCGACCAGTTTTCGATTCCTGAGCTGGTGTGCCGAAAGGTTTACGCTGACCGGTATATCCCACTTGTGATTTTCTTTCCATCGACAGACCGAACTGCTGACATATCGCAGGACCGATTCGAATAACAGGTCGGATACCCCCATTTCCTCGGATAGCGGTACAAAGTCGACGGGCTGGACAATTGTTCCGTCCGGCCTTTCCCAGCGGGCGAGTGCCTCGACACCGGCTATTTTGCCGGTCTTCAGGGACAGCTGCGGCTGAAACCAGGTGACAATTTCCCCAACTTCGAGCGCCTGTCTCAGTTCGGATTGCAGATCGAATTTGTACTTGGCGCGATCCTGCATCTCGCGGTGATACCAGGTAATGCAGCGTGCCGGCTGCCGCATTGATCGATGCAGCGCTGCCTCCGCACAACTGAATACAGTTTTTGCATCGCTACCATGAACCGGGTGCCAGGCAACGCCAATACTGCACTTGAGAAACAACTCCCTGCTATTGAGCAGGAAGGGCTCTTCGACGGACCTTCTGATTGACTCAACAAATTCTTCAAGCACATTGTGGTCTTTAATGCCGGGAATGAGACAGGCAAATTCATCTGCGCCAAATCTTCCGACAATGCACTTCTCCTTGCTCGGCAGATCATTGCACGCTCGCACCAGTCTCTTACCGATGGCAGTAAGCAATTCCGTGCCGGATTTGTAGCCCATTGTCTCATTCAGAAAACTGAAGCGATCGATATCGAGCAACAGGAGCGCTGTCTGTCGTTCTTTCCCTTCCGGCGCATCTATCAACAGGTCCAGTTCATCGAGCAGTTTCAGTCGATTGGGTAATCGAGTAACGGGATCGTAGTACGCCAGTTTGTGTAGCGCTTCCGTTCGCTCCCAAACCCGTTGTTCCAGCACATCGTTGGCCCGGCGCAGCGCCAGGTCTGAATGCCACTTACCGCAAAGCGCGGCCGCGAGTTGTCGGCACTCGACGGCATGAAATGGTTTTTTGAAAAAGAATATTCGATCGGCCGGAGGAATTTCCTTGCCGAGGTCTTCCGGTTCCGGACTCAGGGAACCCGTGACGATCACGATATTGACGTTTCTGTCCAGCTCACGAATTTGCCGGGCCGCCTCGATGCCATCGATGCCCGGTGGCATACGGATATCAAGGAATACGATGGAGTACGGCTTGCCTATTTTGACGGCTTCGCGCACGGCTTCGACGGCAGACTTTCCCTGGTTGCGGGATTGAACGTCGAACTTCGCTGCGCCCCGTTCGTCGGTGTCTTCGCCGAAAAGCACCTTCTCCAGATCACCCAGGGTCGTAGTCGCTGAGTCAGGTTCGAACCCCTCGCCCAGGCAGCGAAGGTATTCTCCAATCAGCATCGCATCATCGTCAACGACCAGGACACGATTTGTGGCTGTTAAATCTGATGTCACAGCAAAATCCTTTTTAGTGTGTGCCAACCATCCCGGCGACATCCTCGGCCAGCTTCATGAAGGAAAGCGGCTTATTGAAGTAGTGAAGTTTCATGGGCGGCGGAACCCGCCGCTCCAGTTCGTCACGGCGTACGTCCGAGAACCCTGTGACGAATACGATTTCCACATCGGGATCAAATGCACGGATCTGGCTGCCGGCCTCCACGCCATCGATGCCCGGCGGCATTCGGACATCAAGAATGATTACATCGAACGGATGCCCGTCATTCGCTGCCTCCTTAGCCCGGTTAATGGCGTCCTGACCCTGACTGCATGCCACGATGTCAAATTTTTGCGCCGCACCAGAGTCGGAATCCACGTCAAACAGTTCCGCATCGAGCGCGTCCAGTGCCTTCATGTAATCAGTGGCTTCGGACTCGCCGAATGCCTCCCGGTAACATTGAAGAATGTGTTCATCATCGTCCGCGATCAGCACTCGTATGCTGTCGTCGTTTACCTGCGTCTTCACGTCAACTCTCCCTGTGCCGTTGGTAATAACACGTGAAATTCTGCTCCATGACCGGGGCCTTTGCTTTCAGCCTGTATGCGCCCTCCCATGCCAGCAAGTGCATTGGCACACCAATGCAAGCCGAGCCCACTCAGGTTTCCTTCCTTTGAGGAAAAGCCTCTCTGAAATATTTTCGCTCGGGTTATTTCGTCAAACCCGCAACCCGTATCGCTAATTGTCAATCGAACCATCTTCTGCTCGCCCACGGCTTCCTCACGTGCGGCCAGGCGGATTTTCCGTTCCGCAGACCTGTTGCGCTCAATCGATTCATAGGCATTCAGAATAAGGTTCCCCATGACCTGCAAGAGGCCTACCCGGTGAGCTCTGACACACAATTTCCTGATACCCTCTTCCAGGCTCAGCTCGACACCAGGGTCATCGTCTTTGGGCAGTACAAGAACGGCCTCATCCAGGACTTCGTCGAGACTCAGCTTTTCAATAACAGGTGCCACGTGAGCATATTTTTCCTGGTCAGAGAGAATAGCCTCGACTTGTCGCGCCTGTTTCGACGCAATGTCGAGATTGCTGATGGCTTCGGCGTTAATAGACTCGATATGCGAAAACGCTGATTCAATATAGCGAAACAACTTCGTTTCACGATCCGGTGGACAATCCGGATTGATGAGCTCTTCAACTGCCTGGTTTACCTTGAGCTTTCCCGAGGCACCGAAATTCTTTGCCAGCCTGTCGATTCCGTTGATCAGGGGCGTCATCGCATTGCGGATGTTGTGCAACACCTCGGCCGCGTTGTCGGCCTTGCCCGCCTTGAATGACTGATCCAGAAGAAGTTTTCGTGCGTCATGCAACTCGTCTGTCAGCTTGTCGAATTCTGCGGCGAGCGCACCAATTTCATCGGTGCGCGAATCGCCAAGTTTGTGTTTCAGGTCGCCACTTTTTCGTATGGCGGTAATGTGTGCCGCAAGCCCCTCAAGTGGCAATACGATGATCCGGCGCAAAAGAAACCAGGTAACCAGAGCCACGATTACTGCTGCCAGGCCGAGGAACAGCAGCGCGCCGTTCACCGTACTGGCCCCGAGCGACGAGATATTCCTTGGTGTGGTGACCCTGAGCCTGAGCAGGGGTGCGTCGAACAAGTCCGCAAGAATTCCCGTGCTTACGACTTGCGTTGCGCTGGTATCGTGCCGCATCGATCCCTCGTCCGGTCCGTTTAGCGGCGTCAGCAAGGTCTCGTCAATACCCGAGACCGCGTCGACCACCTCCCAGTCGAGCCTGACTTCCGTGCGCTGCCTGAGAATTGCCACCCTGGATTCGTCCAGGAGCTGGCCCATGATCATGGTGCCAGCGATCGGTCCACTGCCGTCACTGCGCGTTATCGGCCACGAACTGATCATCATTGGTCCCAATGCGGTCCGGATCAGGCCGTTTGTATTTCCTGCCGGATCAGTGTGTACCAGCAGGTAGGTTGCCGAGTCAGTGTCGGCATCCAGTATGCCCAGCGTGTCGGGATCAGCCAGCGAATCTCCTTGGAGCACCTGGCCCCACACCCTGCTTTGCTTGGCGTCATAGATCGCGAGAAGGTTGAGACCAAGATTGGTCAGCGTCGGACGATCGAGATTGGAGTCCCTGAATGCCGGGTAATCGCCCCTGACGTAGTCAAAAGCGTCGTCCCACAGCGCCCAGTCTTTTGCGATTGCACTCAGGTTATGCAGGTCGTTCTCTATTGCCCGATCCGCACGAACCAGGTTGGTGCGGGCTTCATCAAGCTCGAGCTGGTCAAACGCGGGTGCGACGACACGATTGAGTGTCGCGTATATCAGAAGTGCCAATACCGCCATGACGCCGATCAGGGTCAGCGACACTTTTTCCTGCAAGGACTTCCTGGCCACCCCATTTGACATAATAAAGCTGCCCGCGAAACATAATGTCTGCGGGGAATTCTAGAGGCCAGTCACTCCGGCTGGTGTGATCCAGTACCCTTTCCAAGGCATTGCTTTCGTTAGTGAAAATGGAAGCAGCGTCGGCTCCTAGCGATCCCTCGAATCGATCTCGAGCCACCTGTCATAGATCTCATCCGGCCAGAGGCTTTGAAACCAGGCGATTACCGCCTGGCGCTCGCTCGCATCCAGCACGATCGCGAATCCCGGCATAACGCCACCGAATGGCTCACCTCCGTTCGCGATGGTGTCATCCAGCAGCGCGAGCGAGTGATGCCAGGTGTGAGCCGACCCATTCAGTGGTGGCGGAGGATAATGACCGTCGGGCCCGGGCTTACGCCAGTCGGATGTCGCGCTGCCATCAGCCGCGTGGCAAACAGCGCAATGCGCGAGATACAGTCCTCGACCGCGCTCAACCTGGGCCTCTGTATACCAGCGACCGTCAATCGGCGTCTTTGGCCCCTCTGTTTCGGCACAAGCCGCGAGAAGGACGAAGGAGAATATGAGGGCAATCTGGCGCATGGATGCGACCAGACTAGAGCTGCGGACTTCGAGAATCCAGCGATAAACTCACATTAATCAGAGTGGACGTGACACGTTCGTGTTTAAGTTGCGCGGCTCGATATCGTGCGGTTGCGGCCCGCGGCCTTAGCCTCGAGCAATGCACGGTCCGCGCGGGAAATCAACTGGTGCGCCGAACGCTCCCCTTCGTGCCACTCTGCGACGCCGAGACTCAGTGTAACGCGCTCCCGCGATTCACCGAGTGGCGTCTCAGCGACAGCTGAGCGCACACGTTCCGCGAACAGGATTGCAGATTCCAGCGGGGTTTCCGGAAGTAGGATCAGGAATTCCTCACCACCGTAGCGTCCAAGGTGATCGATTGCGCGACAATGCGTGGCGATCACCTGCGCAATCAGCTGCAGGACCTCGTCTCCAAACTGATGTCCATAAGTGTCATTAAATACTTTGAAGTTATCCAGGTCCAGCATGATGCAGCTGAGATTTCTGCCATACCGTTCCGCACGCTCCACCTCTAAATCCAGTGCCTCCAGGAGCGACCGCCTGCCCAGGACACCGGTTAGTGCATCAATTCGTGCCAGAGCTTCTGCGTCCAGCGTAGCTTCTGCCAGCGCGTCAATCGCCGCCAGGATCTGCCGGTCTTTGGGACGAATAAAACCGAAGTACGCAATGAATGCGACGACAATGGCAAGCAATACTGCATCCACCAATGCGAGCTTCCAGTCGAACGGCGAAATCCCCAGCCAGAAGAAACCGAGCATGATCAGAATTTCGACCGCAAGCATCACGATCGCGATCTTGACGATCGTCGAACCGAAGCCCGTCAGCGGTGGTGCAGGTTGATTCGTCAAGTAAGTTTCTCGCTCACCAAGGCCTGAACGAACATCCTATCGCCACTGGCACGGGTCGACCATCAGAACAAACCGATGCCGATGCCCGCAAAGGCGTCTTTCGACGTTTCCTTGTAAGCCGCCGCCGATTTCACCGCGCCAGCAGGCAACCCCGGACTACCCCGCTTCGGTGATTCCCATTACCAGGGTGACGATCAGGATCGGCGGAATGACGAACCGAATCATGAATCGCCAGAAGCCGAAAAACAGCCCGTCTTTGACATTGATTTCCTCGAGCTTGAGCGCCTTGGGAACGAGCCAGCCAAAGAAGATTGCAGAACACGCACCGCCAATGAGCAGCAGGTTGTTCGCCGCCAGGGTGTCAAGGGTGTCAAAAATGTCCAGCCCTCTGTACGACGGAATGAAGTCGAGCAAGCGCACCTCTGACCAGGTGGAAAAACCAAGAATCGAGGCAATTCCGAGAATCCAGCCGGCACCGGCGACCCAAAGGATGCCTTGTTTCCTCGGAATTTTCAGGTGCTCATCTACCCAGTTGACGACGCCTTCTGCCAGTCCGATACAGGAGGACAGTGCGGCCGAAATCAACAGGACGAAAAAGACGGCGCCAAACACCTGGCCTCCGGGCATCTGGCCAAAGGCGAGCGGTAAAGTCTGGAATACCAGCCCTGCGCCGGCGCCCGGATTCAGTCCGTACTGGAAGACCAGCGGAAAAATTGCGAAACCGGCCAATACTGCAACGCCGGTGTCCAGGAGGATCACGTACGTGGCTGAGGACGGAATCGAGAAATCTTTGGGCATATAGGCACCAAAAACGACCAGCGAACCCATGCCGATGCCAATCGAGAAAAACGCCTGGCCAATCGCCTTCATCACCGTACCAAAAGTGATTTTCGAGAAATCGGGCTCCAGCAGGAAACGGAGTGTCGTGGCCATGTCACCGGCGAAGATGCCGTAAATGACCATGATGAGAATCGCACCGAAAAGTGCCGGCATCAGGACCTTGACCGCCCGTTCGATGCCCGCCTGAACGCCTTGCCGGATGATAAGGATGATCAGGATGTGCACCAGCGTATTCCAGAACATCAATTTTGCCGGGCTGCCGAGCAATGCGCCAAACATCGAACTGGTCGCGTCTGCATCGACGCCTTTGAATGCCCCGGTTGAGGCCTTGACGAAATAGTCGAGTGTCCAGCCGGAAAGGACAGTGTAATAAGAAAGAATAACGAAGGCGCAGAAGATGCCGAGCGTGCCGACCCAGCCCCAGTTTCTGCTACGACCGCATTCGACGGCGACATTCGCAAAACTTTTCGAAGCGCTCCCCTGTCCCCTTCGACCGATAGAGATTTCCGTTATCAGGAGTGGCAGCCCGATGCCCAGCGCACAACAAAGATAAATAATCAGGAACGCGCTGCCGCCATTTTCACCAAGTTGGTAAGGAAAGCGCCAGATATTGCCCATACCGACGGCGAATCCGACCGCAGCCAGCAAGAAACCCAACCTGGAAGACCACTGCTCGCCCGATCCGGATGCTCCCGCCATTTGCCTCTCCTTTTCTTATTCTGATTGCGTACGGCAACGTCGTCCGCGCCGCAAGATGCCGTATCTTCTCATAATCGCTGCAAATCTTGCTATTTCGTTTACTATTTGCGGCTTGCCGGGCGTGCCCGGCCGCATCGAAAAGACGAAATCGGAGACGGGAAAGCACCATGAGAAACCCAATAGCAAACGGACTACTGGTCCTGGCAGGCCTGATTGCCGCAAGTACCGCGTCGGCAGATACGCTCATTCACGCGGGTCGACTCATCGACGGTGTATCCGACAGGTCCCGTCCTGAAATGACCGTTCGAATCGACGGCAGCGTCATCACGGCTATTGAGGATGGTTTCTCGCCTCCCGTCGACGGTGACACGATCATCGACTTGTCGGAATCCACAGTGATGCCCGGACTGATGGATACCCACGTTCACCTGACCGGCGAGTACTCGGCGAACAGCAATCTCAATCGCTTTGTTCTTAACGAAGCAGACTACGCATTCGACGCGGCGAAATATGCGCGGCGTACGCTCGATGCCGGCTTCACGGTCGTTCGCAATCTTGGCGACGCATTCAACGTAACCATAGCGTTGCGCAAAGCAATTGCTGCCGGTGATGTTCCTGGTCCGCTGATTTTTTCCGCCGGCACTTCAATTGCTACGACCGGCGGCCACGGTGATCGGACGAACGGCTGGGCCGCCCATTTCAACGCCGACCCCGGCCCGAAACAGGGCGTTGTCAACGGTATCGACGATGCACGCGAGGCCGTTCGATACCGATATAAAGAAGGCGCCGACTGGATCAAGATCACTGCCACGGGAGGCGTACTGAGCGTCGCAAAGAGCGGCCAGAATCCGCAGTTTACCGACGAGGAGCTTCGGGCCATTGTCGAAACGGCCACCGACTACGGGATGCGGGTTGCCGCTCACGCCCACGGTACCGAGGGAATGAAACGCGCTGTGATTGCCGGTGTCGCTTCGATCGAGCACGGCACGTACATGACGAAAGAAGTCATGGACCTGATGAAGAAACACGGCACCTACTACGTACCAACAATTCTTGCGGGTAACTGGTCTGCCGAAAAAGCCAAAATTGACGGTTTCTTTCCGGAGCTGGTGCGCCCCAAGGCCGCCGCGATTGGTCCGTTGGTTCTGGATACGTTTGCCGCAGCTTACAAAGCCGGTGTACCGATTGTATTTGGCACTGACACGGGCGTGTCGGCCCACGGTAACAATGCACAGGAGTTCGCGTTAATGGTTAAGGGCGGCATGCCGCCGATGGAAGCCATTCAGTCCGCCACCAGTGTCGCCGCAGACTTCCTCGAGATAGGCGATACACACGGTCGACTGCTGAAAGGAAAACAGGCAGACGTCATTGCTGTGCCAGGAAATCCGCTGGAGGACATCACGCTGATGGAGCAGGTCAGCTTCGTGATGAAGGGCGGCACAATTTACAAATAGATCGGTACCCGGTGATCAGCGCCAGGGTCTTGTCCTGTTGATTGCATCGATCTTTGCCCCCCGATTGCCAACAATCGCTAATGGGGACTGATGGTTTTGTCCCAGTTAAGCGCATTGTACTTTTCCAGGATCTCGATCACTTTTGGAATCGAAATTGCGCGGGACGTTCCGCGGCTGCTCTCGACCGTCGTCGCCTTGAGAACTGCATTGTAGATTGATTCCTGGGTTGCTTCGACGGTCGCAGCGAACAACGGGGTCATCGAGGAATTGACCAGCGCCGGAGTCACAACGGCTGCCTGGCTGACGCGAGGCCGACGAACATCCGGATGTGTTGAAAAAGCGATGACGTAGTCCCCTGACCCATTCGACACAACAGACCCGGTACGACCGATCCCGATCATCGCCCGCTTCGCCAGTCTTTCAAGGCTAATGGCGTTTAATGGCGCATTCGTCGCTACAACTACCATGATGGAACCATCGTCAGGATCGACAGGCAGTCTTGACGAATCCAGTTCGCCCTTGAACAGGTATTCGCCCAATTCCCGGCCCACGGGCGCGCCGTTCATTGCCAGGTTACCGCCAAAATTTGTCTGGACCAAAACACCAATGGTGTAGCCTCCGAGCGATTCCGGCAGTACCCGGGAACTCGTGCCGATTCCTCCTTTCCAGAAGAACGCCTTGGTACCCGTTCCGGCACCGACGCTGCCCTCCTCGACCGGCCCGGTCGTTGCATTTTCCAGGGCGCTGAAAACCTCGTCTCTTTGGATGGGATCCGCCCACATGTTGTTGAGATCACCATCGTTCGTTTCACCAACGATCGGGTTCACCGTGTGCTCACCCATGCCAGGTTGCTCGTAGACCCAATCTTTCAGCGCATTGGCTGCGCTCCACACACAAAGGGTGCAGGTAAGAAGTATCGGCGTTTCGATTTCGCCGAATTCGCGTACCTGTGTTTCACCGATGGTTTTGCCGTAGCCGTTGCCGACGTGAATCCATGCAGGCATCGGATGCGTGTAAAGATTTCCGGGTCCGGGAATGATGGCCGTGACACCAGTGCGAATATCGTCGCCTTCTATTTTCGTCGTGTGTCCGACTTTCACGCCTTCAACGTCGGTAATCGCATTCAATTTGCCAGTCGGAAACGTACCGACTACGAGCCCGATGTCCCTGGCCCGCGGCCGATCCTCGGCCGAAACATTCAAGGCTGTTACCAGCAGCATGAAGAAGCTTGTCAAGATTGCCAATCGCAACTTAGATAACATCTGGTTCCCTGCCTTCCTGTCGCCCGCCATCATCATGCACCGGTTGTCATGATGATGGCCAGGCCGTCAGTTTCTCAGTCGAGGATGTCAAAAATTCGACTGTACTTGATGATGAACTCACGACCATTCGGCGGCGCGCCCAGGTAGCGCTCATCCACTTCATTGTAAACGACGTACAGGCCGGCATTAGCTGATTGCAACCAGGAGAATCGCAAGTTTGTTGAATACGTGTCACTGCGTTCGTTGTACTGAAACAGCGCCTGCAACAACACACTGGGTGTGAACGAATATGACAACCGCAACCTTGTCAATGCCACCGAGAAATCACCATTGGGGATCGGCAGATCAAACTTGTTGTAGTTGATGGACAATTCCGAGCTAAACGTTTCGCCAATGCGATATTTGATGCTGGGCGAAGTCTGGAAAAGATCGCCGCCCCAGGCAGTACCAATCGTCGAACGTACATTCAAACTGAGCGGAGCGGCCTGGTTCGTTCTCATGACCAGTGCGATATTCTGTTCGTCGTAAACTCCTGGCTGAACTGTAACGCCAGGGACCAGGTTAAACGGGTTGTCGACACGCTCATAGATGAGGTTCGTTCCGGTCTCAAACAAGTAGCCGTTTTTGAATTCCCAGTGGTTGTCGATATGCCAGTTGCCCGACTCTTTGACGCCATTGAAATCCTGGTGCTCAACGTAGCGAATGTGCGGGCGAAGCTCGAACAGACCCCAAAGATCATCCGGCCGCCAGCGATACATGACGAAGGCGCTTGCCTTCTTGTAGTCTTTCCTGGAAAGAAATCCAACCTCGGGGTTAAAGTCGCCACCGACCTCGGTGTATTCGAGATTGTATGACCACTCCGGTGAGCTGTAAGCAGCTTTGATCGCGAACGCGTTGTCCTTTCCATCCAGACCAGGCGTCGCTGTCTTTCCAAGCCAACCTTCGAGCAAGAGATTGTCACCAATGCCCCAGCGACCATCGATAGCGTAAGTCTGGTTCTCATCGAGATCCTTCGACAGGATGTACGAACCGTCACCTTGCCGGTTTACAGCAAGGAAACCGATTCCGGAGCGATTGGGCAGCTCCTGGTTGACCCGCGCCACCGAAAAATCGTTGCCCGGCGCAAGCCCGGCCACCGCTTCGGATGACATGTGCAGCAATCCGATATTCGTCGACTCGCCCACTCGTCCGGACAGGCGAAGACCCCCATCAATTGGAATCGGCCCGCCGCCGGCGCCGATGCCAATTCTGCGGCTGAAGAAGAGCTCGACTTCCTGCGAGTTTCCAACCGCGAACTGGCCTGAGTTCTCCAGGAAGAACGGTCGCTTCTCGGGGAAGAACAGGCTGAACCGGTCGAGGTTGATCTGCTGGTCATCGGCTTCAACCTGGGCAAAGTCCGTATTGTAAGTGGCGTCCAGCGTCAGGCTGGGTGTAATCGAATATTTCAGGTCAAAACCGAAGTCGCCTTCATTATTCGTTTCGCTCAGGCCACCGCCGCGCTGGGATTTTCCGAGAACGTATGGCGTAATTTGCAGATTTCGCTGTTTGGGTACCTTGACGCCTTCAATCGAGCCGGCATCGGATACGCGATAGAGATTTCGTTCCTGGGACAACGGTGCCCAGTAGACAACTTCGTAGTTACGTCGAATATTCCTCTGGAAATTGAAACCCCATGTCTGCTCGTCAGCGGAACTGAAGCGAAGCGATGTCAACGGAATTTCGAATTCAGCACTCCAGCCGAAATCGCCAACCAGCGTTTTGACCGTCCAGGGCGCATCCCAGTTCTGATTGAACCCGCCGTTACCTGACAGTGCAGAGCCGCCCGAACCTTCCTTTGTAACCTGGCCGTCAAACTGCACACCGGCCGGATTCGTGCCAAACACGTAACCGTTTTGCCGGTCTAGCAGGCCGTCGACAATGAACAGGAAGGCGTCCGTATCATCGAGCGACGAATCGCGCCTACTATCCGTCGCAAAAATCGCAGATGGATCGTCGTCGTACGCGATGACCGCAACGTGCATGGCCGTTTCGGTAAAACCGACATAGACGTCGGTCTTCTGCGTAGCGGGTCTGCCGGCATTGGGGCGAACCTGCGAGAAGCCGGTAATGACATTGGCACCGGTCCAGGCCGGGTCACCGAGTACATCGCCGTCCGTAACCGGTGTGCCGGCAAGCACCGTAGCCTGTGCAACCGGTTTCTGTGTATTGATGCCTGGCTGTTCCTGTGCCGAAACCCGGCCAACCAGAAAAGTTACAGCCATGGCGCAATAGATAGCCTCTCGCAATGAAAAGCGAGCTGAGATGCTCGTCATTAATTCCCCCAAAGTGGTTGCTTTCGCAACTAAAAGTTTGTCGATCGAACGAAAACGCCGCCCAGTTTAATGAGCATCAGACAGGAATCAACAACAGAAGTTCTGAAAACCCCGGGATGCCGTAGTTTGCTAGGTCTCGGTTTGCAAAATGTCGCTGTAGCCGAATAATCCTGCCGAACCACCCGTGTGTATGAACACGATATTTTTCGCGCCTGTAAAAAATCCGTTTTTGATCAGGTCAATCATGCCGGCGAGCCCTTTGCCGCTGTATACGGGGTCGAACAAAAGCCCCTCCAGTCGCGCAAGTAACAGGACCGCCTCGTTCATACCTTCAGTCGGCAATCCATAACCTGGTCCGACATAATCGCAGTTGGCTACGACATCCTCGCGAGAGACGACACCCGGCGCACCGACATACTCGGCCGTGGCTACGGCCAGTTTGTAAACTTTTTCTTCCTGTGCATCTTTAGGCGCATTCACCCCGATCCCCAGTAAGGGAATATTTGCGTGACTGGCCTTGAGACCAACGATCAGGCCTGCCTGTGTTCCTGCGCTGCCGGTTGCATGAATAATGTGGTCAATCGCAATGCCGTCGCGATTCGCCTGGTACTGACACTCGAGCGCACAATCAACGTAGCCAAGTGCGCCGATCGGGTTCGAGCCACCACCCGGAACGATATAAGGCGTCTTTCCCTGTTTTCGAAGATCTGCGGCAATGGCGTTCATCGCGGCGTCCATGTCCGATCCCTTTTCAACTTCAGAAATTTTTGCTCCAAACATTCGGTCGAGCAAAACGTTACCGGACGTCTTGTAAGCCTCAGTCGCATCTGCAACGCGTTTCTCGAATACCAGCTCACAGGCCATGCCGAGTTTGCAGGCAGCGGCGGCAGTCTGACGCGCGTGATTGGACTGCACGGCGCCTTGCGTAATGATGACGTCGGCATTATGTTTCAATGCGTCAGCCATCAGAAACTCAAGCTTGCGCGTCTTGTTTCCACCCGTGCCAAGTCCGGTGCAGTCATCCCGCTTGACGTATATATCGGGACCCCCAAGATGCTTGCTCAGACGAGGAAGATGCTCCAGCGGTGTCGGTAAATGAGCGAGAGAAACTCGCGGAAATCTGGCTAACAGCACGTTCAGTATCCTTATGTTTGGTTTTTCGGTAACGGGCTTCGGCCCATAGCAAATTCAACGGTACGACGCGCCAATACATTGGTAGACGCCACCACGGGAACAGGGAACCCGTTCCCTTCGAACACGATCGGAATCTCGGTACAGCCGGCGACAATGACTTCCGCGCCAGCATCGACCAACGCTCGTGCCACTGTTTCCATTCCTTGCCTGACTTCCTCACCCTGATTCCCCGCCTTGATCGAATTGATCAGGTTCATGAGTTCTTTCATGTTGGCCGAATCGGGGACCACCGCGCTCCTTCCTGATGCGGCAACCGCGTCCTGGTAAATATTCGTATCAAGACATCCATCAGTTGCCATCAATCCCACTTTTTGCGCGCCGGGGCAAACCCGGCCAATCTCATCGACGGTTTCCCCGATGATACTGATGAATGGAATGCTGATGGCCGCGAGTGCGTCCGCCATGAACACGTGCGCGGTATTGCACACCATTACCAGGAATTCAGCGCCCGCCGATTCCAGGCGTCGGGCCATCTCGGCGAGCCGTGGTGAAACATTGTCGATGCCGGAACTGATAGCGACCTGCCGGTTCGGCACCGTCGGGTCCTGATCGACAATCATGTGAACATGATCCTGGTCACGATCTGAATCGGTCAGCGCAATAACTTTCGCCATGAAGTCGAGGGTGGCATCGGGACCCATGCCACCCATTACCCCGGCAATCCTGCGTGTACCGTCAGTCATCTCTGTCGTTTTCCGCCTTCGAATTTGGGCGAGAATAGCATCCTTTTCACAGCCCTGGCTGCATGATCGTGCGGGAATCGGGTACCCTGTGCTTTTGGCAATCTGCGTATCGACATGAACTCAAAGACGGTCATTGTTTCACTGCTAACCCTCCTCGCGTCAGGCGTATTGCTCGGCACGGCGCAAGCTCAGGAATCAAAACCTGAAATCGATCAGCGCTCCTACAACCTCGGCATTATGGGCGGATTCGCGGAAGTCGTTCGACTCGGCGTCAAGAAACTCGCGTTGAGCGAGGTGATGACGCCCGAAGAAATGGACGGCGTTATGGAGGATGCCGGGATAATTGCCAGGCGAAACAGAGTTCTGATCTGGCGCGAGACCGATTTCCTCGTTACCGATCTCTATCCCGAGGATGTCGCCGAGGGAAAACACGTGCTCCTGATTTATACGGGCGAAACGCTGGATGAATACCTCGAACTGAAAGCAGACAAAGCAGCCCTGGTTGCCAGCAATCGATACGAAGGCCAGGCCCGTGAGGACATCGCACGTCGATTTGGAAAGTTGCTTAGCTATCCCGATGAAATCATAGATGAACTGATCGCGAGCCAGGGTAACTAGCCAAAAATCGAACACGACCCGCTAATCACGGGCCACCCCTACTTCTCCCGAATCACATTAATCGATTCGAGTGCGGACAGGTATTCCTCAACGATCTCCAGCGGTACCGGCCCCAACTCGGCCGTCAACCAGTCGCGAATATCACTGACCGTTCGACGCCCATCGACGAAATTCAACGCCTCATAGCTGTACTGCCCACCGTTGCCAGCGTATCGATTCAACCTGAGCGCAGCCGTTTTATCTGCCCCGTATTTATCGCTCAGGTAGGAATAGCCGAATGCTTCCATTGGGCCCTGTATGTCCGCATTCCTCTCGTAGACAGTTTCATTTCTGTTAACGCCGCCAACGTTTGCCACCTGTGGCACCGCGACAAGCTTCTGCAGCTCACCGATAAACCCCATGGCTGCTTTGTGATCGTCTTCTGATAATGTTGCGAACGTTTCAACACTGTGGACCTTGCGACGCTCGACAGCGAAATGAATATCGCTGACAGCAATTTGATCAACACCGTCCAAACTCGCACGGCGTTGCAATAGATCACCGCTGCGTCGCAATGCGTTACGTTCAAGCATGTCGAGTACGGCGGGCACATCATCATCGGACATATTGGCCAGGAACCAGGCACTGACTGCACCGATAAACGCTGCCCGTTTCAGCTTGGTCGGATCGATATTGGCGGCAAGGTCGTAGTTGGTATGGATATATCGGTCTGGCCAGTCATGCAGGTAAAGACCGGGCTTTGCCCACGTGCCTTCAAAGAAAACGTCATGATCGCTTCCCATGTCCAGGTCTTCCATCAGGGCCATCAGGGGTTCTTTTCCACCCTCCGGCGCATTAAGTGGAAAATCGACTTGGTCGCCACTCGCGAATGCTTCGGTCTGCTCGTTTACGAAATGACCGATCTCGTGGCCGAGGTCGCTGACGAACGAGGGCACGCTGATCGGGCCACCCGAAATACGAAAGACGGATTTGGTGACCGGTCCGCCGCCGACCATATCCATATGAATGTTCGCTTTAATACGAGACGTGTCTTCATGCTGTGACAGGTAAATAATGCTGCCTTCGATTTCCGTCGGCCACAGGAAACGAATCGTTCGTGACGGTCGGGGCAGGATTCCATTTTTGACCAGGTTGTTCAGCGACCTCGCGGTTTCAAGAATGGACACGCAACCGGATGCATTGTCATTGGCGCCGGGTCGCGGGTGATCAAGGTGGCAGGTTAAATGGATTTCTTCGTCTGCATGGTCGGTACCGCGAATCGCGGCTGTCGCGAACCCGTACTCTCCCGTCTGATGACTGGCATCGACTTCGGCGTGCAGAACAATTTCTTCTCCGTTTGCCATTCGCTCCTGCAACTTCCTCGCCTCACCCAGCGAAATCATGAAACCGAAAGACTTTGTTTTTGGAAAACTGTCCAGGTGACCCCAGCGAACGAGCCGATCATCTTCTTTCCACCAGGCCGATCGCTGATTAGGTGCGTAAGAGATAATTCCCGCAGCGCCGAGTTCGCCCACTGCTCGCTCCACAACACTTTCCGGCTGGCTGGATGTGAGCACCAGTTTTCCACGGACATTCTTGCCGTCGTAATCAGAAGCTGAAGTACCGGCGCCGATATCAACCAGCGTTGTTGTCGATTCACCAGACAAGCTGTCCTGCGCCAACGACAATGGGACGGAGCTCCAGTCGCCGAGGCGTCGCTTGCGCACGAATTCACCGTTCACTTCGGCGAGTTCCCACAACTCCGCGAAACGCACGTTCCATACCGGCCGGGACTTTTGTGTTCCGAACATCGTTTTGCTATCCGCCGGATACGTGAGGCGTTCAACGTCATCCAACCCGTATGATTCAAGCATTCGCAGAATATGGTCTGTGGCCTCGGCAAACTGATCGCTAGCCCGCATCCGGTGCTGCAACGTTATCGTGTCTAGATTCCGTTTCGCAGCCTCGCCGGAAGTCTCCTCCGCGATCTGCTTCAGTACGCTCTCCGGGACAATTTCCCTGAGATCGGCCCATGCCGGAACCACGAAGGTCAGCGCGACAACAGCAGACATGAGCTTTGTTTTCATTATTCGTACCCCTACTGAACCGGCGGAACGCGCGGGATCAGGTGCAGCTTCCGTTGCCGCCCGTCGATATACCAGGTCTTCTCTCCATCGAAGAAAGCGTCTTCCTCCAGCTGGATGCGTACAGCCTTACCCCAGCTCGCAATTTCGCTTTCTGCATACAGCTCAATCGAGTAAGCGGTATCAGGATTCATCGGATAGTCCCCGTCTCCTGGAACACCTCCCTGCTGGTCCCACATGCCAATAGTCGAACCCGCCGCATGTCCGTGATAGCCAATAGGGTGAGTATAGATCGAGGGCGTGATGCCCTCCTTCTTTGCCTGAGCCAGGGAGAGAGCGAGAATTTCGTTGCCCGTTCGTCCCGTCTTGAAATTCCCGGTCAGGATATCCTGCAGCCGATTACCGGCTGCCAGGGCGGCGCGCAGTTCTTCGGGCGCATCGGCTTCGCCTGGCTTCAGCACATAGGCGTGCTGTTGCGTGTCAGTGTTCAACCGCAGATAGGTGATGCCGAAATCCACATGCAGCAGGTCGCCGGGCAGGATCACCTCCTCGTCATAACGCTTGAGCGCCCATTCGCTCATGTCCGTCTCGGGTTGATCAGCGCGGGCAATGGATACCGATGGGTGGAACCAGGTCGTGAGTTTAAGCTCCCGAATTCTGTCCCGGTACCACCACTGCACGTCGCTCGTCGTTGTGACGCCTGGTTGAATCACGACGTCCGACAGACCCTCCGCCAGGATCTCATGAGCGATGCGAACGATCTGCTGGTAGATCGCCATTTCGTCGGGTGTGCGGGTTTCCAGCCAGCCAACAGCCAGGTTCTCCGCAGACACAACCCGATCATGCAATCGTTCCGGCAAGGCTTCGTGAAACAGGCGAAATTCCGTCTCCGATATTCCATCTGCCAGGGCGTATGTTTCCGAGAAGTTCAGTCCGATTCGCTGCGGATCGCGTTCCTCAATCAATCTTGCGAGGTGCGACCATTGTTCGCCGTCACGTTCCTTGTCCCAGGCCGCTTTGAAAGTCTCGCCTACGTCGTAGCGGGCGACCGCCAGTGTTTCAAGCGGATCGCCATTTCCCGGATCAGTGATAACGAGAATTGTAGTGCGTCGTGCCGATTGCCAGGTTGATGGAAGAAAGGTACGAAGAACGGGATCCTCGTTGTATTCGCGGGAGATAATGACCCACATGTCGATGCCAGTTCGCCTCATAAGCTCGGGAAGGACGGTCTGGACACGGGTAGACAGAAGGCGATCGATGACCGCCGCACGCTCCCTCATCGGCAATATCAACGGATCGGCCAAAGCGCCCGAGCAAATCAGCATGGCCGACAGAGCCGACAGCAATATTTTTTTCATCTTATTCCCCGTGCTTTCTCATTATTGTTTCGACAATCGACGGCGACCTGTATACGTTTCCAGGCCCAGCTTTATGGCTATCCGGTTTTCAGCCGATATTACACGCCGGCGAGTAATTATGCGGGCAAGGGGCGAATCGACGGTAGTGTTGCCGCGAAAATTGCATAATCGCCCCGCATTTGACCGGCTTTCACGGCCCGGCAAACCCGATGCCCGGTGCCACAATGCCTTCCGCGACGCTATCATTCCGTTTCTGAAATCTAAAGAGGCCAGCTCAATGAACAGATTTGTCGTTTTCATCGTCCTGTTGTCCGCGACCGGACTTGCCAATGCGGACGTCAATCTCGATGGCGCCTATGAACGCGTTTCCCTGACCAACACGCGAACCGGTGTATCGCCTGAGTCCGCCAACCGTCGTGGACTGCTGATAATGGGGCATGGCCATTACTCGATGATGACAATGAACCCCGAGCGGCGATTCATCGAGGACGAGGAAGTTGCGGCCATGTCCGATGAAGACCAGATCGCCTATCTGAAGGAATGGCTCGACATCAATGGCCACACCGGGCGTTACGACGCGGATGACAGCACGCTTACCTGGTATCGGGACATCTCGGAAAACCCGCAAGAGGTCGGCACCATATCAACGCTCAATTACGAGCGTCGAGACGACCTGCTGGTCATCTGGTTCACGCTACCGAACGGCGATCGGTACGACTGGATCTGGAAAAAACTGTGAATCGGAGCCAGGGCAGAACCCTGGCCCCGCGGTATTTAATCGGCCATATCCGCGTAGGCTGCCTCGATTAGCGCAGCGGCACTGCCAATGCGTCGGCCACTCTCCCACCGCTCGTCATATTCGGCAGTCAATCCTGCGCCCTGGGCCTGTTCAAGCGACATTCCGTCACGAATCGCGGAAGCAACCCGGTCGCGAATGACCAGCATCATGTCGCGAAACGCCCGAACATCGGCAACGTTGGAGGTCACGCCGTGGCCCGGAACGATTTTCGTTTCAGCGTCCGACACCTCGATCAGCAGGTCGTATGCCTTGATCGTACCGAGAAAGCTGCCACCGTTTGCGACGTCGACGTAGGGATATGAAGTCGTGCGATAAACGTCCCCGGTATGAATCACGTTTGAGCCGGTGAAATGGACATAAACATCACCATTGGTATGTGCGCTTGGCGTCTTGAACACATGCACCGTCTCTCCGTTGATGTGAAATGACATATCGTCGGAGAATGTAACCAGCGGCGGTTCTTCTTTGTAATCTGCGACAGCCATCTGGCTGCGCACATTGTCGTGCCCAAAGATCATCGTACCCATCTTGCCGAAATTTTCGTTGCCACCGGTGTGGTCCGGGTGCATGTGAGTATTGACCAGGAAGCGAACAGGACCATCCGATACCGTCCGCACGGCCGCCGTAATCTTGTCCGTCAGTGGCGCATACTGATCATCGATCAGGAAGACCCCATCCTCGCCCGTGAACAAACCGATATTTCCACCCATCCCCTCTATATAACTGACATTTCCGGAAACCGGGTGAACCTTCATTTCGACGCTGTCGAAATCCTGGGCAAGGGCAGCACCAAGCGTCAGCGGCAGCAAAGCTGCTGATCGGATTATGGATTGAAGGTCTATTCGCATCGTCGTTTCCCCTGAAATTATAATTTGCGCGATCTGGTGATCGTGTAAGCCTAGCTCAATCGGGAGGGCCGCACCAATCCCCCGTCGCCTGCGGTATTATCGGTGTCATCGATTGAACGTACCGGATCTTCAGGGGGAGACTATGAAGCGCATTCTCGCAATTCTTGCTTCGACATTCGTTATGGTCACTGGCACCAGTATGGCGCAGGACGAGCCGATTGACGTCGAAGGGCCACCACCACAACTGACGGGTTTGAAGGCCGAGGCCGCCCGGATTGTCAGCGACAAGCAGAAACTGACGCAGGAAATCGTGGACAGCCTGTTTTCCTTTTCAGAACTGGGCTTCCAGGAGTTTGAAACCCAGCGCTACGTCACGGAGATACTGGAGAGCAACGGATTCACCGTCGAACAAGGTGTGTCGGGTATGCCCAGCGCCTGGTGGGCAACCTGGGGCAGCGGCAAACCAGTCATCGCCCTCGGCTCCGACGTTGACGGAATCCCCAAGGCGTCACAAATGCCTGGCGTGACCTATCGCAAGCCTATGATCGAAGGCGCGCCCGGGCACGGCGAGGGGCATAACTCCGGCCAGGCCGTCAACATCACGGCGGCGATTGCGGTCAAGGAAATCATGGAACGCGAGAACCTCCCCGGAACGATCGTGCTCTGGCCCGGAATCGCCGAGGAACTTGTAGCAGCCAAGGCGTGGTTCGCGAGAGATGGCCGCTACAAGGATGTCGATGCGGTGCTGTTCACCCATGTGTCGGATTCATTGAACGTAAGCTGGGGCCAGGCAACCGGGACCGGCCTGGTATCGGTCGAATACACGTTCGACGGGACTGCGGCACACGGTGCCGGTGATCCCTGGAAAGGCAAGAGCGCACTTGATGCCGTTGAACTAATGAACGTTGCGTGGAATTTTCGCCGCGAGCATTTGCACCCGTTACAGCGCTCGCATTACGTCATCGTTGACGGTGGCGACCAGCCGAATGTTGTCCCGTCAAAGGCAACCGTATGGTATTTCATCCGGGAAATGACGGCGGAAAACATTCGCGAAAACTTCGCAAAATTGCAGCGAACTGCCGAAGGCGCCGCAATGATGACGGATACGACTTTCTCTCGACGCATCATTGGCGCTGCCTATCCGCGCCACTTCAACAAACCGATTGCCGAAGCGATGTACGACAATATTCGCGCCGTCGGCATGCCGGAATGGTCGGAGGACGATCAAATATTTGCAAAGGCATTTCAGGAATTCATGGAGGCGGACGAGATCACGGGCCTCAAGACAGAGATCGAGGATATTGGTGTCCCGCTGGAAGAACCGAAATCAGGCGGCTCCGACGATATCGGTGATGTTTCCTGGAACGTACCAACAGTGACCTTGCGATTCCCGTCAAACGTTGACGGCAGCACCGGCCATCATTGGTCCAGCGCCATGGCAATGGCCACACCGATCGCCCACAAAGGCGCAACCGCAGGTGCAAAAGTGGTCGCCGCAACCATGCTTGACCTGATTGAGCAGGAAGCGCTGGTCGATGCCGCCTGGACCTACTTTCGTGATGAGCAAACCGCGAATGAAACTTATGTGCCCTTCATCAGCGACACGGATAAACCGGCTATCGAAAAGAACGCGGCAATCATGGGCATGTACAAGGACAAGCTCAGGGAGTTTTATTATGATCCGTCGAAGTACGACACCTATCTCGAACAACTCGGCATCGACTACCCGCAGCTGAAAGACCCTGACGCTGAATAAGCAAAACATTATTGAGGATTGAAACGTGCGATTTAGATCTCTTTTTGTCGGTAGTCTTTTAGCCCTTGCTGTGCCGCTGACTTCATTAGCGGCCGAATCAATCAAGGTCGATGTAATCAAGAATCCTTACGGCGGTGGTCGCAACGTACCGGAGTTATCGACGAATCCGGATTACATACACGCTGCAGGCCTCGAACGCCTTATCGGCGAATGGGGTGGCGAATTGATTCGGCCGGTCCAGGATATTCGCCTTAAACCTGCGCAGGAACGGCAATACGGCGAATGGAACCGCATGGCACTGGCGAATGCGAATTTCGCCGAAGTCGTCCGCGAAGGCTTGCAGGACAACATGATTACAATCGGCCTCGAAGCGAACTGCAACGACCTTCTCGGCATGCTGGCCGGGCTCAAATACGACTCGGACGGCAACGCCCGGAAAGTCGGCCTGGTTTTCTATGATTCTCATGGTGACTTCAATGTGCCCGAAACGACGCTGTCGGGCATGCTCGGTGGGATGCCGGTTGCAGTTGCCGCCGGCCATGCGTTACACAATTTACGCGAAACAACCGGCCTGGCTGAGCCGCTACCCATGAGCGACATTATGTGGGGCGGAGTTCGCGACCTGGACCCGCTTGAAGCTGACCGTTTTCGTGAATACGAAGTGCGCCAGGTTTCCGTGCAGGACATTCGCGATCTTTCGGCGAACTTTCGCAGGCAGTTTGACGAAATGGCCTCGGGAGTCGATGTGATTTACGTTCACGTGGATATGGATGTGCTCGAGCCGGACGAAGTGCCGGGCCATCCTCTCACCGTAACCGACGGTCCGAGCAGCAAAGCCCTCGCGGCGGCTATCGGTTTAATGTTTGAAAATCCAAAAACTGTCGCACTTGGCATCGCATCCACACCATCATTTAACAGCGACCGTGACGGTATCAGCCGGCAGGCTGCGCTGAACCTGATCGAAGGCGCGATCAACGGCGCTAAGTCCCGGTGAACGATCCTGATCGGGCTCATTACTTGTTTAATTTTTCAGCGCAGGAAAAATCCATGAAACTAACAATCCTCATACTGGCTCTCGTGCCCGCGTTGGCATTTGCAGGTGCGCCCGGGCCAGATTCGAAATGGACGCTCGAAACCATCGACGATTCGTCAGGATATGGATCGGCTTTAGTGCTTCGACAGGACTCAGCGACGACGATAAAGGATGAGTCGGGCAGTAATGACGTGACCCCTCAGCTTGAAATCCTCTGCTCGCCAGGTGACGGGACTCTAACCGCGAGAATCAACTGGCACAGGTTCATCTCTTCGTTCAGCACCGAAGTTGGTTTCAAGATTGACGGCGGCCGGTTTACCTGGCTCAAGTGGAAACTCGATCCCTCGGAGCAGGTAACACTCAGCCCGTCGGTCGATGACAGTCAGAAGCTGATTGATTCGCTTAAGAACGGAGCCGCGCTGCTGGTCGAAGTGTCGCCTTATTCCCAGGGCCCGGAGACCGCGGAATTTGACCTGGCAGGTTTCGCCGATTCGCTGGATAACCTGGCAAATGAATGCCAATAGACTTTAACGATCAGCGCAAATAATTCAGCAGCACTTCGTTTTCCGGCGCTTCCTGGAACGTATCCCATTCCAGGAAGATGCCATCGGGATCATAACCGACAAATACCCGGACGAGGCCGCCACCTTCATTGAATATTTCGGGAGTCCGAAGTTCAAAACCGGGCCAGTTCTTTGCACGCTGGAACCAGGCATCAACGTCAGTCGACAAAAATGAAAGTGTTACCCCGTTTTTCTCCGTCGGCTGGTGCAGCTCATCGCCACCCTCAACCAGTGACAGGAATCCGCTTCCGGACAGCTGGTAAACGTCCACATTATCGAGCTGACCTGACGGCGTGATCTCGAACAGGCCTTCGTAGAAAGGGCGAATAACGTCGAGGTTCGCGAAATAGGCAGAGAATGCCGCAACCCGGATGCTCAACGGGCCAGCCGAATCGGCTTTCGAAACAACCGGTGCGACCTGCGAAAATGCCGCGACAAAAGATTCCTGGTTCGGATGTGGGTTGTACCGAACGAATTTCAGGAAATATCCTTCCGGATCAATCGCAACGAAGCTGTTGGTCGCCTGGCGGTCTCCAGTGGTCATCCCGCGCCGCATCGGTACCGATTTATCAGTCAGGTGCGCATACCATTGATTCAGCTCGTCGGTAACCAGGCTCAGGGTTACGGTCTTCGGCTCATCTGCCGTGTGCATGCCTTCGCTGGCCTGCACCAGCGTCAGATAAGACGAATCGGCCAGTCGCATGATCTTCGCGAAGCCGTAATCAACGACCGTCTCCAGACCGAGTGTGTCTCGGTAAAAGGCCCAGGCCAATTCAACGTCTCTGTAATAATAAAAGGCGTTCGTCGCTATGATGTCCGGCCGGGTCGTCGCTGCGGTATCAGTTGTCGGCATTGCAGCCTCCTCTGCCGTACACGCCGCGAGCATGGCCAACATCGAAATAATCAATCGAATTCTCATATTGCCGACAGCCCGTTGCAAAAGGTCTCGGGTGAGTACGAGACAAGAAAAGAATGGTCGAAACTTCGCAGTGTGCATGCTGATACATCAGGCTCCGTTAACACGCTGCTAGGATTCCTGCTCTTCCACACCGAGCCGCTCGTGCATGATCGGGCTCGTTGTCGTGTACTGGACATGGACCTTCTTGTCCGGTTCGATACGCTGCTTGATGGCGAATGCAGCCAGCGCAGCTTCGTGAAAGCCGCAAAGAATCAGCTTTTTCTTTCCTGGGTAAAAATTGATATCGCCTACCGCATAAATGCCGGGTTCGGAAGTTTCGAACTTCTCTGTATCAACGTTAATCGTCTTGCGGTTTATGTCGAGGCCCCACTCGGCGATGGGTCCGAGCTTCGGCGCAAGGCCAAAGAAAACCAGCACCTGGTCTGCCTCGATTTCCCTTGCCTCGCCTTCTTTGGGCTGAATGACAATTGACGTAACCTGGCCGTTCTCTCCGTTGATAGCAGATGCCTTCGCACTCCTGATTTCATCCATACGGCCGTCGGCAACCAGCTGTTCCATTTTAGCGACCGAGTCCGGCATCGCCCGATATTCGTCACGACGATGAACAAGTGTTATTCGCTCGGCTATGTCAACCAGTTCGAGCACCCAGTCCAGCGCGGAATCGCCGCCACCGAGAATAACCAGTTTCTTTCCCGCAAACTGCCTGGGATCCCTGACGCGGTAATGCACCGACCTGTCTTCAAATTCCTCGATATTCGGCACTCGAATCGGCCGTGGCTGAAAGGAACCAACGCCTCCGGCAACAACGACTGCTTTGGAGGTGAATTGTTTGCCACTGCTTGTCTCAACGAAGAACGTGTCATCATCATTGCGTCGCACGATCTGAACCTCTTCACCGAGGTGCATCCCACAGCCGAAGGGCTCGATTTGCTTCAACAGCGCATCCGTCAATTCGTCACCGGTGCACATTGGAATTGCCGGGATGTCGTAGATGGGCTTGTCGGGATAAAGCTCGGTGCACTGCCCGCCCGGCTGCCGGATCGAATCCACAATCTCGGCTTTAAGCCCAAGCAGACCCAGCTCGAACACCTGGAACAGGCCACACGGACCGGCTCCAACGATTACGACATCTGTATTAATCACCCGATAACTCCCCGAAATTCGCGACCGACATTGTCCCGACTAAAGACAATCGCTGCAACACTGGCGGCAATGTAGCAAAGCGATGAAAACGAAAGGCGCTGGTCAGGATAATGGACAAGCCTTGAATTCCGGCAATCGTTCAGCCCGCTCGGAAAAAACGACAAGACCCTGGTATCTGTCAGGCGATATCTCCCCTGAAAGAATGTGTTGTACAAAACGCCAGGCGATGGCCACGGTCAGATCGGCCTGGCTCAACTCGTCACCGAAAAACCAGCCTGACCCTTCGCCAACGCAATCTTCCAGCAGGTCGAGTGCACCGCTCAGCTGCTTTTGCAGCCGATCGATCCATGGCTGGTATTGCACCTCTTCAGGCCGTTGCTTTGTCTCGTAGATCAGCTGCGCCACTTTCTCCATGGCCACTATGGCGATTCCAATGATATTGAGCGCACGGGTCCTGTCAGATCCGGACGAGGGCATCAGGCTTTTGCCGGCAACGGATTCCAGGTAATCGATAATCAGTGTCGAATCGACGAGCACCTGCCCGTCATCGCAGACAAATGTCGGCACTTTGACCAGGGGGTTGATCGCGCGAAATTCCTCGAAGTCCCTGAAGATCGATAACTCCCTGTGCTTAAAGGGCAAACCGAGCAACTTTGCACTAACGGCGACACGACGAACGAAAGGCGAATCCATGTAACCAATCAATTCCATTATCTGAACTCCAGCGACGAGGCGTCGCACTCAGGAAAAAATTCCGCCGGGCTTGGCGACAAGCGCAGCCAGTAGTCCTGCTGACTCTTCAGCGAGACGCCCGGGAAATCGACACCCAGGTCCAGCAGGTCATTGATCCGCTGGAAATGCAGATGCGGGGGCCAGTTTCCATTGGTCGGCGGCGAACCAACCGTCGCGATCTGTTCGCCCGCGGCAATGTCCTGCCCGGCACTGACGAGCAGAAGCGTTTCCATCGACAGGTGGCCGTACAAAGTGAAGAATTCACCGCTCTGAGCGGTGGTGTGGCGCAAGATGATCAACGGTCCGTAATCAAGTTCACTGGCATTATTCTCAACGTACGCCACCTTTCCATCCAGGGGAGAAAACACCGGTGTGCCGGACTCGCAGAACAAGTCGATGCCCATGTGAATGGTGCGGCATTCAGCGGAATCTGTGCTCGCGAAATTGTCATTGCTATACAGATCGCGCGGCTCGGCATATCGGCCGAAAGCGAATGCCGTCCCGGCGTCTGCCATCGCTCGATTGATGAGCTCCCCGAGCTCTGCCGTATTCAGACCGGCAATATCCTCACCACAAAGTCGTGCGCCCGTGCTGAGATCGAGCACAATGGCGCGCCCATCTGTTTTGATTATCGGCGAATTCATTCGGGTCGCAGAACTTTACCGTGCAGTGCTGAGTCCATTCGTCCGTTCTGGCGTGCGACTTTGCCATTAACGACGACGACATCGAATCCCTCTGCGAGCTGCAACGGATCCGGATAGGTTGCGGTTTCGTGAATCCTTGCCGGATCGAAAACGATCAGGTCTGCAACCATGCCCACCTGCACGACGCCGCGATCTTTAATTCCCAGGACACCCGCCGCAAAAGAGGTCATCTTCCTGACGGCCTCGGGGAGCGTCAGGACGCCGTCTTTCATGACATAGGTTTCTATGATCCTTGCAAAGGTGCCATGACCGCGCGGATGAAATCCGGTCGGGCTGCCATCGGAGCAAACCCCGACATAGGGATCCTGCAGAAGACGTGCCTGCAGTTGATCATTCATGACAAAGTATGCACCGGATGCGCCGTGCGACCCTATCACGTCAATCAATACATCTTCGAACGGCAGTTCCATCTCGTGCGCGAGATCTGCCAGCGTCTTGCCAGTCCAGGGATCAGTGCCAAGCAACGTTGCTTCCGGTCCATTGCGCCGGTTGACGCGATCCCGAAGGTACTCCGCAAGCTCGTCGCGACGCTCTACTTTCGCAATTTCGAATTGTTCAGCCGTTTTGGCCCAGACAGGGAAGATGATATCGATGCCGGTATAGCTGGCGGAATACGGATAAATTTCCGCCGTTATTTCAATACCGGATTCACGGGCATCTGCGAGAATTCCGAGGATCTCATCGGCCCTGTCGACTCCTTTCCCGTAAACGGACTTCAGGTGCGCTACGTGAACACGTGCGTCTTCACCCTGCTCCAGCAATTCCGCAATTGACGCTTCGAGTTGATCGTCATCTTCGTTTCGCATATGACTCATGATCATTCGATCATTCTCGCCAACGACTCTTGCCATCGCTCGCAGTTCTTCGGTGCTCGCATTAAGGCCCGGGTTATATTCGAGACCGGTGCTAAGACCGAACGTGTATTTCAATGCCGCATCGAGCATGTCCAGCATGCGCTGCATGTCTTCCGGTTCCGGTGACGCAGACAGGCCTATTCCAGACTGGTTTCGCAAGGTTCCGTGACCGACAAACATTGCAAGGTTGGGCCCGATCCCCTTTGCCGAGACGTCGTCAAGCCAGCCGGACAAGGGCGCGACATCGGGGCTGGAACCATCCTGCCCAAGGGAAATTGTCGTAACGCCCATCGCCAGAAAATTTTCAAACCCCGGTGTTGCCAGTGCGTCTCCGTGGGAGTGCAGGTCAATAAAACCTGGTGCAACAACCTTGCCTGAAGCATCGACTTTGCGGTTCACACGCTCAGCAAGATCACTCTCTGTAAACGCAGCGTCACCAACAAATACAATCTTGTCATCTACGACGACGACATCGGCAACAATTGAATCAACTCCCGTCCCGTCGACCACGTTACCGTTTTCGATCAGGAGGTCGATCGTGGGAAACTGGGAAAGAAAGGATTCCGGCGCAGGCTGGCAGGACACCAGCAGCAAAGTTATCGCCGCTAAAAGTACATTTCCGGATATTCTATTCATCTTCACTCACTGCAAGGTCGCTACGGTAGCGTTTAAACCATTCAAGAATATTATCGATCTTCGCGATGAGCCGCGATGGCCGACCTGCGATGCCATGCGATGAGCCAGGTACCCTGACCATCACGGCGTCGACTCCTTTGAGTTTCAGTGCCTGGTACAGCTGTTCGGTTTCGGAAATCGGCGTGCGATAGTCTTCCTCCCCGGTAATCAGCATGGTCGGCGTCGTCATGTTTCCCGCCAGAGAAAGCGGCGACCGCTGCCAGTAGTGTTCAAATTCTTCCCATGGCGGGCCGGGAAACTGGTGCGATATCTGCCCGATGTAGGAATCCCCCGTGAGCGTCTTGCTGATCCAGTTGATGACTGGCTTCGCAACTGCCGCTGCGTTGAACCGATCCGTGAGTCCGATGGCATAGGCGCTCGCGATGCCACCGGCCGACCCACCGGTTATAAACAGGTTTCCAGGGTCCGCGATGCCCTTTTCGATCAATGCATCGACGCCGGACATATGATCGGCGAAGTCTTCAGGGCTCGAATACTTGTTATCCAGGAGCAGCGCAAAGTCCTCACCGTAACCTGTACTACCACGATAGTTGTCGTAAAAAACGACATATCCGGCGCTTGCCATCAACTGCATTTCGGCAGAAAAGTACGGACCATAGGCCAGGTAGGGTCCGCCATGTATCTCCAGGATCAGCGGGTATTTTTCCGAGGCTTTGTAATCCGGTGGCGTTAAGTACCAGCCCTGGATTTCAGCACCATCAAAGGACGACTCGTAAACGATTTCTGTAACGGCTCCGAGAGTCCGGCTATTCAGCAGGTCGTCGTTCAGCGCAGTCAGGACGCGCCCGCCTCGTCGTCCCGCAATTGCGACATCCGCCGGCCGCC
>JAHEFD010000004.1 GCA_024640345.1 Woeseiaceae bacterium
CGGCAACCAATGTTTCGAAAATATACGGAATGGACCACTGCAAGGGTTCGATCACGGAAGGCAAGGATGCGGACATAGCGATCTGGGATCCGGAGATAACCCGCGTGGTCACTGCGGCAGATCTGCATGACAACATGGAATTCACGCCTTACGAAGGCATGGAGATAACCGGGTGGCCTACAAAGGTCATTCAACGCGGTCATGTAGTGATTGAAAACAACGAATTGAAGGTTGCTCGCGGCGACGGTGAATTTGTGCCGCGCAGGACAATTGACTGCACAGGCATGCCGGGCAGGACGGCACCTGAACTCGATCCTGCCATCAATTTCGGTGTTGATTTCGGCCTCTGATGAAACAGAAGAAGATTCTCGTCATCAATCCGAACTCCAACGAATCGGTTACCGGGGGACTGCGCGAGTCGCTCCGCGGGTTTTCGAACCAGGCAGAGATTGATTGCTGCACGATTGCAGAAGGTCCGTTCGGTATCGAATCTGACGACGATATTGCATCGGTTATTCCCCTGGTGGCCCGGCGCATTTCAGAGTCACCGCAATACGATGCGTACGTGATAGCGTGCTATTCCGATCCGGGCCTTAAGGAATGTCGCGAGATGTTCAGCAAGCCGGTTTTTGGTATGCAGCAGAGCGCAATTGAAACCGCCATTTCATTGGGCGGAAAATTCGGGGTCGTGGCGTTGTCGGACGAATCCATCCGGCGTCATCTTGCCTATATCAGGACACTCGGTCACGAGGTTCATCTCGCCGGCGAAGTACCGTTAAACATCACTGTCGACGAAGCGGCGAATGACGTGGCTACCCTGGACAAGGTCATTGCGGGCGGCTACAGGCTGGTCGACGAATACGGCGCGAGCTCAATTATCCTGGGATGTGCCGGCATGTCGTCGATAAAAACCGGGGCAGAAACAAAACTGCCTGTGCCGGTTATCGAGCCGGCACAGGCAGCGGTCAGTCTTGCAATCAAGGCTGGCTGATCAGTATCAGACCTTTCTGACAGCCTCTTTGATGTTGTCCAGTGCGAATTTGAGCACCTTGCGAGAACAGCCAACGTTCATGCGCATACAACGGTCACTGCCCTTGCCGTAGCTCTGGCCGTTGTTCAGCTGTACGCCGGCATTCTCAACCAGCCAGTCTTCAAATACCTGCGTCTCGGACTGCGGGTTGTCTGTCATCTGGCTTGCCTTGGATTTCTTCACTACGCCGACCTCATCCATGATGTCATCGAAATGCAGCCAGCTCAGGAACGTTCCCTGCGCTCTCGTGTAACGCATCTGCGGGATGTTTTCCTTGAGGTAATCCTCGACGAACTGGTGGTTGCCATCAAGGTAGACCAGCAACTGGTCCAGCCAGTCCTTGCCATGCTTGTACGCGGCGGTATTGGCCACGATGCCAAGCGTGTTGATGCCTGCCATGTGGTTCCTCTTGACGCGCTCCAGCATGACCTTGTTGGTTGAGAACCAGTAGGCATTCTTCGATGCCGGCATGCTGAAGGTCTTGGTAATAGCCCTGAATGACAGGCTGTTGTCGACGATGGCCTTGTCCGGCAGCGAGGCGAATGGCGTGAACTTCTGGCCGGCACGCGTGAAATCCGCGTGAATTTCGTCAGACAGCACGACTACCTGGTTCTTCAGACACAATTCACCGATGCGAAGCAGGTCATCTTCAGACCAGACATTGCCCGTCGGGTTCTGCGGGTTGCAAAGGAGCATCGTCTGGGTGTCAGGGGTCATGCGGGCTTCGAGGTCGTCCCAGTCAATTGAATAATGACCATTTTCGAAAACCATCTGGCTTTCGTTCTTGACTGTCTGCGTGTTGCGCAGGTCCGAATAGAAGCCGTTATAGGTCGGCGTCATCAACAGCACTTTGCTTGCCGGCGGCGAGTAAGTCTGGATAGCGGCGATCAGCCCGGGATGGACACCGGTCGCAATCTGGATCGATGTCGGGTCGACTGCGAGTCCATAGCGATCATGGTTCCACTCGGCGATGACTTCGCGAAACTCCGCATAAGCCTCACCACCCAGGTAGCCCCAGTTCTCGTGCTTGAGACGTTCGGCCATGGCCTCTCCAATGCAGGGTGCTGCCCTGAAATCGGTATCGGCGATGCCCATGCCCACTTTGACCTTGTTGCCGTACTTGGCGATCTGGCTGTCCCACTTGACAGAGCCACTGCCAATTCGGCTGTAGACCGTATCGAAGTCGTATTTGCCATTGACGAGATAAGGCATTTCCTCCGCGACTGCGGTGCCGGCAGCGGTACTGCCTACTGCGCCCGCCAATGCGGTCATTCCGGCGCCTTTTATGAAATTTCGGCGATTCAATCCTGTGTTCTTCGGCATAAGTGTCTCCCCCTTTTTCAGCCGTCGCCCGTCAATGCGGGATCCGACAGAGAATAGCAGATTTCGGCCGCATGGCCCTCATTAAACCTGTATTAAATGCGCCACTATTCATGGCAGATTGCAGTCGGACATTACGTCCTTTGCGACATAAGGTGGTCTGCACACAGACTCCGATTCGGAAATCCGCAACAAGTCCCTATTTCTTTCGGGCTTCGATCTTGAGTTCGTTCAATGCCCCGTCATTGAAGTCGAGCTCGCTGTCCCCCGCATCGTAGCGGCTCAGTGACAGGATATAGGCCAGGATATCGACGTATTCTTTCTCAGTCAGGAAGCCCGGATTGCTCTCGGGCATCGATGTACTCATCACCGTGAACAGAACGCTGATCGGCTGTCCCTCCCAGCGTTGCAGCACCGGTCGAAAGTACTTTTTGTCATGACACAGCAGGCAATGCTCGGTGTATAGCGCTTCGCCGACATCTGCCTGGTCTTCGGTAAAGACACCGTCATTGGTTGTTCGCGGGTCTGCAGCCGCGCCCGCCCAGGCGATGAGGCAGCCCAAAGCAGTCACTAGCGGTGTCGATATTACTTTCTTCATTTTCTGGTCCGTTTAAGCGGCAAGGCTCCGCCCCGTAAGGGGCGGGCCGTTGCCAGGTATTGCCTGAATTATGGACTGATGTACCTGAATTTTCGCTTAATGGCCACCGGAGATGTGATCGTCGCCGCCGGGCAGTGCCATCGTGGTCAGTTTCGAGCGCGTCTGCAGCATGATGTACTGCCGGCCGCCGTGAATATAGGTCATCATGCCGTAGCTGCTCGAGTCAGGCACTTCGACCTTGCCGAGTTGTTCGCCGGTCTTCTTGTCTACCGCGTAAAGATACGGTGTGCCATCGCTGCCATTGCCAGCGTAGAGCAGCAGGTTCGGCGTGACCGTCATTGGCGCAACCTGCACGCCATTGCCCGTGTTCGGAATATCCATGCCCTGCAGGTCAGGATGTTCCAGTACCCGGTCCGGCGTTTCGCCGACAGGAATCCACCAGAGATGCTCGCCGGTGTTCATGTCGATAGCAGTGATGCGGCTATACGGTGGCTTGAACATGTTGAGTCCGTCCGGACCCTGGACACTGCCGTAGCCTGGCGTCACAACATAGTCGGCGATTGTTGCGCCGGTGGGTTTGTCGATTACTGCGTCCCGCTCCGCACCTGGCGCCAGGATTCGATAAGAGCAATGTTTCCGTGACGTTACATAGAGAATCCCGCTTTCCGGATCTGCCGCTGCCGGGCCATCAATATTCACCCCGCCAATGTCACCCGGGCACCACAAGGCTGCTTTCTTGCCGGCTTCATTCCCGCGATGCAGCGGCGGGTTAAACAAGGGTCCGATCTCGTACTCTTCAAGTATTTCGAGCATGCGTGCCCGTAATTCCGGCGTGAAGTCGATCAACGCGTCGTGTGTCAGTCCCTGGTTGTCGTAGGGCAACGGCTTGGTCGGGAACGGTTGCGTCTCAGAGAGTTTCTCACCCGGGACTTTCGATGCAGGAACCGGTCGTTCCTCGATCGGCCAGATCGGCTCGCCCGTCTCACGGTTGAAGGTGTAGGCGAAAGACTGCTTGGTTACCTGGACCACGATAGGCACGGTTTCGCCATTCTGTTGCACGTCCATCAGGACCGGAGCGGTTGGCGTGTCGTAATTCCAGATATCGTGATGTACGAGCTGGTAGTGCCACACGCGTTTGCCTGTCTTCACGTCCAACGCAATCAGGCTGGTGCTGAAAAGGTTGTCGCCGGGTCGAAAGCCGCCGTAGAAGTCGAGCGTCGCACCATTGGTCGGGATATAGACAATGCCGCGTTCCGTGTCTGCGGAGATCGGTGCCCACGACGAAATGTCGCCGGTCCACTTCCATGCGTCGTTTTCCCAGGTCTCGTGGCCGAATTCGCCGGGTTTTGGCAGGACATTGAATTTCCAAAGGAATTTGCCCGTCTTCGCATCGTAAGCGAGGATATCGCCGGGTACGTTTTCGATTCGCGACTGGTTGTAACCCTGTTCTGCCGAGTTGCCGACAATGACTACGCCATTAACGACGATCGGTGGTGAAGAGGACGTGATGTAGCCCGTCTCGAGCGGCAGGCCTTCATACGGGTCATATTCGTGACCAAGATCGCCCAGCAGATCGACCACGCCTGTCTGCGGAAAACCATCGACCGGTACCGGTTTGCCAAAGCCTTTTATCGGGCGCCCGGTTTTAGCGTCCAGTGCGGTCAGGAAGAAAGCAGGTGAAATCGTGTAGATGACGCCGCGGCCATCGACCTCGGCATAGGCGACACCCTTGCCGTGGTCCTGGCGCATCGAGTATTCCCAGCGCGGCGTATTGGGCTCGCGGTACGACCAGATGGTTTCACCGGTCGCGGGATCAATCGCGACGACGTGGCGACGAGGTCCTGCAACGGTGTAAAGGACGCCATCGACGTAAACCGGCGTGGATCGGCCACTCGCAGCGCCGAAACTGGCGCCATCCCAGACCCAGGCCTCTTCGAGGTCTTCGAAATTGTCGGCATCAATTCGGTCGGCCGGAGAGTATCTCGTATGGGCCGCGTCACCGCCGATGTAGTGCCACTGACCGTCCTCGGTACCGGGTGACTCGGCATTTGCCTGAGCGACAAACAAGAACCCGGCGGCCAGCGTGACAAGTAATTTTTTCATCATATTTCCCCTGATTGATGCGTGCTGAGGATACCTCACGGCCTTGAACAGGAAAACACATTCAGTGGTAACAAATGGACCGGTCTTCACGTCACTTTGGCCGGGGCGCTCATTTGGGGCAGAATGACCAGTCAGTGGAGGGCACCCTATGCGGCCACAGAACCCCGTTATCGTCATTCCCGGAATCACCGGATCGAGCCTCGTCGATGATTATCCGCTGAAGGCCGATGAAATATGGACGATGGTCTTTAATAAGGAGTACGAGCGCATCGCGCTCCACCCGGACGACCTGCGATACGAGGCTATCGAGCCCGCCCGCGTTCGTGCCGGTCAGCTCTTTCCCGTCTACGACGACCTCATACGTGCGCTGCGTCACGAGCTATCGCCACGGGCCGACAGGCAAACCCCGGTATTCGCATTTCCGTATGACTGGCGCATGGACGTTCAAACGAGCGCCGGAAAACTCTCGCGGTTTATCGATGAAGTCATTGCCCGGACGAAATTATTGCGGCATTACGCGGACGTTGACGATCTTTGCGTGGATCTCGTCGGTCACTCGATGGGCGGCCTCGTCATCAGCGAATACTTGTCGCAGGTCGGAAGGCGTTCCAGGGTGGAGAAAGTGGTAACGATTGCCACGCCGTTTCTCGGCTCAATTGAAGCGATTGTCAAAATCGCAACGGGCATGAGTTTGCTCACGGGGCCCGAGCCCAGGGAACGGGAGCGCGAAGCGGCGCGCGTTACCCCGGCGCTTTATCAGCTGTTTCCGAGTTATGCAGAGGCAACCGTGGATCCGGACGGAAACGATATCGATGTTTTTGACTGCAAGAATATGCAATCGAGCATCGTCGACAGCCTCGCTGAATTTGTTCGTCTCTATTCCGTATCGACCAGGAGTGACGCGCGAGGACGTCGTGCCGTTGAAATTCTCGAGGACATGCTGAGTCGTGCCCGTACGCACAGGCAGAATATCGTGAAACTGAACCTGTCAGGCACTGGAGTCAGGCAGTCCGATTGGCTGGCCATCGTTGGCGTCGGCGACAAGACACGCATTCAGTTGACAGTCAGGGAAAGCCGCCGCGGACCCTGGTTTGTTATCGAAGAAGAGCAATTTGTTAATGAGCTGGGACCCGGCAACAGGAAGTCCCACCGCACTGGCGATGGCACTGTCCCGCTGGCGGGAGCTTTGCCTCCCTTCCTTCCGCACAGCCGCCTCGTCTGTGTGACTGAAGATGACCTGGGCATGCTCGAGCTGCGCGACAAATTGCTGGTCGAAGTCGGGGGGTTCCACGGATTGCTGCCGAGAATTAACCTGGTGCAGCGCCTGGTAACGAAGCACCTGAACCCCGCTTATCGGGGCAGGGTGTGGGGGAGGCGGGTTCCGGGAGCGAGATCATGGCGCCCGCCGATCAGCGAATTGCGCGAAAAGGCTTACTGATTATCGGGGCAAAGCAGACGCTCCGCGTATTCATGACCGCCCCTTCAGTCCTTGCCTCGCACCGAGCGAAAGAACCAGGCGACAAACAAGGCGAATGCAATCGTTCCGACCACCATCGCCGTAACGTCACTGCCGAGCCAGTCAGTGCCAATGCCGTCCGGGCGACGGCTCTTGACGACGGCCACCAGCGCGATACCGACGCCCAGCAAGCCTTCGCCGCCGACGAATCCGCTGCCAAGCAACACGCCGCGCTCGCGGCGATCTGCAGCAGTCGATTCATCTTTCGCAGTGCGTTCCATCCACATCCGGATAAGGCCGCCGACGAATAATGGCGTCATTGTCGATACCGGAAGATACACGCCAACAGCGAACGGCAGCGACGGGATGCGGGCGCCCTCGCACACGAGCGCGATGCCGGCGCCGATCGCGACCAGTGCCCAGGGAAGGTTCTGGTCCAGCACGCCGTCAATAACCAGCTTCATGAGTGTAGCCTGCGGCGCCGGAAGCTCGGCGCTGCCAAAACCGAAACCCTTGCCGAGTGCCAGTATTGTCAGGCAAACGAAAGTGGCGGAGGTCAGTACACCAATCAATTCGGCGGTCTGTTGGCGGCGTGGTGTTGCGCCGAGAAGAAATCCGGTCTTGAGATCCTGGGAGGTGTCACCGGAAATCGATGCCGCGATAGCCACGACACAACCAACGGTCAGTGCGGCGGCCTTGCCGAATTCATCGGTCCAGCCAAACACGAGGAAAATTGACGCAGTCCCGAGCAGTGCTGCGATGGTCATGCCGCTGGTCGGATTGCTGGTTACACCAACAAGGCCCACGATGCGTGATGCAACGGTGACAAAAAAGAAAGCGAACAGGATGACACAAATGGCGGCAACTGCGCGGATACCAATGCCACCCACCGACCCGAATACATGCGGTACGAGGACAAGCAGCAAGGCAACAGCAACGACGCCGATACCGACGACGCGCAGCGGCAGGTCATGCCCGGTCCTTGGCACGGAATCAGCAGCGCCGCCGACGCGTTCGCCGATTTGCTGTGCGCCGATGCGGAAACTGCTGATCATAACGGGGATGCTGCGTATTAACGTGATGATGCCGGCCGTGGCGACGGCACCTGCGCCGATGTAGCGCACGTAACGACTCCAAATTTGTGAGGGCGACATATCGGCTATCAGTTGTACTGTTTCCGGAAATAAAGGCGCCGTCTGTCCGTCGCTCCACCAGGCAATGGCCGGGATAATTACCAGCCAGGAAAGCAGACCACCGCCGACCATGATAGCCGCGATGCGCGGTCCCAGGATGTAACCAACACCGAAAAGCGCTGCCGACAGGTCCATTCCGACTTCACCTTTCTTGAGGAAAGGGATCTTGAGATGGGCGGCACCCGGTATCACGTTGATCCACGAGGTCAGTAACTTGAAGAACGCTCCCCCGGCGAGTCCGTAGAAAACGAATCGTGCCCGGCCGCCGCCGATTTCGCTCGCGACCAGAACTTCAGCGCACGCGGTCCCTTCGGGATAAGGGAGATTGCCATGCTCGCGCTCGATCAGGAAGCGCCGGAGTGGAATCATGAAGAGGACGCCCAGCAGTCCGCCGCACAACGCGAGCAGCGTCATTTGCAGCAGTTCCGGTGGCATGCCCCACATGAACAGGGCGGGCAGTGTGAAGATAACGCCACTCGCCAATGAGCTGGATGCGGATCCTGTTGTCTGGGAAATGTTCGTTTCGAGAATGGTGCCGCGAACGCCGACACTTGAGAGTGCACGAAAGACCGCAACGGTCATTACTGCTACCGGGATCGAGGTGCTGATGGTCAGTCCGGCGCGTAATCCCAGGTAGGCGTTGGCCGCGCCAAAAATGATGCCGAAAAGGATGCCCAGCCCGACTGCCTTGAGCGTGAATTCGGCAGGTGACTCATCGGCCGGCACAAAGGGGTCGTACGATTCACCCTCCGGAATCGGTACGTAGGCTTTCGGGCTTAATCCTTCTTTTTGCATGATGTTGGATTCGTTTCTGGGCCAGCAACTGATTCTACGGGAAAAATCCCTGTCTACGGTCACAATGACGGCCGTGTTGTCGGATTGGCAATCCGATATCGCTATCGGGTGGCCGAACAACTGTTCATCGTGCTGCCGGATATCGTTGATCGGAAGTCAATCACCGGGCGGGGCAGGATATCGCGAGCACTCCGGAAGGTCTCGTGGCCGCAGGTACCCCGAAAGTAAATCCAGCGGAGCTGTCAGTTTTCCAGCAGCGGGAAGTTGGCGGCAATCTTGTCGCCGGTGAAACTGGCAACCCACCCTTCCGGATTATTGAACAACCTGATTGCCGTAAAGCTCGGGTTCGGTCCCATGTCGAACCAGTGCTTCGTATTAGCAGGCACCGAAATCAAATCGTCCTTCTCGCAAAGCATTGCATAGACTTTGCCACCTGCATGAATAACGAACAGCCCGCTGCCGCGGACGAAGAAACGAACTTCGTCTTCGGAGTGTGTGTGCTCATCGAGAAACTTTTGCCGGAAAGCGTCTTTTTCCGGGTGATCCGGGTTCATGCTGACAACATCCCAGGTCTGGTAACCGCCAATGGAAACGAGGCGGTCAATTTCATCCTGGTACGCAGCGATGATCGTATCGTTGTCTGCATCGTCGGCAAGCTCCCGGTCGGCGGTCCAGCGTTCTACCTGGATGCCGGCCCTGGCGAGTTCATCAACGATGACGTTAATATTGTCACTCTTGATTATCGGTTTTGCGGGTTCGGCTTCGTCGTAAACTGTTAGCTGGCTCATGGCAGAAATGCACCTTGTTAATGTGTTCAGGAGTCGACTATGACTTCGTCGAAATCGGATGCGACCGGGTGTGAGCCGATTACGACATCTTCCTGGCGTACGAGCTGAGTTGTTCTCATGCCTGCTTCGGCCGCCGCATCCAGCTCTTCTGCGACGTCTGAAAGAAACAGGATATCAGGTGCAGCAAATCCAATGGAATCCACTATGTTTCGGTAAGACCTTGATTCCTTCTTGTGCCCGATATTCGTATCGAAATAGCCTTTGAATAGCGGCCGAAGGTCGCCGGCGTCACTGTAACCAAAAAGCAGTTTCTGTGCGCCTACCGAGCCGCTCGAATACACGTAGAGATCAATGCCGCTGTTGGACCACCGGCGCAGACGGTCGGCGGCATCGTCATACATATGCCCGGTGAAGTCGCCGCGTTCGTACCCCCGGCGCCAAACGTGTCCCTGCAAGGCTTTTAATGGAGTTGCTTTCCGGTCCTCCCTGATCCACTGCAGCAGGATTTCGATGACGCGTTCGATTGTGGCGTCGCACTCGCCCGCCTCCGAACGAACGTCGTCGAGCAGAGCCGCGATATCGGCGTGCGTACTGCCCGATCGGATGAAATCAGGAAGTTCCCGCGCAGCGTAGGGAAACAGGACGCGATGAACGAAATCGATGGAACTCGTCGTGCCCTCGATGTCCGTGACTATTGCCTTGATCGTCATGACGTTCGCGCCAGTATTTCATTCCACAGGCATTCAAACAGAAACTCAAAGCCCTCGACGTGGCGTTTCGCTTCTTCCAGGTTTTTTCCCCAGGCATACAGGCCATGCCCGCGAATCAGGAAACCCGGCGCCGCAAACGCTCGTTCATGCCATGCTTTTTCGATGACGCCGGCAAGCGCCTCCATATCCTGGTTGTTGTCGTACACGGGTATCGCAAGCTCAGTCTCATGTGAGGTCACGCCAGAGAATGCTTTCTGCATTTCAAACCCTGAAAACTTGAGTTGTGATCCAACTTTTCGCGATAGCAGGGTCGAGGCGATAGAGTGAGTATGCAAAACAGCGCCGATGGCGCCGCCCATGCGATAGAGGCAGGTATGAACGGGCGTTTCCGCTGACGGCAGGCAACCCGGGTCAGCCGGGTGACCGTCGAGATCGAGAATCATGAGATCATCGACTGTGAGTTGCGACTTGTCTTTACCGGACTGTGTAATCAGGCAGGACGATTCATCGACACGAACTGAGAAGTTTCCGCTGGTTGCGCGACACCAGCCACGCTCACCAAACGACTGGCAAGTTCGGCACAACGCCCGGGCATCGTCGGCATATCGGTCCGGAGTCATAATAAAGCCTGGCTGCCGTCAACCGGCATCAGTTCAGGTCTGCCGCCGTCATTGGTGAAGACAGCAGTTTTTCGAAGCGGTCCCAGCGCTCGGCCATGTTGGTCGTATCGCGTTCGACATACTCGCGAACCAGGTCCTGGCCGAGATTGTAATTAATGGTGTAGCTGCGGTAGGCATCAAAGAACTCGGTTCTTTGCAGCGCTCGCTCGGGTGAGGCGAGCGTGTATTCGACTAACCACTCAATAGCCTGTTCCCGGTCTATCGTTCCATTGAGATAGTCGCGAGCTGCTTCGTTGCCGGCATAGTTGAGTTTGGCCAGCAAAGCCATGACCTCGTAGTAATGATCCGCCTCCGCGGCGTCGAGCCCGGCCAGCGGAAACAGCACATTCTTTTCGAATTCGATTCGTTCGTCGCCGGGGAATGCCAGTTCGATGCCATAGTTGCCGCTGCCCTCAGCGATAAGCGACTGTGGGCTGAACAGCGGGTAAAGGGAAAACTCGAGCCAACCCTTATCAAGGACGAGATTCTTTTCGAGTAATGCGTTGAAAGTGTGGTGTCCCGGGTAACCCTCGTGGCAGCCCAGGTCAACGGCTCTGCTGATGAATATAGGAAGATCCGTATTTACCTGGATCAGGCTCTGCGCGTTTCCCTGGTACCAGTTATAACCCGACCACGGTTTGTCATTGACGTATTCAATGCTGAACGATTCGTTGTCAGGCAGGTCGATGTTCGCAAGGGTTCGACGGCGGCATTCCGCGATTGCTGCGTCAAAAACCGCCGAAAGCCTGTCCTCGGGAATTGCGAACTGATTCTGGAAAGCATTGACTCTTTCCGGAAGATTCCCTTCACCGCCCAAACGATCGTCTATTTCTTCGAGGATAGCCTGGAAGTAAGCGGCGTCGCGGTCCGGCGCAGCGGCACCGAAGAGCCTCATCGATTCGTCATCGAAGGAAATTGACTCACCTTTATTCAACGCGATGCGTGTTTGTAAGGCGCTCAGCCGGCGCAGTAAACCATCCAGCCGGGCATTTTCCGCCGAATCTGCATCAGTCGGTGCCGTGGCCATCAGTTTCGCCTTCAGCGCTGTGACGCGCGAATCGATGTCGTCCAGCGAGATCTGCTGTTCATTGGCGGCCTCGCGTATTTCTTCCGGTCCGAAATAAGCATCGACGTGGCCGTTGTCGTGCCAGCCCATACTAAGCTCGAGAAACAGGTAGTCGTTGACCATGTTATCGATGTCGGCTGCCGGCGTCTCGGGGCCTGCTGGCTGTTCCTGTCCGCAGCCGGCCAAAACGAAAAAAAGCAAGTACGCGGGAAGTTTTTGTGTCATTACATGTGTCCGAAGCTAAACTTAAGGGATACGCTGGTCGGGCAGCATAGCAGTGCCGGCCGGCGATTTGCGAACGGTGATCGATCAGTCATCGTGGACCGAAGGGAAACCAGTAAGGTTCCCGCTGGTGTATTGTATTGATCGCTCAACCGATTCCCGGGCTGTATTACTAGCAGGTTACCTAAGATGGAAAAACAATCGAGCCAATGGCTAATCCCCGTCATCCTCGCGGCCGGCGTCGCCGTCGCGCTGTGGTTTTACTGGGCACAAATCTCTACACCACCGGCACAACCGGCTGATACGACGCCAGCCGTTGCCGCGGAACCTGCGACTCCGATCGGTCCGGTGCACCGGGTACCCGAGGTTGCCGCGGAACTCGCCGAGGCGGACCTGGTGCCCTTGCCTTCGCTCGACCAGAGTGATGAGTTTTTCAAGATGGAAATTGCCGGCATTTTTGGCCAGGCAATGGAGGCGATGCTCGTCGAATCAGGAATGATCGGGCGCCTGGTCGCCACGATAGATAATTTGCCGCGTGCACACGTTGCAGAAAAAGTACGACCTGTTGGTCGCCTTGCAGAGCCGTTCCTCGTTGACGAGCAGGATGGCAGTGGCGATTTCACAATCAGTGCCGGTAATTATCGACGTTACGATGAAATGGTCAGCCTGTTGATTAACGCGGACATGAACGAGGTCGCTGACCTGTATCGCCGCTACTATCCGCTGTTTCAGAAGGCCTACGTCGACCTTGGTTATCCGAACGGATATTTCAATGATCGTCTGGTGGAAGTCATCGACCACCTGCTCGAGACGCCCGACATAGCGGCGCCTGTTCAACTGGTCAGGCCGCACGTGTTGTACGAATTCCAGGACCCGGCGCTCGAGCGCCTGTCCAGTGGCCAGAAGTTAATGCTGCGGATTGGGGCCGTACACGCAGAGAAGATGAAGGCAGCGCTGCGTGAATTGCGTGCGCTGGTAACGGCGATGTAAGGTTTGGCCCTGCCTGCTATCTGTGTTTTGATTAAGGCAAACAACCATTCGATCTGATTTTCGGGGGAATTTCATGCGATTTCTTGCACTTTTGCTGCTGGTTTCGGCCGGCGCCGTATTCGCCGCAGACGACGACATAGTCGGCTTCAATGCCTCGGCCAGTACAAGTCAGCGCGCCCTGGAGGAACAGCTCGATTCGATCATCAATGCGGATGAGATGGATGAATGGCTGCGCCGGATGTCGGCTGAGCCGCATCACGTAGGGTCGCTGGCAAGCAAGGAAAACGCAGAGTTCATTGCCGAACTCTTTGAGTCCTGGGGGTACGATACGGAAATCGTGGGCTACGAAATCCTGTTGCCGGAACCGAAGACCCGTGAAATTGAACTGGTGGCACCGACCAGTTTTACGGCGTCGCTGCGCGAAGAAACGCTTGCCGAAGATCCGAGCACGGCGGTACGCGAAACTTTATTGCAGCCCTATAACGCTTTTTCGATTGACGGCGAGGTTGAAGCCGAGCTGGTCTTCGTCAACTACGGCATGCCCGAAGATTACGAAATTCTCGAACGATATGGGATCGACGTTACAGGCAAGATTGCGATTGCGAAATACGGCCGATCCTGGCGTGGAATCAAACCAAAGCTCGCCGGTGAAAAAGGTGCCATTGGTACAATCATTTATTCGGACCCTGCAGACGATGGTTACGGCGCTGGAGATGTGTATCCGAAAGGCCCCTTCAAGAACGACAGTGGTGTGCAACGCGGGTCTGTAATGGATATGCCGACGTACCCGGGTGATGTATTGACGCCCGGGCGGGGTGCCACGGAACGTGCACGGCGGTTGAAGCGTGAAGACGCTCCGACCATCACAAAAATACCGGTCCTGCCAATTTCTTATCGCGACGCATTACCGTTGCTGTCCGCAATGGGTGGTGAAGTTGTGCCCCAGGAATGGCGAGGCGCGTTGCCGATCACCTATCACCTCGGCCCCGGCCCGGCAAAGGTTCGTTTGAAGGCCGAATTCGACTGGAACATGGTGACGGCGTACAACGTGATTGCGCGCCTGGAGGGCAGTGAGTACCCGGACGAGTGGGTTATTCGCGGTAATCATCATGACGGCTGGAATCACGGTGCCTCCGATCCGCTGTCCGGGCAGGTTGCCATGCTCGCGGAAGCAAAAGCTGTCGCCCGGCTGGCTGCAGCGGGTCATCGTCCGCTGCGCACTATTATCTATGGGGCATGGGATGCCGAGGAACCCGGATTGATCGGTTCGACAGAGTGGGCGGAGGACCACGCCGACGAACTTAAAGAGCATGCGGTTGCATATCTCAATACAGACGGCAGCGCCCGCGGCTTTCTCGGCATCGGTGGCAGCCACGTCCTTGAGCGATACCTGAACCAGGTTGCTGACGACGTAAATGACCCGCGCGCTGATATTTCACTGAAGGAGCGCAGTCGCGCAAATCGAATGATCACTGGCGATGAGAAGTCCAGGTCCGAAGCCAAAAATCGCAAGGATCTTCGCATCAGCCCGCTGGGATCAGGATCTGATTACACGCCGTTCCTGCAGCACCTGGGAATTGCCTCCGTGAATGTGGGCTTTGGGGGTGAGGCTTCTGACGGCAGTTATCACACGCTGTACGACACCTATGAGCATTTCACGAAGTTCAAGGACCCTGGCCTGACCTATGGCGCGACACTCGCGAAAGTCACCGGCCGCGCAACGCTTCGGCTTGCAAATGCACCGCGCCTGCCTTTCGACTTCAAGGGCCTGGCCGACAACGTGGCGCTCTATGTAACAGAGCTTGAAGAGCTCGCCAACGGAATGCGCGATAAGACCATGGCCGAAAACCAGCTTATCAAGGATGGTACTTACGCAGTTGCCATGAATCCTTACACGACATTTGGACCGCCGCTTGCGAAAGATCCTGTGCCGCACTTCAATTTTGCGCCGCTGAAGAATGCGCTCTCACGGTTGCAGGAAGCTGCAGAAGCGTTTGATGCTGCCGCGGCGGAGAACGATGCAGCAACAGAGGAAGTAAACAAGCTCCTCTATACCAGCGAAAGGCTCCTGACTCGCGAAGCCGGCCTGGATGGACGGCCCTGGTACAAACACCATATTTATGCGCCGGGTTTTTATACGGGTTACGGTGTTAAGACGATCCCGGGCGTGCGGGAGGCAATTGAACAGCGTGAATACGACAAGGTCGGCCCGCAAATCGATATTGCGGCGGAAGTTTTGAACGATCTGGCGGACCGAATCACCACGTTGACGGACATGCTTTGAGAGGGATGACAATGAGAATTTCTGTACGCGCGGCATCAATTGTGTTGTTGACCCTGGCATTCAACGCCTGGTCGCAGAATCTGCCCGAGGTGCCGAACGGAGCGCAGGCTGTCTCTTTGTCGGGCAAGCCATTGATGTCACCCGCTCCCGGACAGGGTGTGCTTGATCGGCTGGCGGAGGCAAAAGCGGATTACGACAGTGATCCGAATAATGCGGACAACATTATCTGGTATGGCAGGCGAACGGCATACACGGGCGACTATCGCGGTGCGATCGGGATTTTTTCGGAAGGCATCGAAAAATTCCCCGACGATGCCCGAATGTATCGGCATCGGGGTCACCGGTATATTTCTATCCGTGAATTTGATCGCGCCATCGACGACCTTGAAAAGGCGTCAAAACTCATTGAAGGCACGGCCAATGAAATTGAGCCGGACGGTATGCCAAATGCGCTCAATATTCCGCTTAGTAGTTTGCACGGCAATATCTGGTATCACCTTGGGCTCGCGTATTACCTGAAGCAGGACTGGGATAATGCCTACCGTGCATACAAGGCAGGTTTCGATACAGGCGGTAATGATGACAACCGGGTTTCGACCGCGCACTGGCTTTATATGATTTTGCAGAGAAAAGGCGACCCGGAGGCTGCGGCGAAAGCGCTCGAGCCGATTTCCGCCGATATGAACGTGATTGAAAACATGTCGTATCACAACCTTTGCCTGTTCTATAAAGGTGAAATTACGCTGGCGGAGCTTATCGGCGATAACGAGGACAGCCCAACCGGAGCGGCGATAATGTATGGCGCTGCAAACTGGCATTACTATACGGGTGATGTCGACAAGGCTAACGAAATGCTCGAGGCGCTGGTGGCTACAAACGCATGGTCCGCGTTCGGTTTCATTGCCGCGGAAGCTGACCTGGCCATTCGCTGATAACAGGAAACCTGGATCATCGTAGTCCGTACAATGCTGACGGTTTACTGAAAGTCGTGCGGAACTAGTCTCCAGCCACTCGTTTTTTGCGGCGCCTGAAGATTTCGGCGGCGCCGCCTGCGGTGAACACGCGCAAATACCGATTGGTCATCGAGCCGCCGATTTCACGAAAGACGATATAAATGCCGCTGGCGATAATGATCGTCGCGCCGGTGATAACCCAACGATCCGGCACCTCATCCCAGATCAGGTAACCGGCAATCGCCGCGCCGATCAGGGCCGTGTATTCGAACGGCGCCAGCACGACAGGGGGAGCGCGGCGATAACCACCAACGATTCCAACCCAGGCCAGGGCAGAGCAAAGCCCGGCCACAATGAAAAGTATCCATCCCTGTTTCGTCGGTGGCGTGTAACCGCCGGGCAGCAGGAATGATGACGCGAGCAATGGTCCTGCGGTGATATAGAGCGATAAAGAGAAACTCGATTCGGTCGTCGCGAGTTTGCGAGCCGTGACCGACAGGCCGGCCCAGCACAGAGCGGCGAACAGAACTGCGACGGATGCCGGCGTGAACATGCCCTCGCCGGGGCGCAGGACGATCACAACGCCGATAAATCCGGCAACGACGGCCAACCAGCGTCGCCACCCGACATGCTCGCCGAGGAACGGAACCGACATTGCCGTTACGATGAGCGGTGCAGTAAATGCGATCGTCAGCGCATTGACCAGGGGCATTAGCGTTAGCCCGTAGAAGAAACCGAACATTGCACCGGTGGCGAGAAATGTTCGCAACAAATGCCACTCCCACCTTTTGGTCTTCAACGAACCGAGCCCGCCATACCAACGCGATGACAACAGGAAGAAGATGACGCCGAACGCACTCCTGAGGAAGACAAACTGCTCGAGTGAATAATCGACGAGCAGCCATTTGGCGCATAGATCGAGTGCGAGGCCACCGGCGACACCAAGCATCAGGAAGCTTAATGCTACGCGGAAGTTATCTTTGGGTGTGTGCCGGATATTGCTCATATCCTCGCCGCAAAAAAAAGAACGCTGTGGCCCGGGCACACAGCGAGTTCATGTTCAGCCTCTGTTCATAAAAGTACGTCTGAAGTTCAGCTTCGATTCATGGTGATTGTTCTTTAATGATCACCAGCATCAAAGATTGTGCGACAGAGGTGAAGAGCATGTCTACTAAAATCGGGAAGGTTCTGCGGAACACAAAATTCCACCTGGTAATTATCGGGTTATCAGCCATGGGCGCGTCCGGAGTTTCGGTGGCCGATCCGGCACCCGGGCCGACTGGAGCTACCGAGGAAGTGCGGTCTTCAATTACGCTTCACCGTGTGCGCGGCGGACGGGGCAGCACGACCATGCTCAGGGAAACAACCGAAGATTATGGTCCGTTGCTGACGACTGGTGAGCGTATCAAGGTGGGCACACAAAGCGGTTTATCCAAGCCGGGGCTTGCCGATGTCCTCGAGAAGAGTTCCAGTCTCGATTTCTGGTTTTATGAGGCCGACGTCATTCTCTATAACGATGATGACAACGATGGCTTCTACCATGGCATTGACTTGCTGTTTGATGTGGATACGAATTTTCTCTCAGCCGATATCTTTGCAGTCCTCTATTTGAGTTTTGAAGGCGGCCCGTGGAACGAGTATGCAGCGACAGAAGACTTCACGATATTCGGCTCCAGCGGAGGTGACGAATATGTCATTGAAACGGAGCTGATGTCGGGATATCTCACGGGTAGTTATGACCTTCTTATCGAAGTATTCGACGCTTACGACGGCACTTACCTGACAAGTTTCGGCCCGGATGAAACATCGGAGCTGGCATACCTTCCGCTGGAAGACTACAACCGGGATGCGCCGATCGAAGTGGTCGTTGTACACCATCATGGTGGCGGTGGCGCGATCGACCAGTGGTTTCTCAGCGCGCTGGTCATGCTGCTGGTATTCGGTGCGATCATGAAAATCTGGCGCCGCCGCAACGATGCGCTGGTGAGGATTGATTCTGAGGCGCCATGCTGGCAGTCCAGCGTGGATCAAAAGCAGCGGCTACAAAAATAGCGTTACGCGTAAACAGACGACGGGGTCAGGGCAGTGCTTTGACCCCGTTTATGCGTTCTGGAGGGATCCGCTTCGCGCCACCCGCATTACGTTTCTCCCCCAAATGGCAAGCGTATCGAAATAGGCGTACAACGCGGGCACCACAAAGAGAGATACAACGGTAGAGAATGCCAGCCCGCCAATGATAGCCCTGGCCATCGGAAAGTACGGCGGCCCGTCTCCACCAATCTGGGTTGTACTTATGGCGAGCGGTGCAAGGCCAACTATTGTCGTTGCGACCGTCATGAGGATAGGGCGAATTCTTTCTCTTCCCGCCTCAACGATAGCCTCATTCCTGGGTATGCCTTCGAGCCTGAGATTGTTGATGTGGTCTACCAGTACGATGCCATTGTTCACTACGACACCGATCAGAATCATGATGCCGATTGATGCCATAAAGGAAAAGGTCGTACCGGTCGCGGCAAAGAATAGAAATACGCCGAAAACAGAAAAGACAATTGAACCCAGGATGATCGAGAAGGGAAAAAGCAATGACTCGAACAGTGCTGCCATCACCAGGAAAATGCACGCGATACCAAGAATAATGTTGGTTGCCATCATCTGCTGAGTTTCGTCCTGGCGTTCAAATCCACGTCCGAACTTCCAGCTGTAACCAGGCGGCAGATCAAACTCATCCATCATCTTTTCGACTTTTGGCTTGATGGATTCGAGGCTTTCTTCGTCTTCGAGATTGGCGGACAGAACAATTGCAGTCTGGCGATCCGTTCGTCGTATTGTGTCCGGAGATGAATCCACGCGAAAGTTCGCAACCGTGCTCAATGACACGCGACGACCGTCCGGACTGTATAGCGGTAAGTCCGCCAGTTGTTCCAGGCTCTGTTTGTCGCTTTCGCGAAATGCCAGGCGAACCTTGACTTCACCGCTATCGCCACGAAATTCCCGCAGTTCCTGACCACGCATCGCGACGCCAATGTCTCTTGCTATTTCTTCAGTCGTAAGCCCTACGGCTGCGGCCCGTACCCGGTCCACGCTGATTCGAACTTCACGGTCACCACTTTCGGCATCGGACCGCACATCTTCCAGGCCTTCTATGGTCGTAAGCATGCGAGTGACGTCGATGCCGATCTCGTTCAGAATTTCTGTCGAATCGCCGGAAACCTGCAAACTGAATCCGTCTCCACCACCTTGCTGGTCGAATTCGAAACTGGGTTTACCGATGGCAATAACAGGCAAGTCAGCCTTGATCAGTTCAACGATTTCCGCTGTCGAGAGAGTTGCTTCTTCTTCCTCGGTCAGAAGAATGACGATGCTCGCATCGCTTTTTTCGTAGTAGCTGTAAACAGACCGGACGTTGAATTTTTCCTGGTTCTCGAACAGGTAGTCTTCAATCGTCCCGACGTTCGCTTCGACTCGTTCGAGTGGGTGTTCGCCTTCGATGTGAAGCGGCATATAGAGGCGCCGGCCGACATCCTGGGGAAATGCATCAAACTTGACAAGTTGCAGCAGCAAGGGGGCGATACCGACCAGGCAGGTCAGCACGATGCCGCCAAAAGTTTTCCAGGGGTGTTTCAGAATCCATTGCAGGCCAGAAACGTAACGTTGCGTCAGGCGATACATCAAGGATCCGCTTTTTTGTGCGGGCGGCACTTCTATCCTGGCTGCGAGCATTGGTACCAGGGTTTGTGCAATCAGCAGTGAGGCCAGCAGGGCGACGATAATGGTGATGCCGACGTGCGTCATGAATACCGATATGTCGTTCTGGGCACCGAACATAATGGGAACAAAAACGATGATGGTCGTCAGCGTGCCGGCAATAACGGCAATGCCGACTTCGTTCACGCCTTTGAGCGTCGCCCGCATCGGGTTGTCGGGATCAAGCGCTCGATGCCTGAAGATGCTTTCGGCAACGACGACGGCGTTGTCGACCAGCATCCCGATAGCGAGCATCAGTCCCATCATCGTGAGCATGTTGAGACTGAGTCCAAAGAAATACAGGGCACCAAGCGTAATCAGGAGTGAGAACGGCACGGATGCGGTGACGATAACGGTCGTTGTCACCTGGCGGAGAAATGCATACAGCACCAGCAAAGCCAGGAGGGCGCCTATTGCCCCGGCGCTCAGCAGATCTCCCAGTGAATCACGAACGCTTTCGCCCATATTGTCGAGATCGAAGATATTGATGCCCTGCATTTGCGGCAGTTTCGATATTTCCGCGACTTCTGCCATCACGCGGTCTGTCACTTCGACCATGTTGGCGCCGGTCGACTTGCTTACGGCCACGCCGATTGCGTACTTTCGGTCCAGGTGTCGGCCATGATCGCGATCAGGGCTCCTTAGTTCGATATCGGCGACATCTCGGAGCCTTAAGCCTTCGTCATTAATGACGACACTGCGAATATCTTCGACTGAACTGTACTCGCCACGCGGCCGGACACTGAATCGCTGGTCGCCATCCGTGATGCGACCGGCGCTCACGGCGAAATTGCTCTGTTCCAGCAGTTTGCGAACCTGGTCTATATTGACGCCGTGGGCCGACAATCGATCCGGGTTCAGCAGGATTCGAATCTCGTGAGGGTCCACGCCGTAGAGGTCGACTCGCGAGACACCCTCCAGCCGCTCGATTCGCCGCTTGAGCATTCGGTCGAGTAAATCGTAACTATCCGAAAGATCCCGGCTACTCGATATTCGAAGTTCCAGAATTGGCAGGTCGCCCAGTGACCCGGTAAATATGATTATGCGCCGGACATCGGCCGGCAGCTGGTGTCGAATTCCGTCAACTTTGGCTCGGGCCTCGATGCCCTTTGTGCCCATTTCCTGGTCCCAGCCAAACTGCAGAAAAATTTCGGCCATATTTTCCCGGGAAGAAGAAGTCATCTGTTCCACGCCAGATAAGGTGGCAAGCGCTTCCTCGATTGGACGCGTGATCAGGCGTTCGACTTCCTCAGGTGTTGAGCCGGCGTAGGGGATCTGAATGATGATTCCCGGAAACTCGATGTCCGGAAATTTTTCCAGAGGAAGCAACCGTGTCGCGATGAGGCCTATCAGCGCCAGCGCAACGAACATGACGATCGTGGTGACCGGGCGACGAAGCGATATTTCGGTGTGCTTCACCGCATCACCCCGCGTGTGAAGCCGGAATCGCGCCTGCAGGTACGGCAACCGTCCATTTCTTTCGATCCAGCAGTGAATAAACGACGGGAATGACGACCAGGGTGAGCAGCGTCGATACCAGCAGGCCACCGATAACCGTAATCGCCATGGGCGTGCGTACCTCGGCGCCTTCCCCCAGGCCGACTGCCATCGGCAGGAGGCCCAGTGCGGTTGTCAAAGTTGTCATGAGAATCGGTCGCAGTCGCGCGGTTCCGGCCTCGATGATTGCCGCCATCTTTTCCATGCCCTGTGCCTGCAGCTGATTAATCAGGTCTACCAGCACGATCGCGTTGTTAACGACGATTCCCGCCAGCATGATGACACCGATAAAAGCAACGACGTTGACAGTCGTGCCCGTGATGAACAGGGCAAGAACAGCACCGACCAGGGCAAGGGGAATTGTGAAAAGAATGACGAAGGGGTGTACCAGGGATTCGAACTGGGAAGCCATCACCAGGTAAACAAGGAACACGGCAAGTGCGAGCGCAAATTGCATTGACCGGAAGGAGTCCTGCATTTCCTCATTCTGTCCCGATACCATTGCAGTGATTCCGTTGGGCAGGGCGATACTGTTTATTGCAGCATTCGCTTCGGCAACCGCAGCTCCCAGGTCTCCATAGGAAAGGTTTGCCGTGATGATCGCTACACGCTCCTGGTCAACGCGGCGAATTTCGGCCGGTCCCCGGGCAACCCGAATATCGGCGACGGCGTCCAGGGTGACGGGTCGCTCGGAAGCCGGGTTGACTATCAGGCTGCGAATCTCCCCAATACTCGCCTTCCTCGAGTCAACACTGCGAACAAGAACGTCGATTTTTCTGTCGCGCCATGTGTATCGGGTCGCCAGTTCGCCACGCACGTTTGCGACGACGCGATCAGCAATATCCCGAACCGAAAGGCCGAGCGAGGCCGCGCGCTCCTGGTCGAACAGAATCTGGATCTCAGGGTTACCGGCTTCAATCGTTGTCTTGAGGTCCGTGAATCGATCAGACGCCGAAAGTTTGCGGAGGAGCGCTTCATTTGCGGCTGCCAGGTCCTCGAGGTCAAAGCCTGCGATTTCTATCTGCAGTGGGCTGGCGAAAGTCATGAGCGCGGGCCGACTGAATTCATACTGTACGCCGGGCATCGTCGCCAGTTCCTTGCGCATTGCATCCATTACAGCTGCTTCTGCCTCGCGTCCCGCGCCAGGCACCAGGATAAGACTCAGTGTGCCGGTATTTTCCCCGGAGTCGACCGGGTTGGCATCAAGTCGATTTCCGGTACCGGCAACTGAGTAACTGAGCGCCACGTCATCTAAATCGCGGGTGGTTGCCTGGGCGAACCTGATCGCCCGGTCCGTCTCCTGCAGCGGAGCACCCGGGGACAGCCGAAGGTCCACGTTGAATTCACCCTGCGATAGTTGAGGAATGAGTTCTGTTCCAAGCCGTGGAATCAGCATCATTGTGGCTGCGAAAATGGCTGCAGCGCCGCCGACAATAATTGCGCGGTGAGCCAGGGACCAGCGCAAGAGTGGCTCGTATGCATTCGCAGCTGCCTGGTTCAGGCCCTGGAATATCTTGCTCGGAATCCAGAGGATCATGCGAACCAGCCAGCCGATGCCTGCGAATGCGACTCCTGCCATCCTTACGATATAGGCGACACCGCGAGTAAACCGACCGGGTTCCTTGAATTCATTGGACGCTTCATAGCGGGCTCCGGTTCCTAGTGCTGCGAGCATCGGAATCAGGGTTAATGCGACAATCAGCGAAAAGACCAGGGCAAAGGTAACGGTAAGTGCCTGGTCCCTGAACAACTGGCCTGCTATGCCGCTAATAAAGACCATGGGAAAGAACACGGCGATTGTCGTCAGCGTTGCGGCGATTACCGCGCCCGACACTTCAGCCGTCCCGTTGCGCGCTGCATCAAGGATGCTCTCGCCTTGCTCACGTTTGCGCACGATGTTTTCGAGCACGACAATTGCGTTGTCGACCAGCATGCCTACAGCGAGAGCAACACCGCCCAGGGACATGATGTTGAGCGATACGTCGTTTGAGTACATCAGCAGGAACGTGCCGATAACGGAGACGGGAATCGAAACCGCAATGATCGTGGTCGCGCGCGCATCCCGCAGGAAGCCGAACAGCACCATGATTGCCAGAAGGCCGCCGAATACAGCCGCCGACGTCACCTGCTGAATAGCGGCTGATATGAATTTGGACTGGTCATATATTACGACCAGCTCGCGATTGTCCGGAAAATCCTCACGAAGTGCATCGAGCCTGCGCGCAACACGATTAGCGACTTGTACCGTGTTCGCATCTCCCTCTTTATAGACAGCCAGTTCTACGGATTCCCGTCCGTTGACCCGCGTAATCGCCTCGCGGTCTTTATAGCCACGGACAACGGTAGCTACGTCACGCAGGTAGATTGGGCGACCTGATACGTTTGCGATGATTGCGCTTGCGAACTCTTCTACAGTCTGGAATTCGTTGATCGTTCGAACAAGGTACCGCTGGGAGCCTTCCTCGAGTCGCCCGCCCGAGAGATTGACGTTTTCAGCCCGGATTCTTTGAGCAATCTGTTCAATGCTGATTCCCAGCTGCGAGAGCTTCTGCTGATCAACCCGGATCTGAACTTCATCTTCCAGGCCGCCGCTGACCTTAACCGCTGCCGTGCCTTCCTCTGCCTCCAGGTCGTTCTTGATTCGATCTTCCGCCAGTCGCCGAAGCATTTTCAGGTTGGCATCCGACTCGGTATCCGCCGTCTCGTCATCATTCGCTTTCTGCAGCAAGCCGAGTCGCATCACGGGTTCAGACGACGGATCGAAGCGCAGCAACAGTGGCCGGCTGGCCTCGAGCGGCAATTCCAGGACATCGATTTTTTCGCGGACATCGACTCCCGCGATATCCATGTCGGTTCCCCATACGAATTCAAGCGTGACATCGGATTGACCGGAGCGGGAAACCGACCGAACCTGGCGCACGTTTCTGATAACGCCGACTGCCTCTTCAATTGGCTTGGTAAGGAGATTTTCTATTTCTACCGGCGCTGCACCTGTCAGCTCGGTTCTAACGGTAACCGTGGGATAGGAGATGTCAGGCAGAAGATTAACTTTAAGGCGAGACAGGGAGACCATGCCAAAAAGCACGATCGCAATGGTAAACATTACAATCGTGACACGTCGTTCGGTGGCGATTTCAATCAGTCGGCGCATCGTAGTGTCAGCCCTGGTGGATTCAGTTGTCGGTAACGTCGGGAGACGTGCTATTTTTCGCGATCAGGTCGGATGTTTCTGTTCGCTTGATCACCGATACCTTTGAGCCTTCCTTGAGATTCGTGTGACCGACATACACGATTTCGTCATTGTCAGCGATGCCTTCAACGATCTCTATCATTCCGCCTTCGGCATAGCCGGTCTGCACTATTCGTTTTTCGACGCTGTCACCGCTGACAACAAAGACCGAGTCCGTGCCTGATTCTTCCAGGATCGCGCTGCGCGGGATCTGGAGCACATTCGGCCGACTGTCAAAAACGATACCGACTCGTCCGAACATGCCGGGCTTCATTCTGCGGGTTGGATCAGTCACCTCTATAGTGATTTTGAACGTGCCGGTTGCCGGGTCGACGATCGGGCTGACGCGTGCCACAGTTGCTTCGAACCGGGCGCCCTGCAACGCATCAATCTCGATTGTTGCCGGCTGGCCCGGATCGATGCGCCGATACTCGCGCTCCGGTATGTGGAGATATGAAACCAGCGGTTCCAGGCTTGTGATCTGAAATGTTCTTGTATTGGCATCAATCGTGTTGCCGATTTTGACGAATCTCTCCGATATAACGCCAGTGATGGGAGAGCGAATCTCGGTGTAATTCAGTTCGAGCCGAGCCAGGTCATAAGACGCCTGTAACGCTTCCATTTCATATTGAATTTTTTCGAAGTCGCCAGCGCTGATCAGATCCTTATCTTTCAGGTCGACGTTGCGTTGATAATTACGGCGCAGCTTTTGCAGATTGGCCTCGGCTTGCTGTAATTCGAGTCGCAGCCGGTCTCCGTCGAGTTTCGCCAGCACTTGCCCGCTGACGACATCGTCTCCTTCTTCAACGAGAATTTCCCGCACCTCGCCGCCAACTTTCGCAATTACGGTTGCATCGGCGAATGCTTCAATCGGTGCCGTACCTGAATACATCGCGTCAATATCGCCGCGTGCAGGCACGACTATCTCGACCGGTATCGAAACACTTTCCTCATCTTCGGATTTGTCGCCGGACTCACTGCCGTCGCCGCAGGCCGTGATCAGCATCATTGCGACAATCAATCCCGTCCAGACCTGGCCGGGTATCGATACCCGGTTTTCGTGTGCCCCAATATGCATCGTCTTAACTCGCTGATTTGTTATCTTTATCTAGCCGGTTACCGGAGTCTTTGCTGGCAGGCTGGCGAGCACAAGGCTGCCGTCGCGCAATCCACCCTGGCCCGTGACAACGATGCTTTCGCTGCCATCCAGACCACTGAGGACTTCGACGCTTCCATTTTCTTCGATCCCCGTTTCGATCGCTCGGCGAACCGCCGCTCCATTGTCGACGACATAGACTACGGACTGATTGTCTTCCTGGAGGATTGCGACAGCGGGAATCAGCAGCGCATCAGCGTGTTTTTCATAGGCGATTTCAAAGCGCCCAAACATACCGGGGGCAAGCAGGCCGTCGGTATTGTTCACATAGGCGGTAATTCGAAAGGTCCCGTTACGTGCGTCGATTGTCGGGCTGACGCGCGCGACGGTTGCCTGGAAGGCCATGTCGGGCATAGCGTCCACCCGGACATCGGCAACGATGCCCGAGGTAAATTTGCCGAGTTCTCTTTGCGGAATGTGGAGGTAGGCAACAAGTTCCGATGTGTCGGTTACGCGAAATGTCGAATTGCCGGCGTTAATCTGCTGGCCAACCTTGATGTCGCGCGCCGAAATCACGCCCGAAATGGGGGCCCGGATATAGGTGTAGTCGTAGTTCAGCTTTTTGAGTTCGTAATTTGCCTGAAGCGAATCGAGGTCGTACTTCATGCTGTCGAATGCCGCCGAGCTGACCAGGCCACGGTCGTGAAGATTGATAAAGCGTTCGTACTCGCGATTGGTCTTGTCCAGGTTGGCTTTGGCCTGCTGCATTTCGAGACGCAGGCGTTCACCGTCCAGCCGGGCGAGTATCTGGCCTTTTTGAACCTGGTCCCCTTCCTCGACCAGAATTTCTGTAATTTCGCCGGCGACACGAGCCGTAACGGCGGCATCGACATCGGATGCAATGTTGGTTGTCGTTCGGTAGGTGGCGAATATCTCCGCTCTGCGCGGCATTGCGACCTCGACGGGCAGGGGCGTTGCGACGACGGTTTCATCGGCGTTGGTCTTCGCTTCGCCGATACCACAGCCTGATAAAGACGCGCCAAGTGCGGCGGCAGCTAATGTAATGATCAATTTATTGAGAGTCATTTTCGGTACCAGTTGAATGCCGACATCGTTGTTGGCCATATAGTGTTGTAGTGAAGTATAACACTAGATGACTATAACGCAACTAAACTTACCTGTTTTCAAAAAAGTACAATAAAAACAGCCTGTTAATTAGATGTGGAGATCGGACATCTGGTCCGGCAGGTAAATATTCGGAAGGTTTCGCCAACTGAAATGCCTGAATCCCGCGCATCTACTAACTTAGATGCACGGGCAGAGGGTTTGGATTGGACCGGTGGCGAGGTACCGTGAGGACCGGGACCTGAGTCAGTGAAGAATACTGACCCAGGCGGCGATCAGGTGTGCGCGTGCGCGCTCCTGGCACTGCGCTTGTTGCGCCGGGCTGCCAGCCAGTCAGAGCTCTTGGCGCCAATCATCAGGAGGCTGGGCGTCAGGAACAGGGTCAGCACGGTAGCAAACGCAAGCCCACCGGCAACTGACGAGGACAGCTGGGTCCAGTACTGGGTCGATGGGGCACCAACGGAAACGTCACGATTGATAAGATCAATATCGATGGCGAAAACCATCGGCATCAATCCGAGAATGGTTGTTACCGTCGTTAGCAGTACCGGGCGCAAACGAACTGCACAAGTCCGCAGGATTGCCTCCAGTGATTCGGCACCCCGGCTTCGCAAGACATTGTAAGTGTCGATGAAAACGATATTGTTATTGACCACTATGCCCGCGAGCGTGATGACGCCAACGCCGCTCATCACCGTACCGAACGGCTTGTTCATGATCAGATGTCCGAGCAGCACGCCGCCGGTCGAGAATACTACGGCAGTCAGGATCAGGAACGCCTGGAAAAGGCTGTTGAATTGAGTTACCAGGATGATTGCCATCACTGCAATAGCAATCATCATCGCCCTGGCCAGGAACTCCTGGGCTTCCATCTGATCTTCACTTCCGCCGCGAAACTGGATGCTGACCGCGGGATCAATATTCAGGAAGCGAAGCTGTGCAGTCATCTCCTTCACAATATCCGCATCCAGGTATCCCTCTTCGATATCCGCTTCGACTTTCATCGTGCGACGCATGTCGGTCCGCTGAATGGTGCTGACTTTATTGGCGGCCACTCGCTTTACAAAATTACTGATCGGCACGAGACCGTTAGGCGTCGGAATCCTGAGGTCATCAATTTGTGCAAGATTGCGATAATCGTAGGGATAGCGAACGCGAATATCGATTTCGTCCTCGGCATCGTCCGGTCGATATTCACCGATCTTGATGCCATTTGTTACGAGCTGAATCATGTTGCCAACAATCGTAATATCGGCACCAAATTTCGCCGCCTCTGCCCGATCGACATCGATTTGCCACTCGATTCCGGGCAATGGACGGGTGTCGTCGACGTTGTATACACCTTCAACCGATTCCAGCGCTTCCCTGACGTTTGCCGTTGCGCGCGTCAGAATTTCCGGAAACCGGGACGAAAGTTCGATCTGAATCGGTTTGCCCTGTTGCGGGCCATCCTTCGCTTTAACGGTCTGAATTGAAACCCCGGCCAGGCCTTTCACGCTTTCCCGAACGTCACGCAGAATCTGATCTGCCGGGCGACGCTCGTCCCACTCGATGAAGTTCAGAGTGATGGACCCGATCTGGTCTTCCGCCGACCCTTGTCCATTGCCACCTGTTTTGGCGTAAACACTTTCGACCTCTTCCAGGCCCAGAACATAGGTTTCAACCTGTCGGACCAGGAAATCCTTTTCGTCTGTTGACAGGTCGCCTCGCGCCCGGATCTCGATATTGGCGAACTCAGGCTCAATTTCCGGAAACAACTCGACGCCACGTCCAAACTTCGCGAATGCAAATATGATTGCGATAAGGACCACGCTAACGCCGGCTACATTGCTCCAGGGCGTCAATAGGGAGCGTTTGAGAAACCGGATGTACGAGCCCGTGAAGCCGGATAATTCATTCAGGTCGCCCGTTTCTGCAACCGTCAGGTCTTTCCGGGCCTTGTCACTGATTGCGCCGGATGAGCCGAAAAGCGAGCCGAGCGTCGGCACGAATAGCAGCGCCATTAACAGCGACGCTGAAAGAACCGCAATCAGGGTAATGGGCAGGTACTTCATGAATTCGCCCATTTCATTGGGCCAGAAGGCGAGCGGGATAAAGGCCGCAAGCGTCGTGCACGTGGATGCGATGATCGGCCAGGCCATACGCCGAGCAGCGCTCGAATACGCATCATGGCGATCGATGCCTTCGGCCATCCGCCTGTCGGCGAGTTCCGTTACGACGATCGCTCCGTCAACCAGCAAGCCAACCGCCATGATCAGTGCGAATAACACCATCATGTTGATCGTTATGCCGAACGACGCGATCGTCAGAATGCCCAGCAGGAAGCTGCCCGGGATTGCTACTCCAACCAGGCCCGCGGCACGCAGGCCGAGAATTCCGATAATGACGATGAATACCAGCAGCACTGCGGAAATGACGCTGTTTTGCAGGTTCGACAGCATCCTGTTGACGTCCAGCGATTTATCACGAGAAGCGACAACCTGGATTCCCGGCGGCCAGTTGGCGCTTTCCGCCTCGATCAGTTCTTTCACTTCCTCAACTGTGCCAATTATGTTTGCACCACTGCGCTGCACGACCTCAATCGCAAGTGCCCTCTCACCGTTCAGCCGGGCGACACTTTCTGCATCCTTGTAGGTCCTGCGAACTTCGGCAACATCGCGAAAATGGACGATTCGATCACCGACTGCCTTGATCGGCATTTCGAGAATATCCTCGGCAGATTCGAATACGCCGGGGACCTTGACCGGGAATCGACCTTCTGTCGTGTGCAAAGCGCCGGCGGCAACCAGCCGGTTGTTGCGATCGACGAGAGAAAGTATCTGGGCCTGGTCCAGGTTGTAACTTTCCATTGCACGCGGATCTACGACGACTTCCATTAATTCTTCGCGGACGCCAACCAGCGTTACTTCCAGAACGCCGGTGATTCCTTCGATCTTCTCCTTGAGATCCCTGGCAATTACATTCAGTGTTCGCTCGGGAACGTCTCCCGCCAGGTTGAGGACCAGCATCGGGTCGAAACGCGAAAACTTGATTTCAGTTACGGTTGGTTCCTCGGTCTCGCTCGGCAGCTTTGCTTTCGCGGCATCAACTTTTGCCCTCGAATCCTGCAGTGCCAGGTCAACATCCGTGCCGGCATAGAATTTGATCGTGATATTCGCGCCGCCCTCATAGGCATTGGCCGTGAGTTCCTCGATACCCTCGATGGTTCGAAGCTCCTGCTCCATCGGGCGAATAAGCAGGCGTTCAGCGTCTTCGGGCGAGATTCCGTCGTGCGTCATGCTGACGTAGATCATCGGAATGTTGATGTCAGGTTCGGCTTCCTTGGGGACACTGATGTAGGTAACCACGCCGGAGATGATGATCACTATAAGCGACATGATGACGGTACGAGACCGTCGCATTGCGGTATCGATAATTCTCATCGTACTAGTCCTGTTGTCCGGACTTGATCGCAACGGCGGTATCAACTTCCACTTCAGTTACGGAGTTGACGACGGCGCCGGCATTTACGAAGCCCTGGCCAACGGTAATGATTGATGCAGACTGCGGCAGTCCGGCAATCCAGACACCATCACTAGAAGACATCGCAACATCGGCCCGATGAAATTCGACCTGCCCGAGATCGTTAACAGTCTTGATGCCGAGATTGCCTTCATCATCAAGTGTCAACAAGGACGGGGAAATTTTATGTGCAAATATCGTCTCCGCGGGAATCATCAGTTCCGCTGTCATTCCGGCCCTGTAATTTCCAGCACTGTTGTCAACCTCGAGTTCGACAACGAAGGTTCGTGTCGCCTCGTCAGCAACGGGCGCAATGTAGCGAATCACTCCATTGACAATTTCTCCCGTTGCCAGTTTCGCAGAGGCGAACTCGCCCTTTGTTACGTTGTGGGCGTCAAACTCTGAAATGTTCGCACTGACAACCAGTTTTCTGTCGTCAACGAAGGTGGCAATCGGATCCGCTGCTTTTACGTAGTCGCCTATTTCAACGAGGCGTTCCTGCAGGGCTCCGTCGAATGGTGCGCGTATTACCATGTTATCGATGTCCAGCTTTGCTCGCGTCAGCTCCACTTTCGCGGTTTCCAGCATCGCAGCAGCTTCCTGTAACTGGGCTTCGGATACGTAGCTCTGGCCCTCGAGTTTTTCCCTTGCGGCAAATTCGAGCTCCCGCTGTTTAACAGTGGCAACGGCCTGGGACAGCCTCGCTTTTCTCTCCCGTTCATCCAGGCGAACGATGACTTCGCCGATATTCAGTCGCTCGCCACGTTCTTTGCCAATTGAGACAACACGGCCATCCGTTTCGGCGTTGATCTCGACGACCCGTGCCGGCGCTGTTTTACCGTTCAGGGTGATTGTCCGTGTAACTTCTTCGGCAGTCTGATTTCTGACGCGAACACTCGTACGCAGCTCTTCGGCAGAGGTTGGCGTCATAGCAGACGGGCCGGGTTCACTATGCTCATCCAGCCGCCCGCTAAGCAGCCAAATGCCGATTGCGGCAGCGATACCGGCCGAGACCAGCCACGATTTATAACTTTCAAGTTTGCCCAGGTTCATTTTAATAGCCTTAATTAGAATTCTTTGCGTTCTGTTCGTTATCTGCCTGCTGCTGCCCTGATTTTCTCTTCATCAGATTCAGTCAGCATGCCGCGGTGTTCTTCGATATATGTCTTCAACGAGGATGCGACAAATTGACCAAAGCCGGCAACGAAGCGAGCCCCGTTCGGCATCGACTGGCATTGTCCTGTCGGTATGTCATCAAATAGTTTCAGAAATGCGTCGAGTTCCAGAAGTTTGTTATCGATAACTTCGTCGATCTGTTCCGCTGACATCAGGTGGGCAAAACACATCATCGCCAGGAACTCGGAACGCACTTTGTGCGTCGGTGACGTATTCGACAGCCCCTTCATCAGTTCCTCGCGACCCTTCTCGGTGATCGTATAAACCTTGCGATCCGGTTTGCCTTCCTGGGGAACCTCTTCGAATTCAACCAGCCCGTTGCGCGCGAGTGTGGCGAGCGCCGGGTAGATCGAGCCATAGCCGGCCGGAAAGAAATGGCCGAACGAGGACTCGAAGCATTTCTTCATGTCGTAGCCGGAGGCAGGGCCGTCCGTCAGCATTCCCAGGCAAACTGTCTTTACATCCATTGAATTTCATTCCGCCGGAGGACCGGCTATATATCGGGGCGATGCATAGTATCAGTTTGATATATAAAAACCAGTATCTGATTGGAGAAATGCAGAAGATTTTGGAATAAGTTTAAAAAACAATAAGTTATAGTATTTCTCCTTGCCGGGAATTGCACTGGAACGGCAAAATAACGGGCCAGGAGAGCCCGGGCTCGGGGGAATACCTGGGAATCAGGGCTTCTGAGCGGTGACCGTGATCATCCCGTCGACGACTGAACGATCCAGGATAAACAGGCCGTTTGCCGTCAGCTGCTCGTCCAGCCCGGCCGTGTCCAGGCGGAGTTTCAGATAGTCACTTATCTTCATGCGCCATTCGTCACCCTGCTTTTGATGAAGGACATCGTGGACATGAACGACGTCGTCCCTGTAATCCAGGAAGCAGGTGAAAATCTGATTTTCGTTGGAGCGAATCGGGATGAATCGGTCCGCCCCCTGGGGCACGTAATCCACATAGTCGCGAATGGCGTAGATAAATCTGCCGCCGGGCCTGATTGCATCGCAGATCTTGCGGATAAGGATCTGCACAGTCTTCCGGTCAGGCAGGTGGACCAGTGTGTCACCCATGCAGACGATCAGGTCAGCCTGGCGAGAAAGATGATCGGGGAAATTCAGAACGTCGTCACAGACAGGCTTGACGGACAATCCATCAATGCGCCCAGCGAGTTCGTCAATCAACGCCTGGCAGAAATCGATAGCAAGTACATCGTAGCCAAGTTCTGCGAGTGGCACCGATTGACATCCAGGCCCGCAGCCAAGATCGACCGCACAATTCCCCTGTTCGGGCGCCAGCTTCAGCCTGGCGAAAAGATCGACGTTTTTTCGATACGCCGTTTCGAAGTCCCCAAGGATCCAGGAATAGACCTCTCCCAGGAATTTGTCGTAGTGGTCCTTGACGGTCTCCACTGTTTTCCACCATTGATGCGTCAGAGAAAATACTGTGACAGGAATGGATTCATCATACGGTTTTCGGGGTCAAATTGCCGACGGATCTTGCGAAAAAAATCAAAGCGACTGCCATAGACCTGCGCCGGGTAGTCGGCAGGAATCTCTCGTGTCTGGTTGAATAAGGGTGAGCCGCCCCAGTGCCGGGCGAAGTCGCCGAAGTCTATCGCGAAGTCCTCCCAGCCTTTGGCCTGAGTCGAAATGGCGCGCAATGCAATCATTGGTTCATCGAAGCTTGGCGACAGTAATGCCGACCTGTCGCGCCCGATCCGGAATCCGACGGTAGGCATGTCGCAGCGGAATTTGCTGTTTTCCTTTATGCGCAGGCAAAAATCCCGATAGGCCTGCACAACGATGGCGAAGTCTGCCGCCGGGAAGAACCAGGTCGAGTAGTGAAGTTTCTTCGCAGCGTCGTTGGTTTTTGAGCTGCTGGACAAAGCGGTCGAGTTGCTGCCCGAGTTAACGAGTCGGTTATTCACGATGCCCTGGGTCAGTTTGCTGATCTCGTCGATCACGCGATAGCGAACGCCGGGCACCGGAACGATGCGGTTGATCGATTTGAAGACGTGGGGGAGTACCGTGCTTTCACCCCAGTCCTTGACCTTCCACGGTATGCGATGTGATGCAGTTGTGCCTGTGCCGACCCTGCGAATGTCGAGATAGACCTGATCGCGAAATGGCAGGAGGAAGAATTTCAATCCGACATCAATGCGTGCGAGTTTCTCCGCAACCGCGCCGAATTGTTCAAACGTGCAACGACGGTGTGTTACCGCGAAAGTCCTGATAGGACGAACCCGCAACTTTATTTCATAGATGATTCCTAGCATGCCGAAGCTCATACGAAATGCATGCAGGAGATTTTTCTGGTCATGTCGAATCTCTATCGCCTTGCCGATTGGCGTAATGACGCGGATGCTTTCGACTTGCGAGGCGAAAAAGGCGCCATCGTCGCCAAAGGCTGGGCCAATACAGCCACCGGCTACCGCGCCGCCGACTGTGCGGCTCATCAGGTCGTGTCCACCGCCGAGTTCAAGTCCATGGGTGGCAAGCTCTTGCGCCAGATCGCCGATCCGTACTCCTGGTTGTACTGTCACCGTGTGTCGGTCGGTATCGATATTCCGGATCTTGTTGAGTCCCGTCAGGTCGACCAGGGTGCCGGATGGCGACGAGGTGCAGGCTGTGGCTGAGCTGTTCGCTCCCATCGGCCGAAAAGGCGCGGCGTAGTGTGACTTTGGACCGAGCGCGTTTTTTGCTTCGGCTGTTCTTGCTGGTCGAAGGACTATCGGGCCCTGTGATAACGGAGACTGAAATCTGCCCGACCGTCGCAGGTGCATTGCGTTACTTGACATTGCTGACTCCAAAATCGAATGGGACGAGATTCGATGTTCAAATCAGGACGTTTGTCGTTGCCGGAGGTCGGGAAGCGAGCGGGCAGAAGGTTGCCTGGCGAATGCCGTTACAGGCCGGTAACTGATTTCGTGATTCAGTTACTTTGGACCTGGCAACCCCGCTGTCCTAGGTTTCCCCGTAGACCGGTGGCTTTGCGACCCCTTCTTTCGAAGAGTGTGCCTTTATCGAACGAGTGCATCGTGGCACAGTAAATTCAGGACTGTCAATTTGTGCCGGGGCTACGTGTTCTGGGCAGCCGGGACCGGCGGGAGAACTTCTGATTTACCGAGGACTTGCATGTGCGGGCCAGGTTTTCCAGCCACCCGGCGAAAAGGAGCTTGCCTTGACATAAGATAGCGAGAGCGTACGGTCCGGGGGGAAACGTTTCTCGGAGGAAGTTTGAGCAATGAAATGGCGTGGTGGCAGACGCAGTAAAAATATAATTGACCGGCGCGCAGCAGGGCCCGGCAGGAAGCTTGCCGGCGGTGGAATCGGCACGCTGCTTATCATTCTTGCAGCCATGTATTTTGGCGTTGATCCGACGTTGCTCCTGGAAGGCGTGCAGTCTGTGAATGTCTCACCCGGGCGGTCGGAGACCAGGCCGGGAGCTGAAGATCTCGCAGACGATCCATTGGCCGACATGATTTCCGTGGTGATTGCGGATACAGAGGATGTATGGAGCGATATCTTCGCGGGGATCAATCGCCGTTATGAGGAACCGAGACTGGTGCTGTTCAGCGGCACGACGAACTCGTCGTGCGGACTAGGCCAGGCCGCGATGGGACCGTTTTACTGTTCGAGAGACAAGAACGCCTATATCGATTTGTCGTTCTATCGTGACCTGCAGAACCGCTTTAACGCCCCGGGTGATTTTGCCCAGGCATACGTGATTGCGCACGAGGTAGGTCATCACGTGCAAAATCTGCTCGGCATTTCAGCCGAAGTGCAGCGAATGCGACAACAAAGCAGCGAAATCGAATCAAACAAACTGTCTGTGCGGCAGGAGTTACAGGCCGATTGTTTTGCCGGTGTCTGGGCAAATCGTTCGAGGGGTGGAACCAATATTTCGCTGGAGACCGGCGATATCGAGGAGGCGCTTAACGCGGCGAGTGCGATCGGCGATGATCGACTGCAAAAGCAGGCGCGCGGAACGGTGACGCCCGACTCCTTTACGCACGGCAGTTCGCAACAGCGGGTTCACTGGTTTCGCAGAGGCTTCGACCAGGGCGATCCCGAAAGCTGCGATACATTCAGCGCCGAATCAATCTAGCATGTGGTAACAAGGTATTCTTGTTGAGGCTGACGAACCCGGCTAAGCTTCATCAATGATTGTTCGCGCGGAACTCCGTTCGGGCTACAGGGAGAATCCCGGAATATGTGTATGAGAATGTCCTCGGACGGAGGGCGAAATTTTCTGTCGACAAAAGACCCGGTCAGGAGTGACGAGCGGCGCACGAGCGCCCAGGCTGATCGGCAGGAAGACGGGAAGGCCGGTCGCTCATTCAGCCTCCGTCATCTGCTGACACAACTGTATTTTGGCAGCACCGGCAAATGATAAACAGGCAACGCCTGCCAGCGGATATTGTTCTCGCTGCGAACCGCATTGGGCCCAATATCAGGGAAACGCCGCTGGACCACTCGCTCTATTTCAGTGAGTTAACCGGAGCCAATGTCTATCTGAAGCTTGAGAACCTGCAATACACAGGGTCATTCAAATTGCGCGGTGCGTTTAACAAGGTTCTTTCCCTGACACCCGAGCAGCGCCGCGCAGGTTGTGTTGCCGCATCGAGTGGCAATCACGGAGCGGCCATTGCTTATGCAATGAAGAAGCTCGGCGTTACCGGCATCATTTTCGTTCCGGAAAAAACCTCCTCTACAAAGGTCGATGCGATCAAACGTGCGGGCGGCGAAGTTCGTTTCTTCGGGACCGATGGTCTGGATACCGAGATGCATGCTCGCGAATACGCAGCCGAACATGACATGGTCTACCTGTCGCCATACAACGATGTTGATGTAATAGCCGGGCAGGGCTCGATAGGCGTCGAGCTGGCGCAGCAGCTGCCGAAAATTGATGCCGTATTTATTGCGGTCGGCGGAGGCGGGCTGATAAGCGGAATTGGCGCTTTCCTGAAGTCGGTTAATCCTGGCGTACAAATAATTTCATGCCAGCCGGCCGCATCGGCCGTAATGACCGAGTCCGTGAAGGCGGGCGAAATACTGGATTTGCCGAGTGACCCGACCCTGTCTGATGGCACCGCCGGAGGTATAGAGGCGGGCTCGATTACCTTCGATATATGTTGTGATGTTGTAGACAGATATGTCCTGGTAACAGAGGAGCAAATCGCCAATGCAATGCGGGGATTTATTGACTCCCATCATATGCTTCTTGAAGGGGCGGCCGGAGTCGCTATTGCCGGGTTTCTGGAAGTCGCCGATGATTTCAAAGGCATGAATGTTGTCGTTATCGTATGTGGTGGCAATATCAGCCGGGAAACACTGAAGAAAGTCATCTGACGGCATCCGGGATATCAGCCGCAAATTGAACTGACTGGTGTTGCCTGGTCCAAAGAACCAGTCGAAGTGGCGGACTGAATCAATGAAAGCAACCGTTTTATCTTTTTACGTTTTTTGTGCGACCTCTTTTTTCGCGGTTGATGCCGCCTGTGGCGAGTCGGTAGCCTTCGTCAATGTCAACGTTATTCCAATGACGTCAACAACCATCATTGAGAATCAAACAGTGATAGTGACCGATGGCATCATCATTTCGATCAGCGATGTCAATGACACGGCTATACCTGACGATGCCATTATTGTTGATGGTACCGATCGATACCTGATGCCAGGGCTTACAGAAATGCACGGGCACGTTCCCGGCGGTACCTCGGCGAACCTGGAGAGGGTGCTCGGTCTTTATCTTGCAAACGGCATAACAACCGTGCGCGGCATGCTCGGCCAGCCTTCGCACCTTGTTATGCGCGACGATATTCACGAGCGACGATTGCTTGGACCGAGGCTCATTACTTCCGGACCATCATTTAACGGCCGTAGTGTCGACAGCCCGGAACAGGCCTCAAGGATGGTAGAGGACCAGGCTGCCGCCGGGTACGACTTCCTTAAAATCCATCCGGGCCTGACCCGCGCCGAGTTTGACGCGATTGCGAAGACCGCGAAGCGGCTTGATATCCCATTCGCGGGACATGTGCCGGAGGATGTCGGTATTGGGCGTGCGCTTGAGGCCGGCATTGCAACTATCGATCATCTCGATGGTTACATGGAGACCTTGATGCCGGTCAGCGATGATCCGTCAGGCGGGCTTGCCGGGTTTTTCGGCGTATTCATCGCGGACCAGGCGGATCTCTCAAAAATTTCGGTTGTTGCCAGGGCAACGGCTGATGCGAACGTCTGGAACGTGCCCACAGAATCGCTGTTCGAGCATGTAACCAATGCGGAGTGGGCTCCGGAGGACATGGCGCGCTGGCCGGAAATGAAATACATGCCGAGGCAGACGGTGGCGCAGTGGCAGGGCGCCAAGCGGGAGGTCTTAAGCGATGTGAACTACGACAGCAGCACTGCAATGCGCGCGGTCGAAATTCGCCGCAAACTGATAATGGCCTTAAAGGAGGCCGGGGCCGGCCTGTTACTGGGATCTGACTCGCCACAAATTTTCAACGTCCCCGGTTTTTCGCTCCACCACGAACTAAGGTACCTCGTTGACGCCGGCCTGACTCCGTTCGAGGCATTGCAGACGGGTACAGTTAACCCAGCGAAGTTCTTTTCAGCCGAGTCCCGGTTCGGCTCCGTTCAGGAAGGCCTCGACGCCGATCTCATTCTTTTGGACGAAAATCCTGTCGAAGATATCAATAATACGAAGCGAATCCACGGTGTAATGGTGAGGGGTACGTGGTTATCCCGAACGGACCTAGACAAGATGCTGCAGCGGTTCGAAAGCCAGTAGGTTCTGCGCCTGCCAATGCAACCGTTCGGCGAGCCGGGGTATCTAATATGGAAACGGCTCGATAATTTCGGGCCCGGCGACCATTGAGGGGCAACAAGATGCGCAACGTGCTGATAATAATATTGTTCATCGCTACTCAGGCGACTGCTGCCTGGAGTGACTACGAGGAGGTACGTGAACTTTCTCTCAATACCCAGGGAATCGACACCCTGAGTGTCGACAACGGTGCTGGCAGCATCGATATCACAGGCGTATCCGGCACAGACGAGATCGTCGTGACGGCAACTGTCCTGGTACCGGGAAAAAACGAGAAAAAGGCACGCAGAAAAATTGAGGGTAACCTCGTTTTGTCCCTCGAGCAGGTCCGCGAATCAGCCGTACTCAAAGCGTATTTCAAAAATGGCGGTGGCCTTTTTAATTTTGGGGACAGTCCGTCTGTCCAGTTGAATATACAGATGCCGGATGCACTCAACCTTGAGCTTGATGATGGTTCCGGTTCGATTGAAATAAGAGGCGTGCATGGCGATATCGTACTTGATGACGGGTCTGGCTCGGTCACCATGGTTGATGTTGGTGGCGACGTGGAAATCGATGATGGTTCGGGGTCGATTACCGTTCAGGGCGTCGGTGGCGACATCTCAATCAATGACGGCTCGGGTGGTATCAACGTTCGAGATGTGGCGGGTAGCGTCATCGTAGACGACGGATCAGGCAGCATTGATGTGAGTGACGTGCAAAAAGACCTGATTATCGTGGACGACGGCAGTGGTGGCCTGGATTATTCAAACATCTCCGGGCGTGTCGAATCCGAATCCTGATTTATCGCTGAAGAATTAGTTGCAGCGGACCATTGTCAGCGGCGACGTTTTGCACCCTGGCCGTCGGTGAATTCCACGCGGTCGTATCCAATAGGCTAGTATTCCCTAACAGTTTGTTCATTTCATTCAATGTTCAGAGGGGGATATCATGGCCGGCAAAGCCGAATACGATCAGCGCTTCCTGGATCTTTACGACAAGTACGCGCACGGATTTTTAAGTCGTCGCGAGTTTGTAGACAGGCTCTGTACGATTACTGCGTCAAGTGCGGCAGCGATGGCCGTATTCAATGCACTGGCCCCAAACTATGCGCTTGCAAGCCAGGTGGCCGAAGACGATCCGGATATCGAGGTCAGCTATCAGGAATACGATTCACCGGAAGGTGCCGGATCCATGCGGGCCTACATGGCGGTGCCTGCTCGAGCGAATGGCAAAATCCCTGCCGTCGTTGTTATTCATGAGAATCGCGGCCTTAATCCCTACATTGAGGACGTCGCACGTCGCGTGGCAAAAGCCGGCTTCATCGGCTTCGCGCCTGATGCCCTGGCGCCGCTGGGTGGGTACCCGGGCAATGACGAAGATGGCCGGGCAATGCAGCAGGAGAGGAATCGTGACGAGATGCTCGAAGACTTCGTCGCGGCGGTTCGCACGATGCAGTCCCATGACCTCAGCACCGGGCGCGTCGGGTGCGTCGGGTTCTGTTATGGCGGCGGTGTCTCCAATGCGCTTGCCGTCAGAATCCCGGAACTTGCCGCGGCCGTTCCGTTTTATGGCCGGCAAGCGGAAGCGGAAGATGTCCCACGAATAAAGGCACCCCTGCTAATCCACTATGCCGGACTTGATACCCGGGTTAATGAGGGCTGGCCAGCCTACAAAGAAGCGCTGGATGCCGCTGGAAAAGACTATGCGATGCATATGTACCCGGGCGTAAACCACGGTTTTCATAACGATACGACCCCGCGATATGACGAGGCGGCAGCGCAGCTGGCGTGGGACCGAACGATTGAATTTTTCCGCGAGAATCTGGTCTGAACGATAGGTGCTTGTCCCGGGGAACTTATCATCCACCAGGGAGACAGAGCTATTCCAGGACCGTTTGCAGATGAAGTCATGATTCTCGTAGTGGAATATGAAATTGGTCTAGAATGAGAGAGATTTTGGGAGATTTGATTCATGCGTAGCCGATTCACCATTCTTGTTGCTACTGTGTTTCTGGCACCCCTGTGCTGGGGGCAGAGTGCCGAAAGAATTACTGGTGATCAGTATCCGACAACCGTTATCGGCCCGCGAAATATGCCATTACACGATGGCGCGCAGGCGCTGCTCGCCGGTGACTTCGAAGAGGGAGTGCGGCTAACGCACCAGGGTCTTGAAATCGCCATGGGCCGTCGGGAGGAAGAGGCGGCACTGTCCAACTTGTGCGCAGGCTATATCCGCCTCGGCAAGTACAGTGATGCGCTCAGGTACTGCGACATCCTGCTGACGAGAAATGACAAGAACTGGCGCGGGTACAATAACCGGGCGGTCGTTTACATACAGACCAAGCAATGGGAAAAGGCGGAGAAAGACCTCGTCAAAGGCGAAGCACTCAATCCGGATGCCCGCACATTGAAAGTCGCTCGAGCCATGTACATGGACGCTGTCCATCCAGTCCGCCCGGAAATCGAGATTGATGACCGACAAAATAGCGAGAATGAGGATCCTGAGGGATCGTAATAATCAACGTTCACAGTTCGTTCGCGCTTGTACTACGGCGTTTACGGTTGTGCTCATCTCGTCCATTGCGATTGCGCAGGATACGACGGATGTCGTCCATTTCATCGACACAAACACTGACCGTACACCTGCATTAACGGCTTTCCCGAGATATCCATCCATCGCTCGCCGAGACAGGATTGAGGGCGAGGCAACGGTTTGTTTCAAGATCAGGGCCAACGGTAAGATTTCCCGACCGGTCGTGACCGAACGTACTCACAAGATCTTCGCCAAGCCCGCGTTGCGGGCCATCAAGAAATCGACATTCGAGCCCCTTGGTCCCGGCCAGGTTCTGGACTCTGCCAGGACCTGCAGGATTTATCGATTCCGGCTCGATCCGGTGGTCCCTGTGAGTGAGTCCGAGGAAGAAGACTGAATACCCGCTGTCGGCCGAAAGCGATCTGCCCTCGAGCAACGACCAGTGTGTCCGATGATCAGGTCGAACCTGGCGCCCGGGTGAATTTCAATCAGTGAACTTTGGCGCGGCCAATATAGTTGCTTTGTGTTCCGAACCAGATCTCTCCGGCGGCTTCAAAATAATGCATGTCACTGATCGACCCGGCACCGCTGGGTATATCGGTTTCAGTCAGGAATGACTCGGTGGCGGTGTCAAAACCGATCAGTCGATTTGGGTCGCTGCCGGTTTCGACAACCCAAAGGCGGTCATTTTTGTCAACTGTCAGGCCATGGGGTCGGCTGTCAGGGCCGCCCGGTAAGGCCCACTCCCTGAATTCGCCACGTTGTGGATTGTATCGTCCGATATTGCCCAGTTCGAAGTCTGCATACCAAACCTGGTTATCTGACGTCAGGGCAATTCTCCGGAACCGGGAACTCTTGTTTGGCGTCCTTAATTCCGTGACGGACAAGTCCGGGCGATTCACTTGCAACAAGATGTTTTGCCCCGACGCAACTGCCCAGGGATTACCATTCGAATCCAGCGCAATGCCGTGCGGCCGGATCTTTTTCGTCTGAAGTGGAATAAGGTCAACCTGGCCGGTGGCGACCTGAAGCCGACCCAGAAAATTGCCTTGTTCTACGGTAAACCAGATGTCGCCTGACGCGTCGAGAGCAATCGACAGCGGGTCTTTGGCTTTCCGGTCCGGAAGCGGAAATTGTTGAACCCGTCCTGTCGATGGATTCAGCGCACCTATGTGCCGCCGACCATTGCTCGTGAACCAGATATTGCGGTTTGCATCAATCGCGAGACTCGTCGGAACCGTGCCCTTATCAAGGTCGTAACGGTTAAATTCGCCGGTTTCCGGAGAGAAATTGCCTACATAACTGCCGCGCTGCCCCACGAACCAGACTCGCCCGCCGGCATCGACAAAGGCATGACCCGGTTCCGAGTCTGTCCAGGGAACCAGCCATTCGCGAATATCGACGGTGTCCGCGACAGCATCAACTGCGGTGCAGAATGAAAACAGCAGCAGGATCACAAAGGTTTTGATTTTCATCATCACACTCTCTGGCCCCCCAGGTTTGCGTAAGTCAGGTCAAATGACTCTCGTAAAGCGTTAACAGTTTCTCGGCAGCCTCCTGCACCGTGATACCAATGCTGATCAACCCGCCTTCATGCCCTGCCATCGTGGCGACGCCGATCTCGAGAAATTCGGTTTCCCTGGCCAGGCGGTCAAATTCACCGGCCATTTCAGGCGTACCGTAAGCCACCTGGTGGTCCGTAGTTGGTACCTGATCTTTTAATGCTACCCATAAGGCATCATTGTGAATATGAACCACTGCGCGAATTTCGGGACTCAATTCGTACAACATGGCGTGCGTCATGGACTCGGACGACGCTTCGGACGCGCCTTGTGAAGTGACAAGGTTTCTCTTCAGGTCGAAACCGGTTACCAGTGAAAAATGCTCGCTACCCAATTTGGAAAGATGCCCGGTCTGGGTGCCGCTGATGACGAAATGGCCTTCCTTTCCAACTCGCGCGCTCAGATTGCCATAGCCGATGCCCAATTCGGGAAAGTGCCCGATGAGTCCGGCCAAGTGGAGTGGAGTTCGCCACCGCACGAGGTCCGCGATTTCCGGGTTATCGAGCGGGCCTGACTTCTTCCAGCGCGATTCGAACTTGATATAGCCTTCATCGATCATCTACGCGTTCCGGCCAGGTCCGGAAACAGCCCGCGCAAACCATCTTCGCTGGCCTCGCAGATACCGTGCTCCGTAATCAGCCCGGTAATGAGCCTCGCGGGTGTCACATCAAAAGCGAAATTGCTGATCCTGGTGTCCGACGCGACGGTGTTGACTGTTTCCAGTCCACTATTTGAGCGGCCATAGATCATGCTGACTTCGCCGGGATCACGTTCCTCAATCGGGATATCGCGTACGCCGTCGCTAATAGTCCAGTCAATCGTCGTTGACGGTAACGCGACGTAAAACGGAACGTCATTATCGTGTGCGGCGAGTGCCTTGAGATAGGTTCCTATCTTGTTAGCTACATCACCCGTGCGGGTTGTTCGGTCGGTACCGGTGATGCACAGATCGACCATGCCATGCTGCATCAGGTGACCACCCGCGTTATCGACGATCAGCGTGTGGGGCACACCATTTTCAGCAAGTTCCCACGCGGTCAATTGCGAACCCTGGTTTCGTGGTCGCGTTTCATCAACCCATACGTGCACGTCAATGCCTTTTTCGTGAGCGAAATAAATCGGTGCCGTAGCCGTTCCATATTCAATTGTTGCGAGTGCGCCAGCATTGCAATGCGTCAGGATATTGACAGTCTCTCCCTGTTTTCTGCTCGCGATGCCTTCGATGAGTGCGAGTCCGTGCTCGCCGATTCCACGCGAGATCCGGGCATCCTCGAGGCAGATGGCGCGCGCTTCTCTTTCCAGGACGGTTACAAGGTCAGTATCTGCGGCTGTCCTGGCGATGACCTGCCGGACCCGATCCAGCGCCCAGATGAGATTCACAGCTGTAGGCCGCGTGCCGCCCAGAACGTCGGCTGCCCGCAGGACGTGTTGCCGGCACTCCGTATCTGCCTTATGTTCCACTGCGGCAAGATAGAGGCTCCACGCAGCCGTCGCACCGATCAGCGGGGCGCCACGTACGAGCATGTCACTGATTGCACTGGCACCGTCCTGCCAGGTAACGAGATCCTGTACAACGTATTCATGCGGCAAACGACGCTGGTCAATGATCTGAACGATGGCTGGGTCATTCGGCTTTTGCCAGATCGTGCGGAATTTTTCGCCGGATATTCTCAATTCTTGTTCTCCTGCCCCGCAGGTGGTGTGGTGGGCCGGCAACATTCTACCGTTGGATTGCAGTTTGCGGAGCGGAATGTCCGAAAATAACTGATTCGTTTTATCGCTTCCGGTGATAAATTGCACATGTGAGCAAATCTGCTGTTCTTTCGATCATTCTCGCGTGCCTTTTCTTATTGAGGGTAACCCCGACCATTGCCGAAGACACCCTGCCGTCACCCGATGAGCTGGAAGCGCTGGGTGCCACGATCGGCGAAATTATTTATGAAAAGAAGAATGTTTTCGACACGACGATGCCGGGAGAAAACAAATCGCTGTTTCGACTCGCAAACCGTTGGCACGTCATCACGCGGGACTCAACCATCAGGCAGCAGCTGCTGTTTGCCCCCGGAGACCGGTTTTCGAAAAGGCTGATCGACGAATCAGAGAGATTGTTGCGCAAAAATGATTATCTCTATGAGGCAAAGATCGAACCCGTCCGTTATGAGAACGGTGTCGTCGATATTCGTATCCGAACGCGTGATCTCTGGACACTGATGCCGAGTGTGTCTCTTTCCCGAAGCGGCGGAGAAAACCGTAGCGGGTTCAAAATTGCCGAGCGTAACCTGTTGGGGACCGGCACGTCTCTTCGCCTGAGCTACAAGGACACGGTCGACCGCGAATCGCTGAGTTTTCAATTCTATGACAGGAACCTGGGGAAAAGCTGGACAACGCTGTTTCTCGAACTGGCAGACAATTCTGACGGCCATACGACAGACGTCCAATTGATTCGTCCGTTCTATGCGCTCGATACCCGCTGGTCTGCCGGTGGAACGTTTTACGAGTACATACGGGAGAAATCCTTGTATGACCTTGGCGAACCTGCTGCGGAGTATGCCGAGGAAGGAAATCAGTACTCCGCATTTGCCGGATGGTCTGCCGGGCTTCAGCGAGGATGGGTCCGACGCTGGACAGCCGGGCTTGTCCACGATGAGCGGCAATTTGAGCCGCTTGCCAACGGCACGCTTACACCATTAATTCCTGCTGATCGAATGCTCGTTTATCCTTTTATCGGCTTCGAGTTGCTGCAGGATAAGTTCGAGTCGACGTCAAATCGGGATCTGATCGATCGAACCGAAGACTTTTATATGGGCACGCGACTGTCCGCAAACATCGGCTTGGCGAACGAAGGGTTTGGATCTGATCGAGATTCGTTCCTTTATCGAATTGAAGCGAGCAAAGGTTTTGGTGACATCGACAAGAAAGCCCTGATACTGTCATCGACCTTAAGCGGCCGCGTAGACGACGGGACCGGCGCAAATCGCGAATTATCGCTAAGTGCGAAATATTACAACCAGATTTCGGACAAAAGGCTTTTCTTCATGACGCTCGTTGGTGGCCATGGAGAAAATCTCGACCTGGATAACCTGATCGAGCTCGGCGGCGACAATGGCCTGCGAGGTTACCCGCTGCGATATCAAACGGGTGACTCAAAGATCCTTTTCACAGCCGAGGAGCGTTACTTTACCGACTGGTACCCATTCAAGCTGATGCGGGTAGGCGGCGCCGTTTTTGTCGACGTTGGTAGAACCTGGGGTCCTGGTCCGCTCGGGACAGAGTCATTAGGCTGGCTCAGGGACGTTGGTTTCGGCTTTCGGCTCGTGCCAACGCGAGCAAGTGGCCGCGATGTCATCCACATCGATTTTGCGTTTCCCCTTGACGGAGACCCATCAATTGACAGCTTTCAAATCAATATAGAGACAAAAAAGGGTTTCTAGCTCGCCGACCTCTCGGCTGACCGCAGCGTATTGAGCATCAACAGGGCTATGGTCATCGGGCCGACGCCGCCGGGAACCGGGGTAATCGCGCCAGCAACTTTAACTGCTTCCTCGAAGTCAACATCACCAACCAGGCGGTTCTTGATTTCACCATCGACATCGACCTGGATTCGATTGATACCAACGTCGATTACAATAGCGCCAGGTTTGATCCAGTCACCTTTCACCATTTGTGGTCGTCCGACGGCCGCAACCAGTATGTCGGCATTTCGGGCGACGGATGGAAGGTCTTTGGTGCGGCTGTGGCAAATAGTTACTGTCGCGTTCGCTTTCAGCAACAGGCTGGCCATCGGTTTACCGACAATGTTCGAGCGACCGATGATTACGGCATTCAGACCGGACAGATCCTTGCCAAGCTGGTCCTCAATCATCAGCATGCATCCGGCCGGCGTGCACGGAACAAATGCGCCATCAATGTGGCCGGCTGTCAGCATGCCGATGTTCTGGAAGTGAAAACCATCAACGTCCTTGTCTGGCAAAATGGACTGTGTGATTTCCTGCTCATTCAATTGCGCCGGCAAAGGCAGTTGGACAAGAATGCCATGCACGGTTGGATCGGCATTGAGCTGTTGGATTAACGCCAGCACCTGTTCCTGAGAGGAGTCTGCGGCGAGCGTATGTTGTACAGAGTTGAATCCACAGGCTTCAGCGGTCCGTTTCTTGTTTCTGACATATACCTGGCTGGCAGGGTCCTCACCGACAATCACAACGGACAGTCCCGGTTTGACTCCCCGTTTTTCTACAAGTGCGGTTGTCGCCGCGGTAATGGATTCTGAAAGCTCGGCAGCCTTGGCTTTCCCGTCGATGATCGTCGTATTTGCCATAAAACAAGTCTCTAAACATAAACGACCGCCGGTTTCGGCGGTCAAGCGCGTGGGCGCAGATAGTAACCCTTTGCCTCGACGGAGGTAAACCGCACGGACCGATTAGAACCTGGAAAACCGCTACACCTGCATGATGCCGGTGCTACCATTGGGAAAAGACTAATCGCCACGGTACCTGAAGATGTGGCGAGGAGAGTAGAAAATGATTGATCGCCTCGATACCAGGAGCCACTCAAAGATTCAGCATTGGCCGATCGTGATGCTGCGCGTATACACCGGGCTTTTTTTCGCTTGGAATGGTTTCGGAAAACTGCGACGAGATAATTTTGCCGATGGGATGGAGGGTTTTCTCGCGGCGCAGGCTGAAAAAACTTTTGACTTCTACCTCGTGTTTGTTCAGAACGTGGTTATTCCCAACAAGGCAATTTTTGCCTCTCTTGTCTCCTGGGGAGAGCTCGCGATCGGTCTTGCCATGATTTTCGGTCTTGCGACTCGTTATGCAGCTGCCGCCGGAAGCATCCTGGTGCTGAACTTCTGGTTCGCGAAGGGTGCAGGGTTTTTCGACGGCACGAATCACGACGTGGTCTGGTTGATGATTTTTATCGTTCTTGGGATGGTCCCGGCGGGCCGAATTGCCGGCCTCGACGACGGCCTGTCCGACCAGCTGCCGTTCCTGCGCTAGAACCGTGAATGAAGACTGGATCGGCCGCTGGGAAAATGGCAGAACCGGCTGGCACGAGGCAGGCGGCAACGCCGGGCTCAGGAATTACTGGCCGAGTGACATTGCCGGGAATCGTGTCCTCGTTCCCCTGTGTGGAAAATCAGCCGATTTGCTGTGGCTTGCACGGCGCGGCCACGAGGTCGTCGGCGTCGAGCTCGCGAAAAAAGCGGTTCTTGAATTCTTTACCGAGCATGATCTCGAGTATCGATCTGAGAGTGGTACGAATCTCGATTGCTACACGGCGATCGACCTGCCACTCAGGATCTTCTGCGGCGACTACTTCAAATTCGACGACGGGCCGTTTGACGCGCTTTACGATCGCGGCGCGCTGGTCGCCTTGCCTGGCCATTCAAGGCCAAAATATGTCGAGCACACGAAGAAACTGCTTCGTCCGCGTGCTGTTCGGCTGATCGTCACGCTGGAATATGACCAGGCAGTAGTCCAGGGGCCACCATTTTCGGTGCTCCCGCCGGAGATTCGCGGCTACTGGGATGACCTCGCGCGGGTGACTGAAGCCGATGACCTGGAGACCTGTCCACCGAAGTTTCGCGCCGCCGGACTGAGCGAGATTCAGGAGGTGGTGTGGCTGGCAGGCCCGGATCCAGCCGTTACCTAGTGGCTTAGTCGCATGAAATCCGGCTCATTGGAAAATCGACCGATCGCGGCGAGCCACTTGTGATTCGATACAGTTCGGCAATTGTTCGGCGATCGCACTTGCTGGCCGAGGGAACCCTGGCACCTGGCATCATTCTCCCCCTTCGGGCCCATAAAAAATGACCCATGCTGCGAAGTCTTCGGTGAAGTCTTCGAATCGATGAATCATGCCGGCCTGAACGAATAATGCCTCACCGGTTTCGAACGGTTGACGGTCATTACCTTGTACAAAAAAACCGGAACCGGACTGCACAATATAAATCTCATCCTGAGTATGCGGTTGTTGCGGGTCAATGCCGTCCGGTTTGTAAAAACCGAGTTCGAGCGTACCGCGTTCCAGTAGCACGCCGTACGCTTTGTCGTCTGATTGAGCTGCCAGAGCCAAAGCTTTGCCAACTGTATATCTTTCGGTCATGGGTCTTTCCTCGAAATTTGCAGCATGTTGCGATAACGTCAAACAAGCACTATCAGCCTAACGCCTGGCGAAAACGCTCACCGATACCTCGCAGACGATCGACTGTCTCATTGGAATAAACCAGGCGTACATAGTCTGCGCAATGCGCTCCACCCCAGTTAATCATGGGGGTAGCCGCGATTTTTCCCTTTTCGAGCAGCAGCTTCGATGCTGTCGGTCCATCGATACCCAATGGGGATACATCGATCAGGAGTGACCAGCCGCCATGCGGCGGAATCACGGTGAAATCGGCAAGCTCGTCGATGATCAGGTCGCGCCTTTCCTGCAATTCTTCGACGAATTTCGCGATGCCATCATTCCGGTCTTTGATTGCCGTAGCAACGGCGCCCATCGCGATGCCAGTCTGGCACACAACATTCGTTATGCTGACTCGTGCAATATCAGCCAGAATCGTGGCCGGCCCAACGACCCAGCCGACCCGCCATCCAATCATGCGGTATTCCTTCGATGCCGACCCAACGGTAATCACTTTGTCACGCATGCCAGGAAATTGCGCCGGGTGAATGACCGTGCGCTGGTCGAACAGGATTCGTTCCATCGCTGCGTCGTTGATTATCCAGCAGTCTGCGGCCCGGGAGAATTCTGTCAGCGCCTGCCAGTCCTGGTCATCGAATACTGCGCCGGTCGGCATGGATGGGCTCATCATCAGCAACGCCTTGACCGGTGCCGGATCAATATTGCCGAGCGCCTCCCTGTCGAGAAACCAGCCCTTAGTCGAGGGAATCAGCGGAACAAAGCGCGGTATGCCGCCAGCCAGACGAACCCGGTTGATGAGTCCAACGTAAGTCGGGTCTGTCATCAAAACCTCGTCTCCGGGCTCCAGCGTTGCCAGTAGCGTGTTGAGAATTCCGGAGAGACCACCCGCACTGATGACGGATTCCGTCTTCCAGTCGTACTCCTGGCCGCTTTGGCGGCCTACCAGGCCGCATGCAGCCTGCCGTATCGCGTCCATGCCGAGAAATGGCAGATAACTGTTGGCGTCATCATCACCGGCCGCAATCCGGGTGAATTCAATTGCGGAAGCTGGAGGCGGAATGTTGGTGTCGAGGTTCTCAAGGCGCAGCACCGCCGGGTCGCTGAGGCTGTCGGCGAGTTCACCCATTTGTTCGACGCCAATCTTTGTGATGTGTTCCAGTCGCGATACAGACACAGCTTGCCCCCCCTCTAAAGACGCCCACTCTACCGTAACCATTTGCGTTTTTTTAGCGTGCAGCGATACTGGCCGGATGATCATTCACCTCCGACACATAACGCCCCTGGCCGTGGCGACAGGCTGGCTACTACTGGGCGGTTGCTCGGATGCCCCGCAATGGAACGGGTCGCTCGAGGCGTTGTTACGATCACAGCCCGCGCGGTTCTCGAAAGTGATGGCGGAGCCCGAGAAATATCGCGTGCAGGTAATCTATACGCAGATTGACAGGGATGGGGACAACCGGCCGTCATTTACATCGTTCAGTTATCGCCTGAACGCGGACGAGTATTTCTACCCGGCAAGTACGGTCAAGCTGCCGACGGCGTTGCTGGCCCTCGAGCGGCTCAATGCCCTGGCGTCAGTTGATCGTGACACGTCGATGTTGACCGGGAAAAGTTCTGAGTCACAGACGCCTGCTACCCTGGATGCCTCGTCACCGACAGGTCTCCCGAGTGTCGGTCATTATATTCGAAAGATTCTGCTCGTCAGCGATAACGACGCATTCAACAGGCTTTATGAATTCCTGGGGCAGGAGGGGCTAAATGAGTCATTGAGATCGAAAGGTCTCGTCGGAACGCGGATCCTGCATCGCCTCGAGCTTGTACTGGGCGTCGAGGAAAACCGCCTGACGAACCCGGTTCGCTTTATGAGTGGTGACAGGATCGTCTATGAACAGGGGCCTCAATTCAGCAGCAAGTCATACGTTAATGACAAGCCTGTTTTGCTGGGGCAGGCAGAGGTGGTTGGCGGTGAGCTGTTGCAAAGACCGAAGGATTTCGCGGAAAAGAATGCTTTTCCGTTGCAGGATCTTCACGACGTAATTCGGGCGCTGATCTTTCCTGAAAGCGTTGATCCTCAACGCAGGTTCGACCTGACGGATGATGATTATCGATTCATTTACAGAAATATGTCTTCTTACCCGGGGGATAGCGGAATCGCTGAATACGATAATGACGAGGATTTTCCGGATGGCTATGTAAAGTTTCTGATGTTCGGTGGCAGCGAAGCGAAGATTCCGGATAGCCTGAAAATGTTTAACAAGGTGGGGGACGCATATGGGTTTCTTACGGATGCCGCTTACATTATCGATACTGAAAACCACGTTGAGTTCATTCTGGCAGCCACGATCTATACCAATGCCAACGAGACTTTCAACGACAACAACTACGAATATGACGAAATCGGGCTGCCGTTTCTCCGGGACCTCGGCCAGGTGATTTACGAAATAGAACTTGGTCGGAAGCGAGTGAATCAACCCGACCTCGATAAATTCAGTTACTTAGAATAGCGCCCGTACCACCAGCAGGAAACCGAACGAGGCGAGCGGCACACCAATGATCGCACCGATGATGCTCAACGATATCGCGACCCCTGTGGCCATCAGTGCCAGTCCGAGGACCGCGCAAATAATGCGCCCTGTGATATTCAGTATGAGCGTGAGCACCTTCCAGAGCGCATAGAACGGCCATAAAATCCATGGCACCTCTTTTTGCGTTGATTCACTCAAATCGATAACTCCAGAAATTAGCAGACATCCCAACCACTTGGTCTGTCATGCGTTTTGTCCGGTCCAGGCGGTGCTGGTTCGGACGGTTTTACGGGTCTGTACTGAAATTGGCGTCCGTCGATTCACGCCTTGTTTTTGCGGAAAATCCGAACCCAGAACGCGCCCTCGGCAACAGCACCGATTACAAGGAATATCGTTCCGGGCCCGACCGCGCCAAGTGTGTAAAAAACAATCGCAATGACAAGGAAAAGTATGGTTATGAAGTGTTTCTTCAAGGTTACCGGGACGCTCCAGGTGGCCCAAGCGGACTTTCCTCGCAGTTCTCCGATTGTACTGAGAAAACTACGCCCGTGATCTTCCAGCCGTCGCTGCCCTTAAGCAGGCTGAACGTATTCATTCCGCAATGACTGAACACGCCGTCATTGTGGAAATCATAGGGCGTCCAGACAACGGCGATGCGGTCATGCAATTGAATGCGCGGGTTCCAGATGCGTTCAACAGGAACTCCTTCGCGCCTCGCCAGGCTTTCAAGGTAAGCAGCGTGAGTCACGCTGAATACGTCCGGGCCCTCTTCACCCTCGCGGTATCCATACAGAATTCCATCTTCTGTCATTATTTGCTGCATCCCTTCGACATCCTTCGCCGTCATGAGGGCAAAAAAAGCGTTGATTACGTCCATAACGGCCTCACGGTCTTCTGTCTCATCTGCAGATGCCGGGACCAGCGTGAAAATCAAAAGTACTGCGGTTAAAAGCTTAGCCAAGTCAATTCGCTCCATGCTGTGTAGAGAAAACGTTGTCGTGTTGTTTCATGAGCTGGCGACGGGCCGGATCGGATTTCGCCGGCTGCCAGAGCTTCTGTAGCCTGGTGGATGACGCTACCTCTCGGATGCCGAGGCAACAATCTCGTTGGTCAGGATTCCATCGTTATCGAAAAATCGAAGGCGCCCTTCATCTTTCAGGTTAAGAACAGCCGCACCTTCTGGCTTTACTCTGTGAAGTGCGACACCGTGGGCGAACTGAGCGATGCCAGTTCGTGTCGTTTTCTGGTCGTTACGCAGGTATAGACCGGCGTCTTCAGTGTTATGGATCGCCTGGAGTCGATCTTTACCATGTTCTTCTTTGATGTAGCGACCAACGGCATCGTTCTTCAACGTTAGTTCGGTCCGCACATTGTCAGTCTCGTCAGCCTTCTTAATTGAGGTCGCACGAATGACGACAGGTCCGCCGATTGCGGCGATAAGTAGCATAACGATCGTGGCGCCAGCAATTATTGTGAGCCAACGATTCTGCCGCTCCAGCATTTCGAGGCGGGCTCGCGTTGATTTCATGTATGTATTCATCACGTTCCCACAATTCACTTAAGCTAGTGTTGTCTGTCACCAGTATAGAATATTCCGGCTCCGATGATACCGAGCGGGGCGCAGGTTATGTGCAATGTGTGGCTCGAAACGCAGCCCGGCAGGTCACTGGATTCAGATAATGGTGCCCATGGCATCATGTCTGCATGCATGACAGCATCAAACAGCCTATGTGAAATGTTGCCCGCAAGGGCGCCGGTCGCTGCGGCATAGAGAAGATATCGGCCTTCAGTTCTTATTGGCCGGGCTATTTATGGATGCGGAGAAAAGGCAGGAAAGGGTCGAGGAATTGCTGTCAGCAGATTCGATATCTTCAGCGATCTCCAGCACATACTCTCCATCAACGCTGAATATCAGCGCGGCTTCGGGCTCGCCCCAGTCATTGAACCAGGACCCTCGTGACTGTATGTCCAATACAAAACCGGGCAATTCTTCGAAGTTGTCGGTTACCGGAAACGTGAATGGGATATGAGCAGCCTGCAGCCAGACCATCCTGCCATCGGGTGTTCGAATAATCATTTCACCAGGATGTGGCGTGTCGAGGTTGACCGTTACTGTCAGTTCTTTTCCGCTCCCGACGACAGCGCAGTCGATTGGTACGTCGGCAAAGCCGCTGTTGACCAGCATGGCAAGGAGGATTGTGATGCGAAACATGGTTTTCATAACGAGCGATAGTCCTAGCTGTTCATTGTTTTCGCAACTTTCTTTTTCAGCGCCATGATTTCTTCCTTGGTGCGCAGCTTGGATTTCTCAGCAGTGCGCAACTCTGCCAGCGCGGCCTCGACATCGGTACCGACCAGCCAGTCAATCACTCTTGACGCCTGGTCAGCGTTACCACTGGATATCGCTTTGGTATTTCCGTCAAGGATCGCGACGCGATGTTTGCAAAGGTTGCCGTAGGTGCCGGCAGGACAGGTGCACAGTGCCGTAAGGCTGTTTCCATCCTTGATGAACGTGATTTCATAGGCGTCAGAAGATGACCCCTTGACCAGAAAAACAAGTTCTTCCATTGCACTGCCTCAGCTGCTGTTTACCTTATCCAGGCACGATTGCCTGCGTTGTCAGCTGTCACCGATATCAACCCGGAACCTGTTTCTTATAACTTCGATGACTTCAGGTTGTTGCAATTGGTCCGAATCGCTGACATTTGTTGTCGCGGATTTCCTGTAAGGCAACAATCATAACAGTGCATCACGGTAAACGAAGCCAGCTGACGGCTTTGGAGCCGCAATTCGTGCCCAAATAGTTCATAATCCCGAGATTAATTTGTTAGTACGGAGCAGTAAATATGGCCAAGGCAACAGCACGACACATACTGGTGGATACGGAGACGCAATGTCAGTCACTCAAAGATGAGATCTCGGGCGGCGCCGATTTCGCCGATCTTGCCAGGAAGCATTCTTCCTGCCCGTCGGGTCAAAAAGGCGGCGATCTTGGTGAGTTTGGCCCTGGAATGATGGTTCGTGAGTTTGATGAAGTCGTGTTTAGCGCTGATATTGGCACTGTACAGGGACCGGTCAAGACCCAGTTCGGCTATCACCTCCTGGAAGTGACCAGCAGGACCGACTAGGTCAGGCGAGGCACTGTTCGGCTGGTTACGTTCGAATAAGGCCCCGGCAATGCCGGGGCTTTTTCATGCGACGTCCTTTGACTCCAGGTTGATGTCGGACAGGTCATGTAGCCTGACCGGGAGCTCGCGGATTCTCTTCCCGGTTGCGTCAAAAATTGCGTTAACCAACGCTGGTGCGATCGCCGGTGTCCCGGGTTCGCCGGCACCGCCAACTTTTTCGCCGCTATTGATGATATAGGTTTCGATGTCGGGCGATTCGTTCATGCGCAGCATCGGGTAGTCGTCAAAATTTCCTTGTGCAACGGCCCCCCTCCGAATGGATATGTCGCTGTAAAGCGCTGCGGTGAGGCCGTACACGATGCCGCTTTCCATTTGTGCTCTCATGCCATCCGGATGCATTGCGAAACCTGCGTCAACTGCACAGATGGCGCGACGAGGGATAACCTTGCCATCGACAATTTCCACTTCGACGACCTGTGCAACGATGGTGCCGAATGACTTGTGAATCGCGATTCCCCGGCCCCAGTTGTCAGGCAGCGGTGAATCCCAGTTCGCTTTCTCCGCAGCGAGGTCGAGCACATCCCGGAACCGAGGCGCGTCTTCCAGAAGGTCATGCCGATACTGGTACGGGTCTTTGCCGGCCGCGAATGCCAGTTCGTCTATGAACGACTCGGTAAAGAACGCGTGCAGCGAATGGTCCACGCTTCGCCAGAATCCCCACGGCACATGAGTTTTGGATTCTGCGTAGTGGATGTACTGATTGTCGATTGCGTACGGGATATACGGCGCTTCTTTCGGGTCATGTTTCTCGACATACTGGTTGACCCATGCCGTCGGGTTGCCATCGCTGTCGAGCGCCGCCCTGAATCGGCTGATGCTGGCCTGGCGATAGTGATCATGTCGCATGTCTTCTTCACGCGACCAGATCAATTTGACCGGGTATGGAACTTCCGCAGCGATTTTAGCTGCCTGGATCGTGTAATCGGGAAATGCCCGCCGACCGAACCCACCTCCCAGGTACGCGTTATGCAGCACAACATCTTCGATATCCAATTCGAGTGCATCGGCGACCTCGGCAGCAAATCCCAGCGGATTCTGCGTACCCGTCCATAGCTCACAGATACCGTCATGCATCCAGGCGGTGCAGTTCATGGGTTCCATGGGCGCGTGCGATAAGTACGGAACGCGGTACTCAGCTTCCACAACCTGTCCGGCGCTGGCGAGTGCGCTCATCGCGTCTCCCTGTGCAAAGTCGGAAATCTCATTACCTGCCGCGGTGGCGGCATCCATGTCAGTCGCGAACTGACTGAAGATATCGCTTTGCTCGATGGCCTCGCTGCCATTTCGTTCGAATTCGATTTCGAGTCGGTCGAGTGCTTTCCTGGCCTGCCAGTAACCATCCGCGACAACGGCAACCGCGTCGCCGAGATTCACGACCCGGCGAATACCGGGCATATCCTGGATTGATGAGTCATCGACCGAGCGAACAGCGGTTCCGAAGACGGGTGAGGCCATTACCGATGCATACTTCATCCCCGGCAATGATGCATCGATGCCGAATGCCGCACTGCCATCGACCTTGGCCGGGACGTCGAAGCGCTGCACATCGGTACCCATGATCGTGTATTCATCCGGTGTCTTCAGCCGGGGCTTCGCCGGCAAAGGCAATTCGGCAGCCTTCACCGCGAAATCGGCAAACGGCGCTGAACGCGAACTGCGCTCGTGAATGATCTGGCCCTTGCTGGCTCTCAGTTCGCTGGCGGGAACATTCCAGGTATCCGCAGCGGCTTCGAGCAACACGGCTCGGGTCGCGGCGCCGGCAACTCGCATGCCGATCTGCCCTGTGGTTGGCACGGACATGCTGCCGCCCGTGATCTGCATGTTCATCGCCTTCATCACCGTCAGGAAGAAGCCGTCGACCGTGTCGACGAGGAACGCGGGAAAATCGACGTCCCCGGCAGCAAACCCTTTGGCCAGCGCGTAGTTCGCATATTCTTTATTCGCTGGAGCCTCCAGCATCTTCACCTTGTCCCAGTCGGCATCCATTTCGTCGGCCAGCATCATGGCAAGTGTTGTGTGTACACCCTGGCCCATCTCGGCATGTGGAATGATCGCAGTGACTGTGTTGTCCGGTGAGAGCTTTACCCACACATTGAACACAGACTCATCATCAGTGGCGATCATTCCCCTGACTTTGTCTGCGCGATTTCCGGGACGAATTGCGATACCGAAAACAACCGCGCCGCCGGCAATGACGCCGGCCGAAACAAATGCTCGTCGAGTCCACTTACCCATTGGCCGTCTCCTCGCCCTTGGCAGCATCTTTCATTGCCAGCGCCGCCCGCTTGATACCCTTGCGAATTCTTGGGTAGGTACCGCAACGGCAGATATTGCCGCTCATCGCTGCATCGATATCGGCGTCGGTCGGGGCAGGGTTGGCTTCCAGCAATGCGACCGCGGACATCACCTGCCCGGACTGGCAATAGCCGCACTGCGGAACCTGCTCATCAATCCAGGCTTGCTGAACGGGATGCAGGCCGCCCTCTGACCGGATACCTTCGATCGTCGTGATCTTTCGACCTTCGGCCGCACGGACCGGCGTAACGCAGGAACGAATCGGGGTGCCATCAAGGTGGACGGTGCACACACCGCACTGGGCGATGCCGCAGCCAAATTTTGTTCCAATCAGGCCGATTTGTTCGCGAATAACCCAGAGGAGAGGTGTTGCCGGGTCCAGCTCCAGGTCATGTGTTTCGCCATTTATGTTCAGAGTAATCATTGCGGGTCCGTGCCTCTTTGAGATTTCATGCGAGTGCTCGATGCAGATCGTTGCGGTGCAACAACCGGATAAGGTACTCCACGGCCTGCTTCGCGGCAACCGAGGCAAATTCAGGCTAAAATGTATTCCACTATGCCTGATGGATTAAGCGCTGTTGTTCAGAAAAACACTAAGAAACCTCAAAGGTCTGGTTACATTTTCAGCCTGCACGATCAATACGATTATCTGCTTCTTGCCTGTCATGGTTTTTGCGCTGCTAAAGTTCGCGGTTCCGGTCAGGTCATTTCGAAACCTGATGACTCGCTGGATAATGGTTGTTGGGGAGGCCTGGATAGCGTGCAACGCCTGGATATTCTCTCTGCCAAACTCCACTGAATGGGAGTTTCGTGGATTGGAGGGTCTTTCCCGGGATCGCTGGTACCTGGTTATCGCGAATCACCAGACGTGGGTTGACATTGTCGCAATGCAAACGATGCTTAATCGCCGGGTGCCATTTCTCAAGTTCTTCATCAAGCAGGAGTTGATCTGGTTTCCCTTTCTGGGCCTGGCCTGGTGGGCGATGGATATGCCGTTTATGAAACGGTACACAAAATCCTATCTCGCCAGGCATCCTGAGAAAAAGGGCAAGGATCTCGAAGCTACACGAAAGGCCTGCGAAAAATTCAGAGACACGCCCACGTCCGTAATCAATTTCATCGAGGGAACGCGCTTCACTGAGGAGAAAAGAGTCAAGCGAGGCTCGACCTATGACAATCTCCTGCCACCCAGGGCGGGAGGCGTCGCACTGGCGTTGACGTCCATGGGCGAAATGTTCGATGCCGTCCTGGACGTGACCATCGTCTACCCGACGGGTGCCGCTAATTTCTGGGGAATGATGTGTGGAGAGTTCGACCAGGTGATTATCGACGTTGTTTCGCGACCGGTAGATGAGTCGCTCTACAATGGCGACTATCAGAACGACAGGGAATTTCGCCGAAATTTTCACCAGTGGTTAACCCGGATCTGGGAAGAGAAGGATCAGAAAATTACCGCGATACGAGAATCTGCGTGCGATCAGGGAGTATGAAATCGGCTCGCGGCAATAATCGCCGCAGGCAACCGAACTAGCGTAAACTGCTTACCCCCGAATAAATCGAGAATGAACCATGTCCGCCAGTCGCCACTACGACACCGTTGCTTTCGATGTCAGAGAGAATGCCTCAATGCTTTTCTTTGCCAGGACTTCGGCAGACGGTGACATTGAGGATTATTTGCTGCTGATGCGCACTGAGGGTGAAGATCTGGGTGGCGTAATCTTCCTTGAAATCAATGAACAACAATTTTCCGGCAGTGACATGATTTCCGAGGCTCGAATGTCAGGCAACATGCTAACGCTGGTTTTCAATGAAAGTGTCAAGGAACTGGATGGTACAACCGAACTGGTCCTCTGTTTTGAAGATACGCAGGAAAATCGAACGTCGATGGAATCGGGCGCCTTCAGGGTGCTTGGCGAAAAACTCTCCGGTGGACATGCCTGAGGGATCCGGCAATGCTTGAACTCCGGCCGGGTTGTGAGCGCTGTGATCGCGATCTGCCGCCGGAATCGGAGGATGCGATGATTTGCACCTTCGAGTGCACATTCTGTCGGGATTGCGTCGAAACACAGTACAACGGCATTTGTCCAAACTGTGGCGGTAATTTTGAGCGCCGCCCCATTCGCCCGCCGGGCGCGCTCGATCGCCATCCTGCATCAAATAAACGCGTTATCCGCAACTGATGTCTGCTTACAGCATCTACCTGGTTCGCTGTTGTGATGGCAGTTTGTATACCGGCATAGCCACAGACGTGACGCGTCGCCTTACTGAGCACGAGGGAGGCGTCAAGGGAGCAAAATATTTGCGTGGCAAGGGTCCCCTGAAACTCGTCTACCAGCAGGAGATCGGTGACCGCAGCCTTGCCTCCAGGATCGAAAGTCGGATCAAGCGACTGACGAAGGCGGAAAAGGCCGACCTGAAAAACCTGCCAGGACTTATTGACGGATTCCTGGCGGAGTTTGGCTAAACGGCAGCCGGCGTTTTGAAAGCGCGGATACAGTTGAGCATAACCAGTCAGGGAAAGCTTTGAGAGGCTTCGCCATCGGAGTTTCCGCTACGGCCCGCAAGATCAGTAAAGAAGCATTGGCTCGGCAAACGGGGGTAACTCAATCGTAATCGCTGAATCATTTTGCTCAATAATTGTATCGATCCAGCTTGCCGCCTTTACGACGTTGTCGAGCATGATCGGCATGAGCTTGACGACCCCGAACGGTTCCGTGAAGTCATCGTGATGAACTGCAATAACGCGAGATGCGTTGCTCGCCGTCACTGTTTCGTCCCAGAAAGTTTCCGTGTACTCGTAGCCAAGACCGGCGAGTCCGGCGATGCCCAGCATGACAACATCAGCAGTCTCGTTGGCAAGTTTGCCATTTACGTACCCGCCACTGGCCTGTATCAGGGTCGTTCCGCGCGGATGGCCAACGAGGATTGCCCAGGCAACGCCAGTCTTCCATGCAGATATGCGGGCGGGCTGGGTCAGTGGCTCCTCGATGATGCCGGGAAAGAACTCCATGTTGTTGAATCCGATCGGCGCGTGAACCGAGGCGATAAGCTTGATTGTGAATGCGCCGAATTGCCTGACTTCACCGTCCGCGAGGATCTGGTACTGATCAACAGGTACTGATTCTCCGCGCGCAATATTGGCCGTTGATTCGGAGCCCAGGATGACTGCGCTTGTCCGGTTGGCAATGTGCCCAACGTCCATCGCGTGATCAAAATGTGAGTGAGCCGGAACGATCGCTGCCAACCTGTCCATGTGGAACGTCGACAGTACGTAATTAATGGTCGCCACGTCGGACTTCAGCGTTTGCAGCAAGCCAAGCTGGAACGGGCTGGCGCGGGTAAATGCGCCGTCGATCAGTAATTGTGTCTCGCCGTCATCGAACAAGACAGTGGAGATGCCGAACCAGGTCGCTGTAACCATATCTCCGGGTTCGCTCGCCACTGCCGCCGTCGGCCAGCCAATCTCGTCGATCGAGCCCCGGATCTGCCATTGCCGCCAGAGTATAAAAATACCCAGCGCGATCAAGGTAGTGATCGCGACGGCAATGTTTCGAAACAGTCGGACGTTGATATTCATTCTTCTGGAAGAGCGTCCTTCCGGTTATCTGCTGAACGTGAAGCTGAAATTGGCCATCAGCAATAAAGCCACGGATCTGCCACATGGGGGTTTGATCAGGATCTCGGACATAGTTCTCTGCCATGTTTCAAATCTTGGCAGATTATAACTGAAATGAGTCTGTGGCCTGCCGGGCGACGAGCCGGGTTACGGGGGGCGAGATGGGCTCAGGAAAAGCTCAGTTGAGCATTGAAGTCCTTGCGGGATTCTTCGTCGGTGAGTGCCGCAGCCCGCACCGTCATCCACACTGCATCCCAGTCCTTGATTTTGCATGGGCCAAAAACGAATTTTGATATGTACCGGTCGAGATCCCTGACGTGAATAACGTTCTTCTCAAGCACGGAGGTGAACTGAACAGCGCCAGTGAATACGACAAGGTCGGCAACCGGAACCTTTGGCACCACTTTTTGCAGCGCCTTTGAGCGACCTTGATTTTGAATCAGCGGGTTCAGGAACTTGCGGCGATGAATGCCATCGACGTTCGTCCATTGTGGTTCTTTGGCCTCGCCAAACACGATGCCATTGTAGTGCTTCGTCTGGATACAAAGGATGCCACCCGATGTGAGAATCGCAAAGTCGATGCGTGTCAGTCCGCCGTAGGCGCCGGGCAGCAAGAAGTCTTCGATGACGTTGGCACTGCGTCCATTCAAAATCTTTCGCATCCGGTGCTTGCCAATGCGCTCCGTCACCATGCGGGCAACATGGGTCGCAGAGGCCCTGAAAAGCAGGGTGATAAGGAGGGCGGCGGCGACCGAAATGATGAATATACCGACGCCGGTGTTGGTCAGCCCGGTAACAACTTCCGCGTCAGCAGCGACTGACGGCCAGGCGGCCGTAACGCTGGCTATAACAATGGTATTTGGCAGAAGTCGTCGAATCATCAGTCGAGATTATGACCAGCAAGTCCTTACCGCCTTGCATTCCGTCACGTTTTCAACAATACGGCCGATTGTGAGCAGCAGACTGTGACCTGGTTAGTGTCAGTATCGACTTTCAGCCATCTGCCGGATAAGCGAGGTAGTAATCGTCGATCTTGGCGAGCCGCAGATCCGTTCCATACGTGTGCCGCAGGTTTTTCTCGGTTAAAACCGCATCCTTGGCACCGTCGGCAATGATTTTTCCCTCACGAAGCAGAATGACCCGGTCGATTTCGGGAGGAATTTCGTTCAGGAGGTGAGTCACCAGGACGATGTTCTTGCCGCCCTCGCTAAGTTGTCGAATTCGTGTGAGGTAATCAAAGCTTGCTGCGAGGTCCAGGCCCGCCGTCGGTTCGTCCAGAATGAGCGTGTCCGGATCATGGACCAATGCGCGCGCCAGGAGGCAGCGCCGCTGCTGGCCGGTCGACATTTTCCGCAGTTCGGTGCCCATGAGTGCCCCGACTCCCAGTGCTTCCATGATTTCCCTGGCCCTGGATTTCTGCTCGGCCGAGATACGTCCGGCGAGCGAACCATGGATGCCGACACTCGATAGAAAACCGGACAGGACCACATGAAGGCCGGACGTGTTGTCCCGATACCGTGCCTGCAAATCATGCGAAACGATACCGATGTGCGAGCGAAGATCCCAGACGTTCCAGGTTTCACGGCCCAGTATGCGTACCGAGGCGTTGTTCTGCCGCATCGGGTACAGCTCCCGATTCATCACTTTCAGCAGCGTCGTCTTTCCTGATCCGTTCGGGCCAAGTATGGCGGCCGGCTCGTGCTGTTCGATCTTCAGCGTCAGGTTTTCGAAGACCCGCGTACTACCACGATAGATAGTCGCATTTCGGATGTCGATCAGGGGTACGTCAGTCATCGAAACTGTGTCGGTTATATCTGGTTCGTCAGGTTTGCTGGCAACCATTGTTTATGTGCCACGTATGCCGGCTCGGTGTCGAGTGCATGGCTGTGTTCGAGCCGGTCTGCAAGCCATTGAAACCATTCGAAAACGGCCGGTTCATTTTGCTCTTCTCGAATCATTTCGACCCAGGGTGAGAGTTTTCTCCAAAGGGCAGGGCAACTCGCACCGATGAGATTGTAAACGACCATGAATGGCACGATTCGCTGAAATGTCATGACACCAATACTTTCCATCGTTGCGCTGATCAGCATCGCTGCATCTTCCAGTTCCGGGCCTTGACCCTGAATCTCGTCGCTGCTCTGTCCCTCCGGCAGGAGCAATATCCTTTTATACGCGGCTGTGAATCTGGCATTGCCAAAGAATCGAAACAATTCGATTGCTGCGAGTTCACGTCGTTGCTGGCGTGTTTGTCGCATTTGCAACACCGCAAAAATCAAACCGCCTATAACGATCACGGCACCGATTATTTCTGCGACATTCGCCAGAGTATCTAGTTCGTTCATCTTAAATTCCTTTGTGTGATGATTTCCACATCACCTGTTTAAACTTCCTGGAGTCGCCATTTTCCCTGGCGAAAAACGATGACACCGAAAATTGTTAACAACGACTCGGAGACGACAATCGAGAGAAAGACTCCATTCGGTCCCATGCCTGCTGATGTAGCCAGCCAGTATGCCAGCGGAATTTGCACAATCCAGAAACAAATAAAGTTCAGGAAAGAGGGTGTCCTGGTATCGCCGGCGCCATTAATCGCCTGAATCACGATCATACCTACCGCGTACATAGGATAGCCCAGACCCAGAATTCGCAGGCAATTGGTGCCGTAACGCAGAATCTCCTGGTCGCTGGTAAAGAGTCCCACAATCGCCGGCGCGAAGACAACGAATCCGGCCCCGACGATGGTCATGAACATTACGTTATACCGCGATGCCAGCCTGACGGACTCCTCAGCCCTCTCGGGCTTGCCAGCGCCGAGGTTCTGACCGACCAGGGTTGCGGCAGCATTTCCGAGCCCCCACGCCGGCAGGAAGACAAACTCGATCAGGCGGAGCGCAATAGTATATGCGGCAATAGGTGCGCTGCCATAAAGCGCGACGACACGCATGATTGCAATCCAGCTGGAAGTCGCGATCAGGAATTGGCCGATACCGCCGATCGAGATGGAAATCATTCTGCGAATCAAGTCCGGGCTGATCGCAAGGTTCCGCAGTCGAAACTGCAGTCGGCCTCTTCCACCGAAGAGATACCAGAACAGGTAGAGTACGCCGATGCCGCGCCCGATGGTCGTTGCAACCGCCGCGCCGGCGACGCCGAGTTCCGGAAACGGGCCAAGCCCGAATATAAGGCAAGGATCCAGAATAATGTTCAGGCCGTTTGCAAGGGTAAGCGAGCGAAGCGCCACTGGTGCGTCACCTGCTCCACGGAAACCGGCATTTAGCAGAAACAGGTAAAGGATGCTGGCATTTCCACCCAGTAGTATCGCCGTGAAACTGCTTCCCTCCGAAATAACGCTTTCAGTGGCACCCATCATCCTGAGCAGGTCAGATGCGAAGACGACACCGAAAATCCCGATAATGATCGCAAGGCCTGCGCCGACCCAGATGGCCTGGCCCATGACATAAGCCGCGGCGATCGGGTCCTTTGCCCCGATGCGCCGGGAGATCATTGCCGTGACACCCATTCCGAGCCCGATCGCGAGCGCATAAAGTACCGTGATCAGTGCTTCGGTGAGACCGACCACGGCAATCGCGTCTGTTCCAAGGCGAGAGACGAAAGCGATATCGACGACTGCGAATATGGCCTCCATTCCCATCTCGAGCATCATTGGAACCGCCAATAGGCCTAGCGCCCGATTGATCCTGCCTTCCGTCAGATCGGTTTCATTATCGCTCAATGCTTCACGGATAAACTTGCGCAGACGACGCAAAGTCGAGGTCATGCTTGATAATTTGTAAGTCATGTCAGGTAACTTTTCTTGTATGTGCCGCATCGCGCTGAAAACAGCTGTGCGGCAAAGTGTCCGGATTCGCGAAGCCGGACACTCTCATAAAGAAATGAAACGGCTAGCGGTTTAGCGGGATCGCTGTAACGCCAGTGACTGCAAGGTCACCAGGTGCACGGTTGAGCCCGACTACGACGGTGGATTTGCTGCTTGTCGTTTTCATAATGGCTCGTACCCGTGAGTGCCGGAATTGACTTACGAGGGTCATGCTAACGGAAGAAAGGTAAATGTCAACGCCCGTGCCGATTTAGCCGGCGTCTGACGACAGAGGAGCAGAGACTTGCCGCTGCTCCCATTCTTCGATGAGTTGTCGATTGTCGTTTTGCCACGGATGGAAATTTCTTCTGAAAAATCTGAGCCAGGCAGGAAAAACACGAAGCAGAATGCCGGGTCTGATGAAAAGGAATTTAAAGCCGCTTGCCCACTCCCGAATGCTCCAGAGCTTGCCATCCTTTTGCAGCATGATGCAGACATTGCGCAATGTATCTTTGAAGAAAAAAAACGTATTTAACAGCAGGGCCTGGCGGCGCTCGGCTACCGTCCCGCCAACCGCGACAAAAACGTCGAACGCGACGGCCTTGTGCTCTGTTTCCTCGATTCCGTGCCATTCCCACAGGCGAACGATCTCCGGATCTGCGTTGAGCAGGACATCCCGGTTGGCCAGCATGTCATTAGCCATGATGGCAGTCAGGTGCTCATTTGCGACAGTGCCGGCGAGTCGTCGCCGCGCTGGCAGCTCACGGTAGGCCCAGGCCATTCTCTCCCGCTCGTTTTTCTCGAATCGCGGAAGGTCATAATTCCGCAACTTGCAGAGCATTTGGTTGTATTTCTGGTGTTGCACGCGGTGTGTCGATTCCTGTGCGCGAAATGCAGCGACCTGGTCGAGCAGCCGGGGGTCATCAATTTCGTCCAGGTAATGGCAGACGCTGTCGATAAAGAATCTTTCCCCCAATGGAAACAGCATCGACATGGCGTTGAACCACGCTGTCCGAAATGCTCCATTACCGTGCCAGTCGGACGCCAGTGCATCTTCGATCTCGAACGATTGTCTGCGCGGAGCGAATTCGAGATCGTTCGGGCTCTGGCTTTGCATGAGGATCGTCATGTCGCCAATTCTAACGCGACCACGTCGCATGCACTATGCAATATTATGCAGGCTTGGCGGGGTGTTATTCTAAGGCCCGGTACTCAATATCCCGAGGAGCCAACAATCATGTCCATTGGATTCTGGCCGGTCGCGATCTTTATTCTGATCGTCATTATTTGGGTGCTTTCAAAAGTGCTTTTCTACATGAAAAAGAGCGACGAGCAGTGGCGTAGGGTAGACAAGGACAAACTCCGGGAATGGGATGAAGATGAATGGTAGGCCGTCATCAGGCGTGCTACCCCGGATTTCGCCAAATGTGATCCGGCTTGTGTCAGATAAAGTAAATTGCTTTAAACTAGTCCCGCAAATTTAAAGAGGCTGACCTATGACCTGGAACGACAACCAGCGGCTGGCGATTATTCTTGCGGCGATCATATCTTTATTGTCCGCCTGCGATACGGCGACGAAATCGCCTGCTGCGACCCCAACGGGTAGTGCGCAGCAGAGTGCCAATGTCACCTCCGGTAGTAATACGGAAGCGGCAAGCGCCGGTGTTGCCGAACCGGAACGTCCGGTTGTCGCGGAAAGGCTTCCCTACGCGGAGGTCGGTGACCAACTCGTTTATGGACACTTCTCTTTCCCTGCAGACATGATCGATCCGCTGCCGGGCATCATCGTAATTCACGAGAGATGGGGGCTTGATGACGGCGTACGTGCCCAGGCCGATCGTATCGCGGCACAGGGTTACGTCGTTCTCGCCATCGACCTCTTTCGTGGCGCGACTGCATCTGACATCACGGCGGCGCGGCCGTTAATGGTGGAAGTTGTCGAAAATCCCGAACTCGCCAATGAGAATATTCGCCAGGCCTATCAATTCCTCATCGACTCGGGCCAGGCACCAAAAATCGGGGTGCTGGGCTGGAGCTTCGGTGGCGGCTGGGCCTTGAATACAGCCTTGTTGTATCCCGACGACCTGGATGCTGCCGTTATTTACTATGGTCAGTTAACGGATAGTCACGAACGACTGGGACCGATGAATGTGCCGGTCCTGGGTCTGTTCGGCGAGAAAGATCGCGGTGTGACGGTTGAGTCGGTTAATCAATTTGACGCGGCGATGGAGTTTCTGGGTAAAGACTACGAGATCGAAATATACCCGAACGCTGGTCATGGCTTTGCCGATCCGGGCGCATCCACGTACAACGCCGAAGTGGCCGAGATGGCTTGGACACACGCGATGGAGTTCCTCCGCAGGCACCTGTTGGAAGATTCCGTCTAGTCAGCTAGTTTGACATCTCATCCCTGGTTTCGCGCGGGAGTTCGCATTCCAAAATAACATCCAGCCCCCTGGATGCATACGTCATCCGGCTCTCCGTTTCACTGGCACATAGCAGCGATGCCTGCAGTGAAACCACCGATGCAATAGTCACCTTTTGATCTCGGTCGGATTGATTCTGACTGGTCTGTGGCGATTCCTGTTCCCCCGCTTCAGCAATGCAGAAGTCTTTCATCGCGATCGGTCCAATCTGCGATCCGGGAATCGTGAAAGTCGATGCCGTAGCTGATTCACCAGAGATGTCGTCGGTAGCCAGAGATTTTCTGGTGTCAGCAACACTCAATGATATCGCCCTGGGTTTTAGCCCTGCCGCGCATTGCGGGTTGAGCTGAATGACGTAATCAAGCGACGGTAGCCGTACAAAACTCCTTCCTGCTGCCCGGGCCTCTATCCGGACTACCGGCGTATCCGTGTCAATGGTCAGCGTGCCCGTTTCGGCGGACTGGCCAACGGCATCAAGGCAACAGGTTGTCGTCAGAAGGAGAACGCTTGTGAGTTTCCGGTCAATGCTTTTCATTTGCCAAGGCTACGATATGCGACCGGGAAAAAGAAGCCGTGAAGCCACTCCATGATATTCTTTCCGCCGCCACGGGCGAAAATGAACCCAATGAACGCATTCAACATTACCGTAAAGCTGGCACGTCGAATTGCCGTCTCCATCGTTGGCGCAACCATACTGGTCCTTGGGATCGTCATGATCGTCGCACCAGGACCGGCGATCATCGTGATCCCTGTCGGCCTGGCAATCCTGGGGCTCGAATTCGCATGGGCCCGGCATTGGTTGAAGCGTCTTCGGGAAGGTATTAGCGCCGGCAATGCGAAGCGACGCGGTGACCGGGCTGAATTTCACCGGGATCGGCACAATAATTGGTGAGTCTGTACGCCGGGAATTAATCACCAGGCTGGCGAAAAAAGAAAGGAGCCGGAGAACCCGAATTCGATGAATGATCTGGGGGTCCGATCCGAAGCGGAACGGTCCCCGGCTCCAAAGGGTAGCGGCAGTTTAAAAAAGGGGGTGCCGCCGGGCCAACTGGCCCAAATCATCGGCCCGTCAATGCTTGGATACGGGCCGATTTCTTTCGGTTGCAGCGCCAGGGGTCAATCGGGGGATAGTTGCCCTGGGGGGGTGCTGCAAGCCGAATTCAATCTCGTGACATCGCAACCGTTTTATCGTTCGCTTGCTATCTTGACTGATGTCGGGCCGATCAGGCGGATATCAAGATCCAGCTTCGTATCGGCAAGAACTGCTTCAACTGCTTTTTCCGCAGCCTCGGCATTGGCTTTTTTCAGTAAGTCGCGCGTTACCTGATCGGCACTGATTGTCACCGCCTCATCAGTCTCTGTAACAGCGTGTTCATCGGCAAAAGCGGGACTAATGGCCAACAGGCTGGCCAGCGTCAGGCCCGCGATCGTGGCTTTTGTGTAATTCATTTCAATCTTCCTTGGTTCCTATGCTCCGGCGGCCCAAACGTCGCCAGTAGCTATTTCAATAACATCCCTAATGCAGAAACCGTGCCAACATTAAAAAATAAATAAAAACAGGAACTTATATGAATTCACCAAGATACGGAATTCCGTAAATTACGAAATATCGTAATGACATTTACGAAATTTCGTATAAACTGGCGGCATGATCAACCTAGAAGACTATCAGTGGCTGTTTCGCAAGGCGCCGATCATGGCCACCTCGATTGCTGAAGACGGGCGCTATCTCGACGTCAACGATGCGGTGCTTGCACGGCTCGGCTACGAACGCGAAGAGATGATTGGCAGGCGACCGGCCGAATTTGTCACCCCTGAAACCGCGGTGCGGATAGAGAAAGAGTTGCTGCCAACATTGAGACGTACCGGGCGGCTTGAGAACAAACCAGTCGCTTTCGTTACCCGGGATGGCGAGGTAGTTAATTGCCTGACGAACTCGCTGGTCGAGCATAGCTCGGACGGGTCGTTTATACGTACCGCCGCCCTGTACCGGGAAGTGACAGATGAGGGACGTGCCGACTGGAAATATCGGCAACTTTATCGTGCAACGCCGGCGATGCTGCATACCGTTGATGCCGACGGTTGCATCATTGCAGTAACGGATCATTGGCTACAGAAAATGGGCTACGAACGGGAAGAGGTCGTCGGGCGTTCCATCATTGATTTCTATAGTGAATCGGATCGCAAGCGCCTCGCGTCGGGCCAGCTCCAGGATCTGATTCGCGGTGGAGAATTTACAAACGAAGGCCGGCAGATGGTTACCCGGCAAGGGGTGGTGCTCGACCTGCTGATGTCTGCGACATCCGAGCGTGACGCGACCGGGCAGGTGCACCGGATGCTGGTGGCGTCAAAGGATGTGACCGAGCGCAACAGGGTGGAGCGGGAATTGCGCTCGGCGCTGGCGGAGAACGCTCGACTGAGGGAGGAGTTGGAGCGGGAGCGTGACTACCTCCGTGAAGAAGTTAACGTCGCGATGAATTTTGGTCGGATCGTCGGCCGGAGCCCGTCCCTGAAGTACATGCTGTCACAGGTTGAGGCAGTTGCCGATACTCCCGCGAACGTACTGGTACTGGGTGAATCCGGCGTTGGCAAAGAATTGGTAGCGCGCGCAATCCATGCTCGCAGCGGTCGGGCGAATGCACCGCTGGTCAAAGTCAACTGCGCATCAATTCCAAAGGAGCTTTTCGAAAGCGAGTTTTTCGGCCATGTGAAAGGCGCATTTACCGGTGCGCACCGTGACAGGGTCGGTCGGTTTCAACTTGCCGATGGCGGCTCCATCTTCCTGGATGAAATAGGAGAAATACCTTACGAATTGCAGGGAAAATTGCTGCGCGTGCTTCAGGAGAGCGAATTCGAGCGAGTTGGCGATGACATTACGCGATCCGTGGATGTCAGGGTCATAGCGGCAACAAACCGGGATCTCGAACAGCTTGTAGTGGACGGAAAGTTTCGCGAAGACCTGTTCTACCGCCTCAGTGTCTTCCCGATAGATGTACCACCGCTTCGCAAGCGTCCTGAAGACGTGTTGCAGCTGGCGCAGCACTTTCTCGAACAAACATGCAGCGAATTCGGCCGCAAACTGCTCAAGCTGACCCGCGGCCAGGCTGACATTATCCGGGCGTATGAATGGCCCGGGAATGTCCGTGAATTGAAAAACGTGATCGAGCGTGCGGTGATTCTTTCCAAGGGAAACAACCTGCGCCTGGATCTGTCCTTGCCACCTGATTCAGACACGAAAAAGAGCGTTGAAAATGGTCAAGCGAGAGGTGATGATCAGGTACTGACAGAAACGCAGATGCGCGCGCTGCAAAAAGCGAACATTTCGGCCGCGCTCCGAAGGACGAACTGGCGGGTATCTGGCAAGAATGGTGCTGCAGAGTTGCTGGGCATCAAGTCGACCACACTTTCGGATCGCATCAAGACATTCGGGATTCGTAAACCTCGCCGTTAGCGGTATACGATGATTTAGCAGCATTTGAAGAAAGCGAAACAGAACACAATGACCGGGCCTCGATATCTCATTCTCTTAACGCTGGTTGCTCGGTTTGCTGTTGGTGCCGAATTGCCGTTACCGGTGCAAAGCGCATTGAATTACCGGGGAGTCCCGGACGACGCGCTCAGTATTTACGTCGAAGAAGTTGATACAGGCAATGTCGTTCTGTCATGGAACGCAGACGAGCCAAGAAATCCGGCATCAGTTGAAAAGATGGTGACAACACTGGTGGCGCTGGACACGCTTGGCCCGGCCTACCGATGGAAAACCGAGGTGCGCTTTCTCGGGCCAGTCGAAGATGGCGTGTTACATGGCGATATTTCCATTAAAGGGTACGGTGACCCCTATATGGTCACCGAGAGATTCTGGCAGCTGCTGCGCCAGGTTCGTCGTGCCGGGGTCAACGAAATAGAAGGTGATCTTCTCCTCGACGACAGTTATTTCGATATTGGAAATTACGATCCCGGAGCCTTCGATCGGGAGCCTCTGCGCGCATACAATGTTGCACCAAATGCGTTATTGACTAACTTTAAAGTCGTCCGCTATTTCTTCGAGCCCGACACTGCAAAATCACGAGTGCTGGTTCGCCTTGAGCCGGAGCTGGATAACCTGGCGATCGTCAACCAGTTGCATATTTCCAATGGCGCATGCAGAGGATATCAGCGTGGTATTACGATAACTCCGAACGAGGATATCAGTCAGATTACGTTCAGCGGTCGATTTCCAAGTGGTTGCAACGTGTATGCGATGGACCGCACCGCGCTGGGTCACAGCGAATTCACATACGGCCTGTTCAAGTCGCTTTGGCAGGAGTCGGGTGGAAAATTCAACGGAGAATGGAGAAAGACTGTTGTCGATGAACTGGTCGAGCCAGCGCTGGTTTTCGAGTCATTGCCACTCGCAGATGTGATTGCGAAGGTAAACAAGCACAGTAACAACGTCATGGCCAGGCAATTGCTTTACACGCTCGGCGCAGAAAAACTTGGACCCGTCGGCACGGAAGTGAAAGGCAGGCAGGTTGTTAACCAGTGGCTCGGAGAACGCGGTATTAATGCCAATGAGCTCACTATCGCGAATGGTGCCGGATTATCACGTAGCTCGCGTATAACCGCGAAAAATCTTGGCAAGATGCTGCGTTACGCATACGAAAGTCCTTTCATGCCCGAATACCTTTCATCCCTTTCTCTGTCAGGTCTGGACGGTACGTTGTCGCGACGTTTTCGCGACAGTGCTCTCAGGGGCCAGGCACATATGAAGACCGGATCGCTGGACGATGTAAGTGCCGTCGCTGGATACTTTCAGGCGAAGTCGGGCAAACGATACATCGTGGTTACGCTGCTTAATCACACGGATATCCACCGCGGACCCGGTGAAGAAGTTCAGGAGATGTTGCTCCGGTGGCTTTACGATAAATAGAAGCCGGGCCGTCGGTAAACAGAGACAGCATTTACGCTCTAGATCGTTGATATCTGTAGTAAACTCCGCCCAGCCTGTTGTCGCTCATGATGTTTTGGTAACAGGCAATCCTGGAGGAGCGATAATGCGAAATGCATTCCTGTTAATTTTTCTTTTGCCATTGGCTGCTTTGGCTGAAACGGCATATATCACGGATAACCTTCGTCTCGGGCTGCACCAGGCCGCGGATACGAGCGATCGGGCATTTCGAACGCTGGAAAGTGGCCAGGAGCTGGAGATTCTTTCAAGAGACCGGAATTATGCCAACGTTCGGCTGCCTGACGGTGTGGAAGGCTATGTTAAGGCGGCCTACCTTGTTTTCGACAAGCCGGCAAAGCTTATTGTGGCGGAAACTCAAGCCAGCGTCGAAAGCCTGCAAAAGGAACTGACGGAAACGAAAGCTGCGTTTGAGGCCCCGGCAGCGACCATCGAGTCTTTGCAGCAGCAACTCGAAAGACGCAAGACAGCGGATGAGGCAAATGCTTCCGAAATTGCAGCGCTGACCTCAGAACTCAGCGACTATCGCGGACGCCAGGATCAGTACAAATACAGTCTGCCGGTCAAATGGGTCGGTGGGGCCATGTTCGTCTGCCTGCTTGCCGGATTCCTGATTGGCATCTGGTGGGTCGATAGCCGAATCCGCCGCCGTCATGGTGGTATCCGAGTCTATTAGGGACTCGCGAATACGGCAGTCAGGCTGCGGCCGACAATTTGCTGTTGAAGCCGTTCTTTACCGGAAGCGCGATGCTCTGAACAAGCTGGTTGACCTCGCTCTGGTCACTCGCGCGTGCCACTCCCTCGATCAGGTTGCTATCAAGATGGGGCGCGAACAAGCGCAGAAAGTCTGTCATGTAGCAGCGCAACCTCGTGTTTCTGCGAATGCCGATCCAGGTTGTGCTGCGCTGGAAAAGTCCATTTGCAGGAATTGCAGTAAGGTGGCTTCGGTCGCTCGATTCGTATGCGATGCCGGCGACAACGCCGATGCCGGCACCGGTTCTGACATAGGTCTTGATGATCTCCGAATCCCTCGCGGTAAATACGACGTTTGCGGCCAAACCCTGATCGGCGAAAGACTTCTGTAACGTCAATTCATCCTCGAAGCTGAACACGTAACTTACGAGTGGAAAGTCGACGAGATCCTGAAGCGTGAGTTCGCGGTCAATTTTTGTCAGTTGATGGCCGTTTGGTACGAGTATCACCTTGTCCCACTGATAGCTGGGTACGCACAGCAGGTTCCGGAATCGACACTCGGTGCCGCTGGCAATCGCAAAGTCGATTTCACTATTGCTCATCATGGCGGCGACCTGTTCCGAGGTGCCCTGGTGCAGGTTTAGTCGAACTCTTGGATATTGATGTCGCAATTCGCGAAGAATATCGGGAAGGACATACCTGGCCTGTGTGTTGGTTGCAGCAATGGTCAGCGTACCTTCTTCTTCTCTGTAAAAATGCTGGGCAAGTGAGCGTATGTGGTCAACCTCACCCATGACGGCGCGCGCGTGTTTGATAACCTGCTCGCCGGCCCGAGTAATGCAGTGAAGGCTTTTGCCCTTTCGTGCAAATAGCTCCATCCCCAGTTCTTCTTCAAGAAGTTTGAGTTGTTTGCTGACACCTGGTTGGGACGTGTACAGGCGCTCCGCCGCGGCTGTAATGTTCAGGCCATTATCGACGATTGCTAACAGGTATTTTAGTTGTTGTAGTTTCATGTGGCCGTTACGTCAGGTTGCCGGCTTTTATCGTAGACCGCGGCAATTGGGGTTCGTTTCACAAAACTTCAAAAAAACTTCTACAGAGCAACTGTATTGACCGCTTATAGTCCGAAGTGCTGTACCTGGTTACGCTATATAGCGACAAGTAATAACTTCGGATACCGGTTCATGCTGCTTTATCCCGCTATAATTGACACGACAGACCAGATACTGACAATGAACGCCCTATAATTTTATGCGCCTGAGGCGAAATTGGTTGCCTAAATAATGTTTTGGAATAACGATGAGGCGATCGGTCTGAGCCACGATTGTGATGACGAGGAAAAACTATGATCTACAACAACATTATCGAGACGATCGGCAATACCCCGGTCGTTCGTCTTAACCGCATCGCTCCTGCCGGAGTGGAAATGTATGTCAAGGTGGAATCCTTTAATCCACTGGCCTCGGTGAAAGACAGGCTGGCCGACGGAATTATCAGCGATGCCGAGGAAAAGGGCCTGCTAAAACCTGGCCAGACCGTGGTTGAGGCAACTTCCGGCAATACAGGTATAGCGCTGGCCATGGTCTGTGCCGCGAAGGGTTACGGATTCGTGGCAGTGATGGCGGAGTCATTTTCCGTGGAGCGACGGAGAATAATGAAGGCGCTCGGTGCAAAGGTGATTCTTACGCCGGCGGCAGAGCGGGCCACCGGGATGGTCAGGAAAGCCGAAGAGCTGGCGGAAAAGTACGGATGGTTCCTCGCCCGGCAATTTGAAAACCCCGCAAACCCCGAATATCACAGGAAAACGACCGGCCCCGAAATACTCAGGGATTTTGACGGCAGGCGCCTGGATTACTGGGTGTCGGGGTACGGGACCGGCGGCACGATGACCGGGGCCGGCGAAGTGATAAAGGCGGCAAGGCCCGACGTCAGGATCGTTGCGACCGAGCCTGCAGGTGCATCGTTACTGGCGGGAGACAGCTGGAACCCGCACAAAATCCAGGGGTGGACTCCGGATTTCATTCCTGCGGTCCTCAACCGGGACGTCTATGACGAGTTGGTCCCGGTGACGGACGATCGCTCGATCGAAGTCGCTAAAATGCTGGCATCCAGGGAAGGGATTTTCGTTGGAATTTCATCCGGAGCTACGCTTGCTGCAGGGCTGGCGATCGCCGATAAGGCGGAATCCGGCAGCGTCATTCTCTGCATGCTCCCCGACACCGGCGAACGCTATCTCAGTACGCCGCTGTTTGCGGACATCGGGGAAGAGTCTGATGACGAATGGCTGGAGTCGCAGGGAAGCTAGGTTCCCCGCAGTTGGTGCACCCCTGCTGGGGTATCCACAGGTGTGAGAATTTTTCCAAATAGCTGATTCAAAAGCAGAAAATAGAAAATATTTAGCACATGGTTGAGACTTAAGTCACAGCGATTTCAGGAGCTCCGTGGCATTGTGCCCGTATCGCGTAAGGCTGTTGATAACGGCCAGCTATGGAGTTTCGATCGGCGATGGCGGCTGATTTACACAACCTGACGACACGAAAAAATATCGGCGCGGCCAAAGGCCTGCTGCAGTCGCTCGTACCACGTGCCCAGTGTTTCTGTTTTTACGGACTCGACAAGAGCTGCGTGTGGAGCAGCGATGGCGCGGACGACTACGAAATTGACAACTTCATCGCGGATCTTCCCGAGGACATATTGTCCGGCGCTGACGCGGAATCCAGTCACCTTCGTCGAACGCTGACATCGGGCAGGACACTTCTGCTGCTAAACGTGCATGCGGGGAATAACGTCAGTCTTGGCGTACTGGTTTCTGTTTTCTCGAAAAACGCCGGAAAGTCGTCCTGGTTCAACCCGAGCCTGCTGAATAATATTCTTCAGCCTGCCGTGCAGGTCATTGGCGAGACCCTTCGCCTGAATCACGAGATGACGCTGACAGCCGAGCGTGCCACGGAGGCAGAGAACGAGCTCCAGCTCATATACCAGGTCGATGAAAAAATCCACGGCACGTCGAGAAGTCACGCCGGACTGGCGCAGCTGATCGGTCAAAGTGGCCGGTTCCTCAGCATTGCCTACAGCGTACTGTTGCTGCCATCGAAGCGGATTCGAATCAGCGCGACACATTCAACATGGAAGGGCGTCAACCGGAAGGCGGTGGACAAATACCTGCTCGAGACATTGTTCAACAAGCTTGACGGTCAGCGTGCACCGGTCATTTTTGAGATACCCGCCATTGATGGCTCGGATAACCCCGCCGAGCAGGGCTATCAGGCTATGCTTTGCCCGATTCTCGATAGTGCCGGCAATGTCGAGGGCGTTTTGGCGCAATTGGGACGGGTGAACGGCAGACCGTTCGAACAGTCTCAAATCAGGTTTATGGCACACATTGTGCGCAAGGTTGAATACGTCATTCAGCAGTCATTCGATGCGATGACAGGGCTCATGAATCGCGCAGGTTTCGAGGCGCAGTTGCACGAGTCAATGAAGGGTCTCGACGGTGCCGACGATGCGCACCAACTGATTTATTTCGATCTGGATAACCTGCAGTTGGTCAATGATTCTTTCGATCGCGCAGCGGGCGATCAAGTGATCATGCGTTTCGCACAGCTTATCGAGGAACATTTGCCGAAAAATGCAGTTGCAACCCGGCTTACAGGTGATGATTTCGTCATTCTCCTGACCCATAGCACCGTTGAACAGGCAATGGAACTGACGGAAAAGATTCGAAAGGGAAGCAAGGTATTGCGATATTTGCAGGGTAATAAATCGTTGCAGGTAACGCTTAGTATCGGAATCTCGGCACTCAGTACGAGCATCACTGGAGGTGATGCGCTTACTGCAGCAAGGATTGCCTGCGACTCAGCAAAAGATCACGGGCGTGACCGGGTTGAAGTATACGATCAGGCCAATCAAAGCATCATCCAGCGTTACGATGACATGTATCTTGTTGCAGAAATTCAAAAGACACTGGATAAGGACGGGTTCAAACTACTTGCCCAGCCGATCGTTTCACTGCTTAAAGAACAGGCAGGAAAACGTTTTGAAATCTTGTTGCGAATGAAGGACAACAAGGGCAATCGTGTTTCATCAAACGCTTTTTTTTCTGCTGCCGAGCGATATCAGCTTATGCCGCAGATTGACCGTTGGGTAATTTCAAATACGCTGGCACGGCTTTCGGAGCACAAGGAATTCCTTAGGCAGACCGGTGCAATATTTGCGATCAACCTGTCCGGTCAGTCGCTCGGTGACGACGACATTCTGAATTTCGTTGAAGATGAGATCGAGAGTAGCGGCGTTCCGCCTGAATCCCTTTGTTTCGAGTTAACCGAGTCCGCTGCTGTTTCAAGCAGAAACAAGGCCCAGTCCTTTATCAACGCGTTAAGAAAGAGAGGCTGCAGGTTCTCCCTCGATGACTTCGGCGCCGGTCTTAGTTCTTTTGCATACTTGAAAAGCTTCAATGTTGATACATTAAAGATTGATGGCAGCTTTATTCGGGATATAACCGGTAATCGTATTTCAGAATCGATGGTTGCTGCTATCACCCAGGTCGCTAAAGTCATGGAACTCGAGACAGTCGCGGAGTATGTCGAAAGCCTGGAAACCAAGAGCCTCGTGCAAAAACTTGGAGTCGATTATGCGCAGGGGCACGCCGTAGGCAAACCGACACCATTTGAGGATGTGTTGGATGATCTCTCCGGAAAGTGGAAGACATCACACGGCTGAATTATCCGGTCGGTTCCATCAAGGATTCTGTAATCCATTTATGCGTACGTTCAGTGCAAGGCTTTCGAGCAATAATTGAGTAGACTTGCCGTGATGACCCAGTCCGGCACTGATAAATTCGAGCTCCAGTTGCAAAGCCTCCCTGAAGAGTTACGGTTGCCCGTGAGACATTGGGCGGACCGTCTTGCCGGTCGCTACCAGGATTTCCCTGATCAAATGAAGGCACTGGAGGGGCAGATGGAATCGCTCCTTCGGCTGGTGGCAAGCAGCGAGTATGCTGCCGGAGCGCTGGCTCGCGACTGGACCTGGTTTTACGAAGCGCTTTGTGAGGGCCAGTTCGAGAAGGTGGTCAGCCGTCAATTACTCGATAAATCCGCAGGCGAAATCGAAGCCGACACTGACGTCAATCTTGTCCGATCCCGCTTGCGTCGACTGAGAAATCGGGGGCTGCTGCATATATTGTGGCGTGCCTTGAATGGTCTCGACGCGGTTAACGAAACACTCGCTGCATTATCCCGCCTTGCCGATACCTTGATTACTGCCAGCATGTCTCATGCGGAGCAATTCCTTTCCAGCCGATTCGGATATGCGAGAAATTGTGACGGCGAAGTACTGCGGCTGGTCGTGCTGGCGATGGGGAAACTCGGCGGGGATGAACTCAATTTTTCCTCCGATATCGACCTGGTCTTCCTGTATACGGAAGATGGCGAGACAGATGGTCCTCGCTCGTTGTCGGCCCATGAATACTTCACGCGGCTGTCGCGACAGGTTGTCAGTCTCCTCGACGACGTGACCGAGGACGGGTTCGTGTATCGGGTCGACACGCGTTTGCGACCATTCGGGGGCAGTGGACCACCGGTAGTCAGCTTCGCGGCTCTGGAGAACTACCTGATCCAGCATGGTAGAAGCTGGGAGCGCTACGCTTACGTCAAGGCGAGGGTCATTTGTCCCGGCGCAAAAGCCTCTGACATCGACTATCTCAAAACCAATGTTATCGAACCGTTTGTTTACCGCCGATACCTCGACTACGGTGTATTCGAGTCACTGCGCGAGATGAAAGCGCTAATAGCCAACGAGGTACAACAGCGGGACCTGCAGGACAACATCAAGCTCGGTCCTGGCGGAATTCGCGAGATCGAATTTATCGCGCAATCGTTACAACTTGTTCGCGGCGGGGCAGATGAAAAGCTCCGCTGCCGTGAGCTGAGGCAGGCGTTGACACATCTTGGTCACTCGCGGGGCCTGGGACGAGAGGCGGTCTCGGTCTTGTTGAGTGCCTATGATTTCCTGCGCAGGCTGGAAAACGGAATTCAGGCTATCAGGGATCAGCAAACCCATGAACTCCCGGAGAGCCCTGTCGATCGTGCGCGCTTGCAGATTGTTATGGGCTATACGTCCTGGGCGCAGCTGATCGGAGATCTCGATCGGCATCGACAAAATGTCACCGGGCAATTTTCCGAGGTGGCGTTTCGTGGTGATGGTGCGCCCGTGGGATCCGCCTTGGTTGCGGCCCTTTCCGCTTGCTGGAAGGCGCGGGTGTCTGCCGAAGAATGGGCTGAAGTGCTGGAAGAAAACGGTTTCGAGGACGCCGCGCTGCTCGCAACGGTACTGGTCAGGTTCGACGACTCGCTATTGCCACGGCAAATTGACGTAACTGCGCAAAGAAGAATAGATCGGTTCCTGAGTGCGTTTCTGCTGCTGCTGAAAGAGCGTCGCAGGCCGGGTGTCGCTTGTGAGCGGGTGCTGGAAATAGTTGCACAGATCGCCAGGCGCAGTGCCTATATCGCACTGTTAAATGAAAACCCCGCAGTGCTCAGGCGACTCGTAGAGCTGTGCGATCAGAGCAAATACCTGGCAGGGGAAATTGCCCGATTTCCGCTGTTGCTGGATGAACTGCTGGACCAGCGGCTCTACTCCACGCGGATAACGTCAGAGGATATGCGCACCGACCTTGGTGAACGCCTGGCGATTCTCGAGGCAGAAGACAGCGAGCGGAAAATCGAGGCGCTTGCACAGTTTCAACGAGCGACATTGTTCCGGATTGCGGTCGCTGATGTCAGCGGCAATCTGCCGATAATGAAAGTCAGTGACTGTCTAACCGAGCTTGCCGAGATTGTGCTCGAACATGCGCTGGCAATTGCCTGGGACGATCTCGTGGAACGATACGGCAAACCCGTCTATGAACTCGGCCCTGATCTGCGTGATGCCGGGTTTGGCGTTATCGCCTATGGCAAACTCGGTGGCATAGAACTCTCTTACCGATCCGATCTCGATCTCGTATTCCTGCATGATTCTGAAGGCACGGGACAGGAAACAAATGGCACAAATCCCCTTGAGAACACCATGTTTTTCGGCCGACTGGTGCGGCGATTAGTGCATTTTCTCACGGCACAGACGCCGTCCGGGGTTCTCTATGAGGTCGACACGCGTCTTCGACCAAGCGGTCGCTCGGGGCTGCTGGTTGTCAATGTCTCCGGTTTCGAGAAATACCAGGAGGACAATGCCTGGACTTGGGAGCACCAGGCGTTACTCCGCAGCAGGCCGGTCGCGGGAAGTGCCACGATAGCGCGGGAGTTTGAGCGTATCCGGGCAGATACACTGCGGAGCAGGGTGCGCCGCGACCAACTGTTGCAGGACGTATTGTCGATGCGGGCGAAGATGAGAAAGCAGCTCGACAAGAGTGATGACGTGCAGTTCGATCTGAAGCAGGGCGAAGGAGGCATCGGTGATATCGAATTCCTCGTGCAATACCTGGTACTGAAAAATGCAAAGGACGAGCCTGCAGTCATCCACTATTCGGATAACATACGCCAGTTGGGCACATTAGAGGCTGTCGGTTGTTTGCCACCGGTTGATGTCATTCGACTACAGGATGCCTACCGGTCTTTTCGCCTGGCGTCCCATCGGCTAGCGCTCGATGACAAGCCGCCGCTTGTTCCCGATGCTGACTTTGCTGATGAGCGCCGGTTGGTCATCAGTATCTGGCAGCGTGAAATGTGCGGAGACAGTGATGGGTGATCCGTGCTTGCCTGAACCCGATTGTGCGTTGTTATAATCCACGCCCCGCGACGAAATGCATGCGCAAACAGACCCCAGGTGAATAAATTGGCACAGAGAGAAGGTAGCGTTGATCAGGACCTGATTCCGGCGAACGCCCAGCACCGCTACCAGGTGCGCGAGCGAGACCTTCCCTTATCCTGCCCGATGCCGGGCATGTACCTTTGGAACTCTCATCCGAAGGTCTACCTTCCGATCGAGGCGACCGGTGAGGCGAAGTGTCCCTATTGCGGGGCCGATTTTTTCCTGGGCGCCGACGCTGATTGAGCGAGGAATCGGCGATGTCTCATCGTCTCGATATTGATGGAAAAAAGATCTTAATTTCCCTGATTTTCGCTAAAAAGCCGGAAAAGTGCTGATTTGCGGTATTTCTGCCATTTTTTGATCTGAAAAATTTTGAAAAAAAATATCTCTCAAATGTCGTTAAAAAGACCGGTAAAAATCTTCAAAAGCGGCGAAAATCCAAAAATATCACAAGAACCTCTATTCGCATATTGATCCTGGGCGACGAATTACGCCGATAGAGTGATGGGTCGCTCCGGTCTCGGCGCCAAAAATTAAAAAAGTCGTCGATAAAACGCGAAAATGCGTGGAATATGCAAAAAAAAAGGCTAAGTTCCTAGAACAAGGTCAATTTTTTCTTTCACGTCTTTTAACCGGATCAGGCCCATCGCCCCCGGATCCCGGACCCTTTGGCCCCAGCGCAAGTCATTGACGGACTTGCCGAGATAGCGGCCGACGGCGTCGCTGTAGGCGTTCACGCTGAGGTGGCGGCTGTTGTATGGGCCACTCCTGTCCGGATTCGACGTCGCGTAGAGGCCAATCACCGGGGTGCCGACAGTGGTTGCCATGTGTGCCGGCCCGGAATCAGGGCATATCAGTACATCACCGGCCGCGATCAACGCGAGCAGTTGCTTGAGGTTGGTCTGGCCAACCAGGTTGATGACGTTCGGGCCGGCAAGTCTGCTGATAATCTTGCCGTAGTCGGCTTCGGTGTCGGACCCTCCGCCCGTCAGAATGATCCTCGCACCATGTTTAAGCTGCGCGTGTTTTGCGGCCGCCGCGTAATTTTCTGCGCTCCAGTTACGAAAGTTCCTGGCGCGCTGACTGCTGCACGGACTGATCAGCAAAACCGGCTGTCCACCGTCCGTGTATTTTGCAGCAAACTCGATGTGCTGGGCAGACAAAGGGATATCCCAGCGCAGTTCTCGCGCGGGAACCCCGATATGGCGGGCAAAACCCATCATCCCGTCCAGAACATGCTGCCGGTCCATGGCCGCGATGCGCTGATTGGTAAACAGCCATTGAAAATCCCTGGCCCGCCTGAAATCGAAGCCGAGACGGACCGGTGACTGAATCATGCGGTACAGCCGGTTCGCGCGCATCGAGGCATGCATGCACAGCGCGACGTCGAATGATCTCCCATTGAGACGGTTCCTGATTTCGCGGTAGGCTGCGCGGCCTTTGGATTTATCGAAAATGATAAACTCGATATCCGGAATATCTGCCATCAAGCCGGCTTCGGTCTTGCCAATGATCCACGTAATTTGCGATTCGGGCCAGGTATCCTGAATGGACCTGATGACAGCAAGCGCATGGCAGGTATCGCCGATCGCTGACAGGCGAACAACGCAAATACTCTCTGGCGGCGATTGTTTGAACATTTTTTTGAACCGGTTGATCTGACAATGCCGAAACAGGACAGGAAACGAGCGTGAGCGATACGGTTAAGAAAACCAGAAACGGCGCCATCGTATACGATACCGACATCATCAACCAGATATCGGACGCCGCATTCGTCGCCGGGTCCTGGTCACAGTCCACACCGGTCACCGGCGCGCTGCGCTCTGCGGGCCGCGGCAACACGATGATTGTCAGCCACGGAGACCAGGAATTCGTCCTGCGCCATTACGTCAGGGGTGGTTTGATCGGGCGAATCGTACGTGACTCTTATTTGTGGCAGGGCGAAAGGGAGTCGCGCGCATTCGCGGAATGGTACCTGCTGGCCAAGCTCGTTCGCATGGGATTGCCGGTTCCCCGGCCCGCTGCAGCAAGATATCAACGCACAGGTTTTACCTATCGGGCGGATCTTCTCACGGTCCGGGTTCCCGGAATCCGGTCGCTCGCCGATCGAATTTTAGCGGCGCCTGGAAGCCCGGTCTTCTGGACGGGGCTGGGACGCGGAATCCGTAAATTTCACGATGCCGGCGTATTTCACGCGGACCTTAATGCCTACAATGTGCAGGTTGATGGCAGGGAACGGCTCTGCCTTCTCGATTTTGATCGTGGCAGGATCATGGAACCCGGGGTCTGGCAGCAAAAAACACTCGCGCGACTGCATCACTCACTGAAGAAGATCAAAAGACTCGATCAACGAATCCACTTCACGCCGCAGAACTGGAACGAACTGCTGGAAGGCTACTTCAACGAATCGAGATCGGCGTAAGCATCGGGCAATGTGTCCGGGCGATTCTTGAATTTCCGGTGAACCCAATAGTACTGCTCAGGGCAACGGCGAATGTGGTCTTCCAGCACGGCTGTATATTTCATCGTATCAGCCTCCGCGTCCCCGCTGGGAACACCCTCCAGCGGAGGTAGCAGGAGCAATTCGTACCCCCCGCCTGGCAATCGCCGTGGAAAAAACGGGATCGCTTTTGCCTTGCCCAGTTTGGCCAGGGTACCCGTTGCTGTATTAGTCATCGCCGGCACGCCGAAGAAAGGCAACAAGGCTGATTGCTTGAGGTTGTAGCTTTGATCCGGTGCGTACCAGACGGGTGTACCGTCCCTGAGGCTGCGTACCATGCTTTTTATGTCGTTCTTTTCGATAATGCGCCTTGCGGATACTTCGCGGCCGCTGGCAAGAATCGCTGTCGTAAAATCGCTCCGGAAGCGCCGATAGACGGCGTCAAATGGGGGGCAATGCAATCTCAGCACCCGACCACTGACTTCGAGCGTTGTGAAATGTGCGCTGAGCAGAATGACGCCGTAGCCTTCTTCGATCGCCTGCCGGATATGTTCCGCGCCGGTAATCGTTGTCATCGCGCACAGCTTTTCGTCAGAAGCCCATCGACCGAGGGCCAGTTCCATCAGAGAAATTCCCAGGGATTCGAAGTGCCGCAGCGCCATTTCGTTGCGCTGGTCCACAGAAAGCTCAGGAAAACAGAGTTCGATATTCCGGCGTGCGATCGCCCGGCGCTCTGCGCCGATCGCGTGCGCCAAACGCCCTATTAATCTGCCCAGACCCATTTGCCAACGATAGGGCAGCCAGCAGGTCATACGCAGAAACGCGAACCCGAGCCACGTCGGCCAGTATTTTGGCGCCCAATAGTAGGTGAGCGGTCGACGTTCGAACTTTTTCATTGCCTTCAATATCCCGAATTCGTGCTGCGACGGGAGTTTATCGGCATGCGGCGGGTAACGCGACCCGTCATCCGGCCAATGCCTTTTTCCGCATTACGGGCTCGCCTGATGAGCCGGATAAACCGGATAGTTGATCGATGCCCGGAGCTTCTTCAGAATAGCCGGTGGATTGTCAATTTTAACGAACTATTCAAATATTTAGCGGCCATATCTCGACAAGGAAAATTTGACAACATGGCAGAATCGTTGAGAAATATCGTCGCCACGATGCTGGCGCTGGCCGTTTTATCGATTACCCCCGCAGTTGCCCAGGTCGCTGACGAGGAATTGTTTCCGGTGCCCGCCGGACTAGAGCCGGATGTCGATTTCTGGCTGGCGATTTTCACCCGGTACAGTACTCGCGAGGGCGTATTGCACGACAACCGTTATCTGGGCGTCGTCTACGAAAAAGTCCCGCTTCCCGAAAACGTCAGTCGCCGGCAACGCCAGCGGATTGCCGATCAGAGACGCGAACACTACAAGACGATCCTGCAGGGCCTCGCGGCCGGCAAGCGCGACAACCTGTCTGCCGATGAAACCCGAGTATTGAATTTGTGGCCGGCTGATGTCACGAATGAAGAGCTAGGCGCCGCCGCCGGGCGTATTCGATTACAGCTCGGCCTTTCCGATCGATTCCAGGAGGGATTGAAACGGGCTGGCCGGTGGCGGAGTCATGTCAACGCGGAATTTGCCCGTCTCGGTGTACCGACGGACCTGGCGGCGCTGCCGCACGTGGAGTCATCGTACAATCCGGACGCGAGATCGCATGTTGGCGCATCAGGCATCTGGCAATTCACGAGGAGTACCGGCCAGCGATTCATGCGAATCGACCATGTTCTGGACGAACGAAATGATCCGTTCCTGGCTACAACGGCTGCCGGAAAACTGCTGGCATACAACTATTCGATCGTCGGAAACTGGCCGATGGCAATTACGGCCTATAACTCCGGGCTCGCCGGAGCCCGTCGCGCGATGCGCCAGTTTGGTGACGACGCCTACGGCGAAATCCTGCGTAAATATGACGGCCGGACCTTTGGTTTTGCGTCGCGAAATTTTTATGTCGCGTTTCTTGCGGCAAGGCAGGTTGATCTGAATCCGGAAAAATACTTTCCGGGACTTGTGCCTGATGGCCCGGTCGACTACGCAACGGCCAGGCTGCCGGCCTATATCCCGGCTGATGAACTGGCGTCGGTTCTGAACGTGCGAGAACGCGACCTTGCCTATCACAATCCTGCGTTGCAGGCGACGATCTGGCAGGGCAGCAAGTATGTACCACGGGACTTTGAGGTTCGGATGCCAGCGAACCTGGTCAACGGAAGCATGCAGAGCCTCATCGCAAACCTGTCCAGTGATTCTGTTTTTGACAAGCAACTTCCGGACCTTTTCCACACAGTGGCCCGAGGCGATACCCTGTCTGAAATCGCGGATGCGTACGGGACGAGAGTATCGACACTCGTTGCGCTCAACAGCCTGTCGAGCAGTCATCGAATCCGCGCCGGTCAGCAGATTCGGCTCCCGGCCGCCGGGCCTGCTCCTGTAATCGTTGCGGCGGTGCCGGCGCCCGCTGTTACAGCGGTTGCAGAAGCTCGACCGACGGATGAGGCAATCGCCGACATGCCGGCTATCGACGACGTGCCGATAACCGATGAGGAGCGCCCGAGCGCACTGACGGATCAGCTCGCCGATCTGATGGGCAGCCTCCAGGCGTCGCTGTTGTCCGACCCAAGCGACTATACGGTCGCGGAGGATGGATCGATCGAAGTACATCCGCTTGAAACGCTGGGCCATTACGCCGACTGGCTGGGCATAAAGACACAACGTCTGCGGGACATTAACGGGCTGGCTTTCAGAACGCCTGTCGAGCTTGGCCAGCGGATCAAGCTTGATCTCCGTACTGTGGATGCCGAAAGTTTTGAGAATCTGCGTACTACCTACCATCGCCAGCAACAGGATGATTTTTTCCGCAACAACACGATCACCGGAGTAACCGAGCATGAGGTGAAGAGCGGTGAATCAGTGTGGATCCTTGCGCTGCGCCAATATGGCGTGCCTGTATGGTTGTTTCGGCAGTACAACCCGGAACTCGATCTGCACAACGTTCATCCAGGAACGCGTCTGAATTTCCCGGTTCTTGTCAGCAACGCGGCACGCGGATGAAATCGCTGACGAGCCTGATCGTGGTGCGCCTGCTGCCGGTTCTGTTCGTCGTTGTGGCAGCCATAGCCTACATGTTCTATGTCGAAGGTCAGGATGCCTACGCAATCAGGAACGCCTTGCCGGTGTTGATCGTTCTTCCACTGGCTGTCCTGACGCTGCGAATTGGCGAGGGCCACTGGGCAGGATCCGGCTGGCGCTGGCCGCTGGGTACGCTCGGGTTCACAATTCCCGCGCTTGGCCTTTCACTTTATCTGCATTACGGTTATTCGGTCGACCTGCACGGTATGTACAGTGAATCCGTCTATCCGAGAGAGTTGTTCCGGTACTTGCCGTTTTATACATCATTCGCCGGTTGTATTGGCTTCGCCATAGGCTGGATCGCCGGTCGGGGTGTGTGATGAGGATTTTCTGAGACCGTGCATGTGTCATTTTCAGTGCGGGCCCGATTTGGTAACCTCAGGTCTCTGAAGGCTTACTGTCAGGAGTCAATGTGAGGGAATCGTCCAGCAAACGGGCCCACCCGGTCAGTTGCCTGATCGCGGCACTGGTTCTTGTCCCCTGCGCCATGCCGGCGGCCATCGCCAGTGATTTTCCAGTGGCCGACAAGATTCTCGTCGAAAAGGCAAAGAGGCAATTGCATCTTCTGAGCAACGGCGTGGCGTTTCGTACCTTCAAGATTGCGCTGGGCTTTGCCCCTGACGGTGACAAAGAACAGGAAGGCGACCAGAAGACGCCCGAGGGTTACTACACGCTCGACGGACGAAATCCGGACAGCGATTATTTTCTGTCCATCCACATTTCGTATCCAAATAGCGCTGATCGCGTTGAGGCGACGAAAAAAGGAATGCAGCCTGGTGGGCAGATCATGATTCATGGTCAGCCAAACCAACCAACGTATTCCCCCGCCTACTATGCGCGCGAAGACTGGACTAACGGTTGTATAGCCGTGTCCAATTCCGACATGATCGACATCTGGCTCATGACGCCGAATAGTGTGCCGATAGAAATACTCCCCTGATATAGCGGTCAGCGAATCGCCGGAAATACTTAAGTTGCAGAATCAAAAAGCGATGGGCACGGAGCTTCGTGCGAGCAACGGCGAGACCGTCGACGCCGAAGTGTGGCCCGAGGGCAGCCTCGAGGTTCTTTCCCAGGCTGAGGCAGAGCAACTACGGTCTGACAGCGAGGGCGGGCTATATCTGTTACTGCGGCGCTGTATCCTCGCCGTTTTGAATTCGGGCGCCGAGACCGATGACACGCGCGCAGTCCTGGAGAAATACCGGGATTTCGATGTCGGATTCGTCCAGCAGGATCGTGGGCTCAAGCTAACGCTCAAGTCGGCACCGGCCGTGGCATTTGTTGACGGGATCATGATTCGGGGCATCAGGGAGCTGATCTTCGCTGTCCTGCGCGACGTCGTATTTACCAACTACGAAATTCGTGAAAGTAACCGTTTCGACCTGTCTTCATCCGAAAGCATTACTAACGCGGTTTTTCATATCCTGCGTAATGCTCACGTGCTGCAGTCCTCGGTTCGACCCCAGGTGGTCGTCTGCTGGGGAGGGCATGCCATCAGCCGAACTGAGTATGACTACACAAAAAAGGTCGGCTACGAGCTGGGATTGAGGGGTCTCAACGTTTGTACCGGGTGTGGGCCCGGCGCGATGAAAGGCCCGATGAAAGGCGCCACAATCGGCCACGCAAAGCAGCGAATTTGTGATGGCCGCTATATTGGAATCACGGAGCCAGGGATCATCGCAGCGGAGTCTCCCAACCCAATCGTCAATTCGCTGATCATCATGCCTGATATGGAAAAGCGCCTGGAGGCGTTTGTCAGAATCGGCCACGGCTTCGTCATCTTTCCAGGGGGTGTCGGTACGGTAGAGGAAATTCTCTATTTACTGGGGATACTCATGCACCCTAAAAACCATGACCTGCCGATGCCGATGATCATGACGGGTCCTCCGGAAAGCGCGGAGTATTTCGCACAGATTGATGCCTTTATTGGCGGGACGCTGGGCCAGAAGGCGCAAGAACGATACAAAATAATTATCGACGACCCGGAGCGCGTGGGCAGGGAAGTTCGCGAATCGCTCACTGCGGTGAGGGATTTTCGAAGGGCAAAGGGCGATGCCTACTATTTCAACTGGCGACTGCAAATCGATCAGGATTTCCAGATGCCGTTCAATGCGACCCACGAGTCGATGCGTTCACTCAATATCGACGACCAGTTACCTGTTCACGTTCTCGCGGCCAACCTGCGTCGCGCGTTCTCCGGGATCGTCTCAGGGAATGTACGCGAAGATACGATTGCGACTATTGAAAAAAGTGGCCCGTTCGAGATTAGTGGGGCGGCCGGTCACATGAGCTTGCTCGACCAGCTGCTGGCGGCTTTCGTCGAACAGGGTCGCATGAAGCTTGCTCGTGAGTCATATAAGCCCTGTTATCGGGTCGTCAAGTGAACCGGGGAGCGTCACCCGCATTCTGTTAAACCGCCTTTATTCGCGGGGCCGTGCGGCTCTTGATTAAGTAAAAAAGAGCGGTAATGCATTGATATTTATGTAAAAAGTCACGGTCCGCTCTGTGATGTAGTTCCTGTGATTTGCCGCTTGCTGCGGGTACCTTGTTTGAAAGGACTGGACGAGTACGTTCGCATGCAAGATAGCAAGGATAACGCCTGGGCCCGTGGATTCGATGAAGCGACTGATGAGGTCGCGGGCATCGATCGCGATTCCAAGAACACCGCGACCGGGCCAGACTCGGATGGCTGGCAGCAATATCGCAGGTGGATTTCCAAAGCACCGGCCCCCCGCGGCCGTCGCACGGGTGTCGATCCTTCACTGTATACCTGGAAGGGCTATCGAAGCTGGACCGAGCAGATCAAGCGCAACTGGCAAGACAGCTAACAAGCCACATCCGGTCGATTTTTCCTCTTTTAGAAAACCGCTTTGTCGCGTGACGACTGTCGTGCGTCATGCGGTTTTGCGCATGTCGCAGCCCTGGCCTTGTTCATCCGAACTGCGGGCACGAAAAAGAGAAATGAGTCCGGAAAAAAGTACGAACGGGTTCTCTCTTTTGCACATTAGTGACCGCCGGAAAGTGCGGCTGTGACAAGCTGTGATGCGCCTCACGGTGGTATCAAATCGACCTGATTATAGTCGCCATTAAGGACAACAAACGCGACACGGAAGTATGTCAAACAAGTGTTTAGAAAATGAATCGCCACTGTCCGCTCTAAAGAGCGAGTCGGCACGTCAGCGCTGGGAGATGTTCCACAGGGCGATAGCACATGCCAAGCAGTCGAATATCGACGCCCTTCAGGAAGCCGAGAATCCAGTCAGCAACGCCAAGCCCTCTGGCCCGATGCTGTCAATCGCGCGCTAATCCGACGGATAACGGGAGCGGTTGAAATGGAAGTCATCGCGCAATACCTGGACGACCTTGAAGACCTCATCTATGCCATAGCCCTGAAGTGGGAAAGAATGCGCCGAACGATACGCTTCGCGTTATTCGTTACGACCTCGGTTTCACTGCAGGTTTTCGGCGTACTCCTGGCACTTTCCTATCCTCCTTTTGCGGTTGCCGTTGCCGCTCTCCTGCTGGTGGGGATGCTTTATCGCGGCGCTGTGCACTATTCTCCCGGCTCAGTCGCTTCCAGCTAGCCCGAAAAACTTGAAAAACTCGATCTAAGCACTATCGTGTGTCTCCGCAGGACGCGCGCAGTCGCCGTGTCCGTCATTTAGATAGTTCGGGAGTATGTGCGTGAGTGAAACAACCGGTCGGGAGACCCTGGGCTTCCAGACAGAGGTCAGGCAGCTGTTACAGCTGATGATCCATTCGCTATACAGCAACAAGGAAATTTTCCTGCGTGAATTGGTCTCCAACGCTTCGGATGCCGCGGATAAACTGCGCTTCGAGGCAATTGAATTGCCGGAACTGATTAAAGAGGATCCCGATCTCAGGATAAGAGTCAGCTTCAACGGCGAGGCAGGAACCCTCTCGGTTTCCGATAACGGAATCGGAATGACGCGCGAGGAATTGGTCGCCAATCTCGGCACGATCGCACGCTCCGGAACCGCGGAATTTCTGCAACAGATGACGGGTGACGAGAAAAAGGATGCAAAACTGATCGGTCAGTTCGGTGTCGGTTTTTACTCCGCCTTTATCGTCGCCGACCGCGTCGAGGTGTTAACCCGAAAAGCGGGCGCAGGCGACAATGAAGCAGTTCGCTGGGAATCTGACGGGCAAGGCGAATTTACGGTAGAAAACGCTGAACGTGGCTCTCGTGGCACAACGGTTACGCTGCACCTGAAAGACGAGGAAAAGGAGTTTCTCCAGGAATTTCGACTTGAATCGCTGATCCGAAAATATTCGGATCACATCGCCTTCCCGGTTTTGTTGAGCAACGAAGGCGAAAAGGGTGATGAAGAAAAGACCGTCAACTCTGCTACTGCGCTTTGGACTCGGCCGCGGACCGACATCAGCGATGACGAATACCAGGAATTCTACAAGCACCTGTCACATGACTTCGCTGACCCCCTGGCCTGGAGTCACAACAAGGTCGAAGGCAAACGCGAGTATACGAGCCTGCTGTATGTCCCGGGCACCGCGCCCTACGACCTTTGGAATCGCGAGGTTCCCAAGGGTCTCAAGCTTTATGTGCAGCGTGTTTTCATCATGGATGACGCCGAACAGTTCCTGCCGCTGTATCTCCGATTCATTAAAGGCGTTATTGATTCGGCGGATCTTCCCCTGAACGTTTCCCGTGAACTGTTGCAGAAGAATGCAGATATGGATGCCATGCGCGGTGCGCTAACGCGCCGCGTAATCGACATGCTGAATAAGCTGTCGTCCGGAGATGCGGAGAAATACGCAACGTTCTGGCAGGAGTTTGGCCAGACTATTAAAGAGGGCATTATCGAAGACAAGCAGAACGCCGAGCGATTGATGAAGTTGCTGAGATTTGCGACCACCGCTTCGGATTTGTCAAAGCAGGATCAGTCCCTGGGTGACTACGTCTCGCGCATGACCGAGAACCAGGAAAAAATCTACTACATCGTTGGTGAGACCTACGAAACAGTCAAATCAAGCCCTCATCTCGAACAACTGCGTGAAAAAGGACTGGAAGTGCTGTTGCTTTACGATCGAATTGATCCGTGGATGGTCGACCACCTTGGCGAATTCGAAGGTAAAGCGTTCCAGGATGTCGGCCGTGGTCAGCTCGCGTTACCCGATAGTGATGACATCATTACCCAGGACGCAATCAACGACGAGCACAAGGCGTTGCTGAAGAAAATGAAACGAATCCTCAAAGACCGTGTTGAGGCGGTGAATGTCAGTCAGCGACTGGTCGACTCTCCCGCTTGCGTTGTCACCTCGGAACAGGATCTTGCTCCTCAGTTGAGGCGCATGCTCGAAGCATCGGGGCAGGCGCTTCCCGAATCGAAGCCGATTCTGGAAATCAACGTTAAACATCCGCTGGTGACGCGCCTGTCGTCGGAGTCCGATGATGAACGTTTCGGACAGTTAGCAAAAATCGTACTCGATCACGCATTGCTGGCCGAGGGCACACAACTCGAAAATCCGGCAGACTACGTCCGTCGCATGAATCAGTACCTTCTCGATATCGAAGCGGACGGCGGATAGCCGTTGGCGGCGGGGAAGGCGGGTGCTCGCATCCGCCGCTACCGCGTGCCACTACGTTGGTCGAGCGCTGCTGCGCATATGCGGTACAACCAGGCTGCGTTCGATCAGCCCAAAAAGTATCTCGGTCAGTATTGCCAACGCCGCGGCTGGAATGGCCCCCTGCAGGATCAGGCGTGTGTCGTTTAGTGCCAGGCCGGTGACAATCGGATCACCCAGGCCACCAGCGCCGATGAAGGCGGCCAGCGTGGCCGTACCGATGCTGATCACGGCCGCCGTGCGAATACCGGCAAGGACGTGCGGCATCGCGAGTGGCATCAGTACGTAACGCATTTCTTCTGCTCGTGTCATTGCCATGGCAGCGGCGACCTGCCGGTAACCCTGTGGAATTGCCAGCATTGCTGTAATCGTGCTGCGCGCGATAGGCAGTAACGAATAGAGAAACAGGGCAATGATGGCCGGTACCTGGCCAACGCCGACAACGGGAATCAAGAGAGCGAGCAAGGCGATGGACGGTACGGTCTGCAGCAATCCCGTGAAATAGAGGAATGCATCGGCGAGTCGTTTGTGTGGATAAACGAACGATGCAATGCCAACGCCCGTAAAGATGGCGAATGCGAGCGCAATAAAAGTGAGCTTTAGGTGTCGCTGGGTATTCTTGATGAGGTCGTCATAAACCGTTCGATTTCGTTCGGTTACAGCGATCAGACCCTCGTCCCGAAGAAATCCGTTCGCAATTGCGGCATAGCTGGCGTCAGGGTCGAGAACGGCCAGGTTGAGTTCACGCATTCGCTGGTCATCGAGTCGTCCACTAAGCGTTGCGAGTGCATCCAGCGCGTTTTGGTCCACATCTTTTCGAGCCAGGAATGCCGCCAGGTAATCAGGGAAGAATCCGAGGTCATCCTCAAGAATGACCAGGTCCGACTGGATAATCTGGCCGTCCGACGTGTAGACGGCAATCAGATCCACCTGGTCAGCATTGATGGCCTCGTAAGCCAGGCCATGTTCGATACTGTTTGCCGGGCGTACAAATTTGTAATGTGCCTGGAGGCCTGGCCAGCCATCTTCACGATTCATGAACTCATGCGGAAATGATATCCGCATGGGCGGCGCGGTACGCAGATCCGAAATCCTGCTAAGGGAGAATCGTTTCGCTGACGCAGTGGATGCGGCGACGGCGTAGGCGTTGTTGAAACCGAGCGGGTCGAGCAGGAGCAGACCCTGGTCGTCGAGCGCGCGTCGGATATCGCCCAGTTCCGTGAGTTCCGGCCGCTTGAGTATCACCTCGGTTATCGTACCAGTGTACTCCGGATACACATCGATGGCCCCGTTTTGCAGTGCTTCAAAAGCAATACTTGTGCCGTTAAGGCCAAAGCGCCGATCGACTTCGAATCCCCGGCTTTCCAGCAGCTGAGCGCCCGCTTCGGCAAGTATGTAGCTTTCCGCAAACGTCTTGCTGCCAATGACAACAGGTTCCGCACGGACAGTCCCGGCAATCAATATCAACAGGAACAGGCGATGAATGTTCATTCGTCCGTGCCTGTAATGCCGGTGCAAAGTTCGCGAACGTAGTTGTTGGCTGGTTGCTCGATAACCTCGTCAACCGGGCCAAATTGCTGCACCCGTCCCGAGCGCATAATAACGATGAATTCGGCCAGTCGTATCGCCTCCTCGGGGTCATGCGTGACCAGGATCGTAGAAATCGTCATGGACTGTCGCATGGCCAGAAACTGTTTGTGTATCGACCTGCGGGTCATCGTGTCCAGGCCGGAAAATGGTTCATCGAGCAGCAAAAGATCGGGACGCAGCATCAATGCACGACATAACCCGGCCCGTTGTTGCTGTCCGCCAGAGAGCTCGTGCGGGAAGCGATCCAGAACCGAGTCGGGAAGCCGCATCAGTTCGAGCAGTTCCGCGACACGTGCGTTTCTCGCCTCATCGCTCCAGTCGCTGAGAATTGCCGGCAGCATGATATTTTCGCGGATCTTCATGTGAGGAAGCAGCGCGACTTCCTGGATTGCGTAGCCGATTCGCTGGCGCAAAGCCCGCAGATTGTCGCGCCGCAACGTCTCGCCCAGCGTCGTAATACTGCCGCTGTCAGGCGACAACAGGCCAATGACCAGCTGAATCAGCGTAGATTTTCCGCTGCCGCTGGATCCAAGTATTGCTGTTGTATGTCCGGACGGGAAAGCGAGTGATACGTCATCAAGAGCAATGACATCTCCCCGCTGCAGGCGAACATTTTTGAGTTCCGCTGCGTATTCTGACATCTAAAGACCGATGTCCTGTTTTTGTTGTCCCAGCAGGCACCATACGATGCTCCATTGAATTAGTAAAATTGAAGGCTGACCAAGACCCGCGACTTGCTGCTAGAATTCGGCCGACACGAGGGAGTCAAAAACCAATGAGCCGAAAACGAGATGGCGGCAACGATCTCAAATCGAGACTGACCGAAGAGCAATACCGGATCACACAGATGAAGGGTACCGAGCCGCCCTTCACCGGAAATTACGTCGATCTGAAGGACAATGGCACCTTCAGCTGCATATGTTGTGGTACCGATTTGTTCAGTTCCGAACATAAATACGACTCCGGATCAGGATGGCCGAGTTTTTGGCTGCCACTTGCAGGCGATAATGTCCGCACCATTCGGGATACGAGTCTCGGCATGATTCGGACAGAGGTCGTGTGCAATCATTGCGACGCACACCTGGGACACGTCTTCGACGATGGGCCGAAACCAACCGGGCTCAGGTACTGTATCAATTCCGCATCCCTGGACTTCAAGAAGTCTTAGGCGACGCGCCCCAGAAATCCATAAATTGAAGGCAACTGACATGAATAAAATTCGTTCAACCATTTTCCTGGGCATCACGTTCCTGATCGTTGCTTGTGGCGGGCCCGCGGAAAAACCCAGCCAGATCCAGGCCATTCCCGAAAACCCGGCAGACATCGAGATTGCTGGTATCGAGTCTGTGGAGATAGCGCCAGGTCTGTCCATGAGAACCTTGTTGCGAGGTGACGGTGCCGTTGCTGAAGCAGGGCATACAGCGGTTGTGCATTACACCGGCTGGCTTTACGACCCGGAAGCTGACAAATTTCGCGGCCGGAAATTTGACAGTTCAGTCGATCGCGGCGCGCATTTCAATTTCACCCTGGGTGAAGGGAGAGTTATCAAAGGTTGGGACCAGGGTGTTGTCGGCATGCAAATTGGCGAGGTCCGCGAGCTGACGATTGCTCCGGAAATGGGTTATGGCGATCGCGGTGCGGGCGGTGTCATTCCCCCTGGCGCTACGCTGGTATTTGTCGTTGAACTCGCCGATCTCCAGGGATTGGAAAACCGGAACTAGGTTTTGGGAAACACGAGCTCAACATCGATTCGTCGATTGAGCTGGTGTGCTTGTCGTGTTGCTTCGGCGACCATCGGTTGCGACGAGCCAGCCCCTGTTGCAGTAATTCGCTCCGCCACGATTCCCCCGGCAATCATGTACGCTGCCACAGCGTCCGCGCGTGCCTGGCTCAACACGAGGTTGCCGGATTCCTGGCCGGTATTGTCCGTATGACCAGTAACGACGATTCTTGACGCAGGACAGTCGGTTGCGATCTGGATTAATTCATCAAGCAGTGGAGTTGCGCTCATGCCCAGATCTGCGCTTGCGGGAGGAAATTCAATCTTTCGCCCGTTCAGAGCTGTCCGGAAGATCGAAAGGCAGTGGCGATCGAGCGAGCCGATCGATCTGATTTCTTTGACCTGATCATCAAGTTGCATGCCGGCGAGCAGGTTTCTCTCTACCCGCGTCAGGCTATCTCGCCATCTGCCGGCATCGTTAGTTATCCCGCGCGCCTGCATCTCCGAGGCGCTGATAACGATGGTTGATGAATAGGTTTCTGCTGCCGCACGCAATGCCAGCTCGGATACCAGCGCCCAGCCGGGTGGCAGGGAGGGGCGTTCCGAAAGATCAAAAGTTGCTGTCTTTTCGGGAAATAGCGTGTGCGCACGTTGGCGAAGGATCGATTCGTGTGCGACCGAACTGACTGATCCGCTGAGTTTGACTTGTGTTTTGCTGACCTCGATCGTGAGTTCCGGCTCTATACGACGCTCGTCGAGCGGAATCTCCTCCTGGGTTTGTGCCGCGCCAATCCAGATCAACACGCATAGAGCGGCGGCGATGGAGTTTCTGCTGGCAGGCGGTGTCAGGACGGGTCGCCGTTTTTCCGGGCCTGGAGGTCGCGTGCCTGCCCAATCCAGTCTTCCCGATAGATGCGGCTGCGAAAGCCCTTCAGTTGCTGGGCGACCCTGTCGATGTCGTACTCGCTCATTTCTGCGATCTGGTGGAAGCGGGTAATTCCGAGGTCGATCAGCGTTTTCTCGATCGACGGGCCTATGCCTTTTATTGACTTGAGGTCGTCCGCTTCAGCGGCCTCGAAGTCGTTTGCCGCAATATGCTCGGCCGGTTCATAGTCATCGTCAGGTTCAATTTCATCGTCAGCGTCGTCGCTGTCATCGTCCTTGCTGTCCGCAGCAACACCCCCGGCGTCATCCTCACCTGAAAATACGGCGGAAAAGGCGGTTTCATCCTCTGTCGGCCCATCGATTTCTTCATCGGGCAAATCATTTTCCGGAAGATAGTCGTCTTCGTCGATCTGATCCTGAATTTCTGAGGTGTCATGTGCAGACGTCATTGCGATCGGTTCATTGGACGCGTCACCGCCATCCGGAAGCGATCCTGCGTCGACAGGTTCAATTCGGGTCTGGTCAGACTTGACCATCTCCTCGAGAGCCTGAAGGCGGGCCTGGGCATTCTTCAATTCGTTCTCGAGCGCCTTGGCTTGCTTGTCCCTTTCCTGAAATCTCTCAACCAGGGGAGGTACCCGGCTCTGCCAGCTCGTCAGCTCGCGGCTGAGGCGAAAAATCTTGTCGTCTCTTTCCTTCAGTGCAGATGGCTGGCCCTGCACGTTAGAGCCCTGCAAATTAGTTTTGAGTCGGTCGCGCTGCGCGATAGCCACCTCGAGGTTGCCGCGAATATCCTTAAGTTGTCGCTGGAGCTCGTCACGACGGGCGAACGCTTCCTTCAGTGAGTCTGAAAGTTCCTTTGCCCGATTACTGTAATCTTTCTGCGATGCCTGGTACTGGCTGATCTGCTCCATGAGGCTCTTGTTTTGTTGGGCAAGGCGATCATGCTCGGATTGCTGCGACTCGAGCTGGTCCCGCCAACTGGCACTCACCGCAATTTTCTCCTTGACGCAGCGGCCGGCACGCAGGAACCAGCCGACCGTAATGCCCAGAAGCAGCATCAGCGCCAACAGCCCGATATGTACGAGAGTTAACTCAGGCATCGCTCATTCCCTAACCTGAAAAACCAGACATTTTTTGAGACTTAGGAGGCCAGACGAACCTCATCCATCTCCCGAAGTACTTCCTTGATCTGCACGACGGCCCAGTCGATTTGCTCACGCGTTATTACCAAGGGCGGTGCCAATCGAACGACCGTCTCGTGAGTTTCCTTGCTCAACAGGCCCCTGTCCATCAATCGTTCGCAAACATCGCGGGCACTTCCGAGTGCGCGGTCGATTTGGATGCCGATGAAGAGCCCGCGGCCGCCAATGTGGCTGATCAGCGGGCTATCCAGCTTGGCCAGTTCGTCCATCATGTAGTCGCCCAATTCCTTGCTTCGCTCGGGCAGCTTGTCTTCAATCAGGATTTTCAATGCTTCCGTACCGACGGCCGCGGCTAACGGATTGCCGCCGAACGTGCTGCCATGGGTGCCTGGCACGAAGATATCCATGACTTCTTTTTTCGCCAGGAACATGGACACGGGGAGAATGCCGCCGCCCAGTGCTTTGCCGAGGATCAATCCATCCGGTACTACGTCTTCGTGATCGCAGGCCAGCATTTTTCCGGTTCGGCCAAGTCCGGTTTGAATTTCGTCGGCGATAAACAGGACGTTGTTTTTATTGCAGATTTCCTGGCATTTCTTCAGATAACCTTTCGGAGGAATCACAATTCCGCCCTCACCCTGTATAGGCTCGACCAGGAATGCCGCGGTGTTCGGTGTGATCATTTTCTCCAGGGCATCCGCGTCACCAAATTCGACGATCTTGAAACCCGGCGTCAGCGGACCAAAGTTTTTCCTGTATTCCGCCTCATCCGAAAAAGAAATGATCGTCGTCGTACGGCCGTGGAAATTGCCCGTGCATACGATGATCTCGGCTTTGTCGGCCTCAATGCCCTTTGATTCATATCCCCATCGCCGAGCGGCCTTTACGGCGGTCTCAACTGCCTCTGCGCCGGTGTTCATGGGTAGTGCCATGTCCTGACCGGTGATCTCACAGGCGAGCTTGAGGAATGGGCCAAGATTGTCTGTGTAGAAGGCCCGCGAGACGATGCAAAGAGTTTCAGCCTGTTTCGTGAGTACGCTGACCAGGCGCGGATTGGCGTGGCCATGACTGACCGCCGAATAGGCGCTCATCATGTCCAGATATTTCTTGCCATTTTCATCCCAGACGTAAACTCCCTTGCCACGGGCCAGCACGACGGGTAGCGGGTGATAATTATGCGCGCAATATTGGTTTTCGAGCTCTAGACCGGATGACATAGAATTAACTTCTCAAATCAGGTGAATCTGGCAGCTGTTTCGGGCAGGCTGCATAAGATCATAATTTTACAGCAATAACGGGCAATCAGGCCAGAGGCTTCCAATGCCAAAACTCCCCAGTCAGGAACAATTCATGCTTGAAGGGCCGGCTGGCACGCTCGAGGCCTTGATTGAATCGCCACAAGAAGTCGAACCGACTGCGCTGGCAGTCGTTTGCCACCCTCACCCGGTGCACGGTGGCACGATGCAGAACAAAGTCGCCCATACGCTCGCCCGGAGCTTTCTCGGCATGGGCGCATTGACTTTGCGCTTCAATTTCCGGGGTGTCGGCAAAAGCGACGGTGTGTTTGACAACGGGGATGGAGAGGTTCGCGATGTACTTGCCGCGGTTGACTGGATTCGCGGTCAATCACCGGAACTGCCACTCTGGCTCGCCGGATTCTCGTTTGGTGCCGCTATGGCGATCAAAGCGGCACTGATCTGCCACCCGGACGGATTGGTCAGTATTGCACCGTCTGTTGCTCGATTTGCCGGAGGCCTGGGTGAACAGCCAGATTGCCCGTGGCTCATTCTGCAGGGTGACAAGGACGAACTGGTCGATATTGAGGAAACCATCACCTGGGTCAATGAACTCGACCCGGGACCCGAACTGGAAGTATTTCCCGACACAGAGCATTTCTTTCACGGCAAGCTTACATTGCTGAGAAGCGCGGTCCAGGCGTTCATCGAGAAAAACGCCTGAAATCCCGGTCGGGTTAATCGCTACCCGTTCAATGCCGGAAGCAAAGAAAGCCGGGACAAGCCCCCAATCTTCTCGCCAGCCTGACAGAGGCCCGGATGCGGGGTGAAGGTTGATTTTTGTGGCCAGACAGTTGCGCAGGCAAAAAAAACCGGGGCAAGCCCCGGTTTTTTCAGTGTTAATCCTCGCGGGATTTACACCATATCTTTCAGGCCCTTAAGCGCTGCAACCTTCACTGTCTTGGAAGCAGGCTTCGCCTTGAACATCATTTCTTCGCCGGTGAAAGGATTAACGCCCTTCCTGGCTTTGGTTGCCGGCTTTTTCACGACGCGCATCTTCAGGAGACCGGGAAGCGTGAACATTCCGGGAGCGGCACGCCCACCCAGGTTCTTTTGGATCAGACCGGACAGGGATTCAAACACTGCTGCAACGTCTTTCTTGGTCAGACCGGTGTCATCAGCAACCTGGGTATAAATTTCGGATTTCGTCGGCGCCTTCTTGGTCGCGCCGGCTTTCTTATTTACTGCCATGAAAAAGTAACTCCTGTAGGAAGAACAAAACGGGCAGGGCGCCCGCACAAAGCGGCGCGACGATATCACAAGATGGATGAGCCGTTAACCCGAAATGCGGTTTTTACAGTCTTTTTTCGCAATAAAATGCAAAAGAGGTCAGAGCCGGGCTCTGACCCTTCGAATTGGGTGGGTTATTACTCCGTAAAAAACTGCCGCCTGAATCGCACGTTCGACGCGTCATCGGCGCCTTCAGGCTTGATGCTAATGTCAAAGATCAGCCATTCCTGGTTTCTGACATCGGTTTCGCCGATGTAATAGATCGCTTCCTGCTCATTGATTCTTCGCATCGTAACGTCTTTGAGCTGCCCGGTCAGGTTGGACGTTTCCACCTTGATATCGGCGGTTACTGCCTTGTTGCTTGCCGTTTCAAGCACGGAGAGGTTCAGCATCGCGCGGTTGGGGTTACGTTCGATATTGTAGGCCTGCGCAACATTGAGTGGCAGCTGATTGGTCAATTGGGCGCTGAAGTGAACAACGTGATTGCCAATGTTCGCAAAAGACGCTTCAGCTGGCTGGGCTTGCGGGACAGTCGCCTGCTCATCGGGGCCTCCACATGCAGCTAAAAGCACCAGGGATGATAAAGCGACGATAGATTTACAGGTTTTCATTGTTGGTATTCCCCTGTCAGGCCAGTCAATCCACCACCTGACTATAGCCGATTGATTGCCCTAGCTGAAAGTAATGTCTGCCAGCCAGTCGGGATAATTCCCAGGCTGGTGCACTGCGAAGGTCTTATTCCGGGCAGAAGCGCCACTTTTCAGCGATATACGGGATGGCGGCACGTTGAATTCCTTTGCGAGCTGGCGGGTGACGGCGATGTTGGCCCGGCCATCGGTTGGTGGGGCGGTCGTCTTAACCCGGAGCCGCCCGTCAACGACGCCCGAAATTTCGTTGCGGCTGCCACGAGGCTGGACGCGAACGGGGATCATCAGGACCGGGTCAGCACTCATCGTGACCAAATCGAGCGGTAGCCGGCAGCAGCTTCAGATTGCCGGTCGCAGGTCCGCAAGTACCATGTTCAACGCGATTAGCAGAATGAATACCAGGTAAGCGGACAGGTCGACGACGCCGAGTGGTGGAAGAATTTTGCGCATTGGTCGAAGCAGTGGTTCCGTCAGATCGTTCAAAAGGTCGGACAAGGGACCCAGGTACCGGCCAAAAAATCCAAGTATGACCCTCAGGGCGATGGCGACGATGAACATCATGACGCTCATGCTGGCGAGATCCACCAATGCTGCGAATACGATGGTCGGAAATGCAGAACCGAAGGCGTCGAAGACAACCGGACCCCGCACAATCAGAAGAATCAGTATGGTTGCAGCCACCTGGATAGCAAGCGCAACCAGCACGGTCGCCGTATCCAGCTTGCCGATCGCCGGGATGAATCGTCGCACCGGTACCACTGCCGGCGACGTATATCGAAGCACCCCCTGCGCAACAGGGTTGCGAAAATTGGCGCGTACCATGGGCAGCCAGAATCGCAACAGCAATATCAGCAGGTACAGCCTGGTGAACGTGTCGATCAGAAATATCAGTGCGTCTTTCATCGCTTCCTTCTCTTAACCGGCGTGGCTGGCTTCTTCAGCCAGTTCCGCTGCGCGCTTTTCAGCGGCGTCGATCGCCGTGGCAAAGATACCACGGGCATCTTTTGCTTCGAGATACTCGAAAGCTGCAGTTGTCGTTCCGCCTGGTGAGCGTACGCGATCGATGAGCGTCGCCATCGATTCGGTTTCCGCGGCAGCAAGCGCTGTTGCTCCCCGAGCTGTTTCTACCGCGAGCGTTCTCGCCGTCTCGTCGTCAATGCCGAACTTCTTCGCAGATTCGATCATTACGTCGATTAACAGGTAAAAATAGGATGGCCCTGTGCCTGACACGGCCGTCACAGCGTCCATTTTGGATTCCGAATCCAGCCATACTGCGTGACCGACAGCGGTCATGATCTTCTCTGCCTGTTCCTTTAATGCGTCGCTCGTTCTTTTGTTGGCAAACAATGCGGAAATTCCCTGATCGATAAGAGCGGGCTGGTTGGGCATAACCCGAACGACGGACAAACCTCCGCCCAGCCACGAATCGATATCATCGATTTTCGGTCCGGCGGCAATAGACATGACCAACGGCCGTTTTTTCTGCACCTCGTCTGCAACGCCTTCACAGACAGGCTTCAGGATCTGCGGCTTGACGGCGAATAAAAGGATCTCGGCGGACCTCGCGACCAGGCAGTTGTCATCGGTCACCATTGCTCCGTAGAGCTCTTTTCTCAGGCGATCGCACTGTTCGGTCATCGGTTCGGCGATCATCAGGTCTGTCGCGTGCATACCGCCGCGGAGCAGACCGCCGCCGATGGCCCGCGCCATATTACCGCCACCAATAAGCCCAACCTTGTTACCGATCATTCTGCTTCTCCATTGATCGTCAATCTCTCAAAATGCGCAGCGATTATTAATCACCTGGCGCCAAATATACCTGTGCCGACTCTGATGATTGTCGCGCCCTCATGAATGGCGGCAGCATAGTCCGCCGACATGCCCATTGAAAGCGTATCGATGTCGTGTCCCTCGGCGATTAAGGATTCGTACAGTTCGCGCAAGGCCGCGAACGGCTTTCGCTGCTCGTCGAATCCGTGACGAATTGCCGGCAGGCACATCAGGCCCCGCAGCCTGACCCTCGGCAGGTCGCCGATGGCGGCCGCCAGATCGCTGACCTGGTCTGCCGAAACGCCCGATTTTTGGTCCTCACCGTCAATATTGACCTCGATGCAGATATTCAGGTCGGGGGCGTAATGGGGCCGTTGCTCGGACAGGCGTTTCGCAATCTTCAGCCGGTCGACCGTGTGAACCCATTGAAAATGCTCAGATACGGCCCTTGTTTTGTTGGCTTGCAGGTGGCCGATGAAATGCCAGACAAGGTCATCGCGGGCCGCTTCCCTGATCTTTTCCAGCCCCTCCTGGACGAAATTCTCGCCAAAGTCGCGTTGGCCGGCCGCGGCCACCTCCAGTATGGCCTCCAGCGGTTTTTTCTTGCTGACGGCAAGAAGCCGAATCTGCTCCGCCGGGCGCCCTGCATCTGCCGCAGCTTTCGCCAGCAAATCTTGGATTTTTCGAAAGTTTTCCGTGACTCTAATCACGTTTTGCTCCGGGTGCTTCGCTATACTAGGCAGCCACCAGTCCGGGTTATGGTAAGTCGGACTCGCCACCGCCGAGGGAGAAGTATGGCCGTTGATGTTGCCCAATTATTGTCGTTCACGGTAAAGAACAACGCATCTGATCTTCACCTGTCCGGTGGAGTTCCACCGATGATTCGTGTCGATGGAGATATCAAACGCATCAACATGCCGGCGCTGACTCACAAAGACGTCAATAGCATGGTGTACGACATCATGAATGACAAGCAGCGCAAGGACTACGAGGAATTTCTGGAGACTGACTTTTCCTTCGAAATCCCCAAGCTGGCCCGATTTCGCGTAAATGCATTCAATCAGAATCGCGGTTCCGCGGCCGTTTTCAGGACGATCCCATCGGAAATTCTGTCACTTGAAGATCTTGGTGCACCCGCCATATTCAAAGACATTTCAATGCACCCGCGCGGCATCGTGCTGGTTACCGGCCCGACAGGTAGCGGCAAGTCAACGACGTTGGCTGCGATGGTCGACTACATCAACGACAACAAGCCCGATCACATCCTGACGATTGAGGATCCGATCGAGTTCGTGCACGAAAGCAAAAAGTCGCTGATCAACCAGCGTGAGGTCCATCGGGATACGCTGGGATTTAACGAAGCACTGCGATCGGCACTTCGCGAGGACCCGGACGTGATCCTGGTTGGCGAGCTTCGGGACCTGGAAACTATCCGCCTCGCATTGACCGGTGCGGAAACCGGTCACCTTGTATTCGGAACGCTGCACACGAGCTCAGCTGCAAAGACGATCGATCGTATTGTCGATGTGTTCCCGGCAGCCGAAAAAGAAATGGTTCGAGCGATGTTGTCGGAGTCGTTGCGTGCCGTAATTTCCCAAACGCTGTTGAAGAAAATCGGTGGTGGTCGAATTGCGGCTCACGAAATCATGATCGGTACACCGGCTATTCGAAACCTGATTCGGGAAGGCAAGATTGCACAAATGTATTCAGCTATTCAGACAGGCCAGGGTAATGGCATGCAGACGCTGGATCAGAACCTGGCTGAACTGATGTCGAAGGGCCTGATCAACAAGGAAGAAGCAAGATTCCGCGCGGTGAACAAAGAGAATTTCTAGGGTGAACGGCTGAAACGGTCGCCTGACAGGAGAAGAGGAAGATGGAACGCGAACAAGCAGTGCGACTGACGCAAAACCTGCTTAGGAAAATGGTGGAGAAAGAGGGCTCTGACCTCTTTATAACGACGGGTTTTCCACCGGCGATCAAGGTCGATGGCACGATTCATAAAGCCACGGATACGCCGCTGACGCCTGATCAGTCCGCCATGATGGTCCGTTCAATCATGAACGACAAACAGATCAAGGAATTCGACGCGACCAAGGAATGCAATTTCGCTATCGCGCCCCAGGGTATCGGCCGATTTCGTGTCAGTGCATTTATCCAGCAAGGATTGGTTGGAGCCGTTCTGCGAACCATTACGACAGAAATACCAACGCTGGAAGGGCTTGACCTGCCCCCTATATTGAAAGACGTCGTCATGAACAAACGCGGCCTCGTCATTGTTGTTGGTGGTACCGGTTCCGGTAAGTCGACCACCCTTGCGGCAATGATTGGCCATCGCAACGAAAATTCCCGTGGCCATATCGTTTCGATCGAAGACCCGGTTGAGTATGTTCATCCACATAACGGGTGTGTCATTACGCAGCGGGAAGTTGGCGTTGACACAGAGTCCTGGCACGCCGCGCTGAAGAACACGTTGCGCCAGGCACCTGACGTTATACTGATTGGTGAGATACGTGATCGGGATACGATGCAGTACGGTATCCAGTTCGCGGAAACCGGTCACCTTTGTCTCGCGACACTTCACGCAAACAGCGCAAACCAGGCACTCGATCGAATCATCAACTTTTTCCCAGAGGAACGCCGTCAACAACTCCTGATGGACTTGTCGCTAAACACCAAGGCATTCATTTCACAGCGGCTGATTCCACGCCAGACGGGTATTGGACGAGCAGCGGCAATGGAAATCATGCTCAATTCGCCGTTGATAGCCGACCTCATCTTTAAAGGCGAAGTGGGCCAGATCAAGGAGATCATGGCGAAGTCGACCCGTCTCGGCATGCAGACTTTCGACCAGTCTCTTTACGATCTCTACGAAGAAGGCATTATTTCCTATGAAGAGGCGATGCGTAATGCCGATTCGAAGAACGAACTCAGGTTGCGCGTGAAACTGGAAAGCAAGCGCGAGTCATCAATTGCGGACAGGCAATCGGAAAGCCTGCGCATCATGGAAGAAGACACGGCTAACACGTTTTAGCCGGTCGCAGGGATCATATTAACGATGAACGTTAAACCACTTTTTAAACTGATGGTCGAAAAAAAGGCCTCTGATCTTTTTTTCGCGCCGTTTGCACCGGCTAAAATAAAAATTGATGGCAAGATCATGCCAGTCAATAAACTCGAGATGACGCCGAAGATGGTGAAGCAGGCGGCGATTGAGTTGATGACTGAAGAGCAACTTGACACTTTCATGCGCGAGCTCGAGATTGATTTCGCCATTTCAGAGCCTGGCCTCGGTCGTTTTCGTGTGAATGTATTTCACCAGCGCGGCAACGTGTCGATGGTACTGCGCTATATCACCGCGGAACTGCCGACACTGGATGAACTTGGCATGCCCGAGCAAATGAAGGAACTGGTCATGCTCCGGCGCGGCCTGATCCTGATGGTTGGTGCGACGGGTAGCGGTAAGTCAACAACTCTTGCCGCGATGATCAATTACCGCAACGAGAAAACTTCCTCGCATATTATTACCGTCGAGGATCCGATCGAATTCCTGCATCCCAACAAGCAATCCATTGTCAACCAGCGTGAAGTCGGACTGGATACGAAGTCATATGGCCGCGCATTAAAAAGCGCCATGCGCGGTGCGCCCGATGTACTGCAAATTGGCGAGGTGCGTGATCGCGAGTCGATGCAATCTGCGATCGATATGGCTGGCACGGGCCATCTCGTACTTGGCACATTACATTCCAATAACGCGCCGGAAACACTCGATCGGATCATCAACATGTTCCCCCAGGAACAGCACAAGCAGGTTTTCATGGACCTCGGTCACTACCTGCGTGCAATTCTTTCGCAACGTCTCGTTCGCGCCAGAACGGGTAAACGTGTCGCTGCCGTAGAGCTGATGATCAATACGCCGCACATCAAGGACCTGATCCTGAAAGGTGATATCGCCGAAGTGAAAGATGCTCTCAAGGATTCCGGCGAGAAGGGAATGCAGAACTTCGACGAGGCACTTCTGAGCCTTTACAAGGCGGGAACGATTACGCTTGAGGAAGCTATGTCACACGCGGATTCGCGTTCCAATCTCGAGGCCAAGGTCAATTTTGGCGGCTGATGTCTGAAGCTGGAATCATCGGCTATTTTCGCAGAAACCAGAGAATCAGAGACACCATTGCGCTGAGGACAATCATCGTCGCCAGCGGGAAATAGAAGCGAAAATTTTCGCGATCGATGACGATGTCTCCGGGCAATCGCCCAAACGGCAATTTGCTGAGCCAAGGCCAGCCGATCCCGACAAGCAGGACCAGCAAGCCAATGATGATTATCGTTTTCTGCATGAGCTAGTTGGGTGTCAGCACGCCTCGTCCCGGCGTCCATGGGACACCTGCTGCGTCAAGTGAATTCAGCAAATTCCGGTAATCACGATCAATGAGCTGACTTAGCTGATCGCTGATGTCGCTGTATTCGTCCTGTGCAATCGACAGCGACTGGCCCTGAGTACTCGTCGGACCGTAGGCATTGGTGTTCGGGCTGTAGGCCGCATGACGCAATCGGCTGGTTACGGGTACCGGCCCATTGATTGAATAACGACCCGCCGTAGTATTTCCCGACAGTCGATCACGTTGCCCGATCAATCGTTTCTCAATTGAATTGGCTTCAGCGTACAGCGCCATATCGGCGGTTGAGTTTTGCAGCGATTCTTCAATGGCATCAAGCTGCTTCAGTATCTCGTCAATCGTTTTCAAGGTGCCACTCACCGCACGAACCATTTCATCAACCTGGCGTTGAAATGCGATTCTTTGCTGTTGCGATGATCCCGGCAGGGTTGGTTCGCGGATGGAGACGACTTCGAATGTCTGGTCCTGATCGAGATCACTGAGTGCCCCGTCTATTCGCTGCTGCATGGCAACCTTGTACGTACCGGGCGCGACCAGCACTCCGGCCGCGCTGCTGTTCTCATTACGTTCCGTCTCCGGCAGCCAC
>JAHEFD010000093.1 GCA_024640345.1 Woeseiaceae bacterium
AATCTATGGCTAGATGAGTTGCGTGAAAGCCTGTACCAGCTCTGACAGTGGTGCGGTTATCTGCATGTCGACGTCAGCACCATCCAGTTGGTCAGACAATGCCCGCAAGAACAACTTCGTGTTGTGCAGTTCGGCCATGCCCATCGGGCTGGCGAACGCATCCGGCCACTCTTTCATACTTGTCGGAGCTTCGAATGTACGAAGCCATGCGGCAACCGCGTCCGTGGAAATCTTTTTACTGACGATCATCGTCGTGACAACGCGGGCGAGGCGATCGCTTTCGTTGAAGCGGAAAAAAATATTCTTTGGAGCGACTTTGGCTCGTATTGCATCAAGGATGGATTCAGCATCTGAACCGGAGGTTTCCGGGTGGAGTGCAAAGCGCCATAGCAGGTCGCTCATGTGTGCGACAGGGTGAACCCAGCCAAGGTCGGGGTCGAGCCCTCGATAGTCGTTCTCTTGTCCGAGGCTCTCGATCGATTGATTCAGCAGCGCCTTTCTTTCGTCCCCACTCATGAATGGTTGCACCGAGTCCGAGCGCATGAGTTCGGACAGGATCAGCGCGGAAAATGAGCGAGCAAAAGTCGCATCGCCGGGTATGGCTGGCGGAGGGCGGCTCATCATTCCGCTCAACTCTGCGAGAAGTGTTCGTCGCGTGTTGTCGGTAAGTTCTCCCTCGCGCAACCAGTATGTGAATAATTCATAGCCAATCTGATCGCGGAGTTCAGGATCACGCGATCCGAGGCAGCTCATCAATTCCACGGCCAGTTCACCAGGCGGCGGGCCGGATGTATCGGCCGCCTCGCGGATTGGACGCCAATAGTCCAGCGCCGGTTTTGTGTCCATACAATCGACGTTTGCGGCACTCGCAGGCGGAGTCACGCTAATCACCATCAGCACGATCAGCGAAGTCGCAATACAGTCCAATCGTGATTTCGAAACTATGGCCAGCATAAAGGTTCTCGCTTCCCGTCGGTGTGGAGACACAGATATGAGAGCAAAAATGTAACTAAATATGGCAGCCGATACCAGTTCGGCCACACCAGCCTGGCGTGGATCGCGGGCAGTCGGAGCAAATGGCTTGTATTCTTCGATTGTCGGCCCGACATATGGTCGTTCGTTGGTCTGGATGTTAGGAGGAAAACAGGTGATTTCAGTCAGACGTGCAGAGGAACGTGGTGCCGTTAATATGGGTTGGCTCAACGCCAGGCATAGTTTCTCTTTCGGAAATTACTACGATCCCGAACACATGGGGTTCGGCGTCCTTAGAGTTATTAACGAAGATCGTATTGAGCCCTCGCAGGGTTTTGGCACCCATGGCCACAAGGACATGGAAATTGTCACCTACATCATCGACGGAGCGCTGGAGCACAGGGACAGCATGGGCAATGGATCCGTGATTCGACGTGGTGACGTACAAAGAATGTCAGCCGGTACCGGTGTCCAGCACAGTGAATTCAACCATTCCGACACCGAACAGACACACCTCTTACAGATTTGGCTATTGCCGGAACGCAGCGGAATTGAGCCGGGCTGGGAAGAAAAGCATTATTCCGCGGAAGAAAAGCACAATCGCCTGAAGTTGATCGGATCGCGTGACGCACGACAGAACTCGCTGCGGATTCACCAGGCGGTTGATCTTTATGCGTCGATTCTGGACGAGGGCAGAGAGGTAAGCCACGAGGCTGCCGACGGTCGCTGCTGCTGGCTCCAGGTCGTGAGCGGGCAGCTGTCACTTAACGGTCAATCTCTCGGCGCAGGTGATGGGGCGGCTGTCGAGAACGTTTCAGCACTGACCATTGGTGCGCAAAAAAAATCAGAGTTTCTTTTGTTCGATATGGCGTGAGCGGCGCATACCTCCCGGCCGTTTCGTCATCCTTTATCATTGACAGGCAATAGCCGGACTGCCTGGCAGTCGCACCTTGCTTATGCCTTCGGATCACGGCAGGCTGCCGTATCCGGACATTATTCACTGGGTTTCAAGCCACTGGAGCAGACATGATTTTTCGATTCGTCGTCGCAGCACTCGCAGCCAGTATTTCGATGGCCTCTCTTTCGGCAGAGCCAACGACAGGGCCTTACGTTACCAGCGGTGGACCGGCATTCGCGGTTCAGGACAGGGACATACCGCTGCGTGACGGATACAAATACCGCGTCGTATTCGAGGCGACGGAATACCCCGGGGAAACTACGGACGTCAACCGGGAGTTGACCGTCGTTGCACGTTTTCTGAATATGCACGGCAAGAATGGTGTGCCGCTTGAAGACCTCGATGTGGCGGTCGTTATCCATGGCCAGACTCTGCTGTCGGCACTGAATGATGAAGCGTACGAGAAAATCAGTGGTACGAAGAACCCGAGCCTGCAACTGCTAAATGAGCTTGCGGATGCCGGGGTTAAATTCTACGCCTGTGGTCAGTCACTGGGTTTTCGCGGCTGGGACAAGAAAGACCTGGCGGAGCCGGTGAAGGTCGGCCTGTCCGCAATGACGATGTTGGTGACCTTGCAGTCGGATGGCTACGCATTCCTGCCATAGTATGGTTTCCAGGGTTCAAATCAATCGATATCAAGTGGCGGGCCTGATGAACCGATAGCAGAACTTTTGGAGGATCAGAATGGCAGGCGAAAGGAACGTCACACCGAAAGCATTGCTCAGCGCGGTCATCACGGCACTCGTTGTTGGGATACTCGGGTCACTTGCGCTGCGCCCGCCAGGCTCTGTTCGTGATGCAGCAGAATCGATACCTGATAAATCCGGAATAGAGCCGATTCACTGGCGGGTGACTTCATCTTTTACGAACGCGATGCCGGTTATCGGTACAGCTCCGGCAAAGGTGGCGGCGGATCTTCGCCAAATTTCGTCCGGGGCGATTGATCTTCAGCTATATGAACCGGGAGAAATCGTTCCTGCCTTCGAAATCACAGAAAGCATAAAAGAACGGAAAATTGACGCCGGATTCATGTGGGTCGGATACGACCAGGGTCGTATTCCGGCTTCCACGCTGATTGCAGCGGTGCCTTTTGGTATGGAGCCGATGGAGTTCTCCGCCTGGTGGTATTACGACGAAGGACGGGACCTCGGCGAGGCGGTTTATGCCGAGCATAACGTAATGCCGATCCTGTGTTCCATTACGGGCCCGGAAACGGCGGGCTGGTTTCGCGAGCCTGTTGACTCACTGGATGACCTCGTTGGACTGAAGATTCGCTTTGCCGGAATTGGCGGCAAGATCCTGCAACGGCTCGGCGCATCTGTCACGATGATTCCTGGTGGTGAAATTTACCAGGCCCTGGAAAAGGGTGCGATTGATGCGTCCGAGTTTTCGTTGCCGGTTGTGGACCAATTGCTGGGCTTTGGCCGTGTCGCGAAATTCAACTACTTTCCGGGCTGGCACCAACCATTTTCGACTGCGCATTTGCTGGTCAATCTTGATGCATGGAATGCACTGAATGCGGAAACCCAGGCGCTGATCAGGCTGGCTTGTAAAGCGTCAGTGACCGACACAATGGTTGAGGCAGAGTCCCTGCAGGGGGCGATTATTCGGGATTTCGGTGAGCAGGGCGTTACAGCTGCTACTTTGCCGACAGAAATCCTCAAAGAACTGCAGCGCGTTTCCGTTGAAGTGCTGGATGAAGAGGCGGAAAAAGACGCGCATTTTGCCCGAATCCTTGCGTCGCAACGAAAGTTCTCGGAAACGTACAAATACTGGGCGCAGAAAGGCTATCTGCCGCGTGACTTCTGAGCCAATTCGTTGAGCGTCGACACATCAAAACTCAGCGAAGTCCTGCCACATAAAGAGCGCTTGCCGCACACTCGACTATCCGAGACCATTCGACGAATGTTCGAGCGCCTGGCTCGCTGGCTGTCGTGGATCTGGCTTGCATTGATAGCGGTCGTCGTGATCAATGTCACGATGCGATACCTCTTTGGCGAAGGACGTGTCGAATTTGAGGAGATCCAGTGGCATCTTTATGCCGTGGGGTTCCTGATTGGCCTGGTTACCTGCATGGATGCCGACAATCATATCCGTGTCGATGTTTTTCATGACAGGATGTCGCTTAGGTCACGAGCATGGATCGAACTTTACGGTCTTTTGTTGCTTTTTCTACCGTTTGTTTTGTCGGTTCTATATTTCTCGTTTTCATTCGTCGAATATTCGTATTCAATCGGTGAAGTCTCCGATGCGCCGGGAGGCCTGGCGTATCGCTGGGTCATCAAGAGTTTCCTGCCACTGAGTATGTTCTTGTTGGTTGTTGCAGGTATCAGCCGACTGTCACGCGTGACGAGCTTCCTGTTCGGTTGGCCATCGGGTCGTGGCGGAGCAGCAAATGTCGATTAATGACGCTCTCTCCATCCTGATGTTTGTGTCTTTCATCGCTCTGATCATGACTGGTTTTCCAGTCGCCTGGGTTTTGGGCGGTCTCTCGATCCTGTTCACTGCGATAGCGATCGTGCTCGACGTCGACCTGGGTTTCGCAATCAACGTCGATTGGGCCTATGCGTCCCTGAGTGTCAATCGTATCTGGGACGTGATGAAGAACTGGGTGCTCGTCGCATTGCCCATGTTCATTTTTATGGGCCTGATGCTGGAACGTTCGGGTATTGCCAGCGACCTGATGACTAATCTCAGCCGAGTATTCGGTCGCGTGCGTGGCGGCCTCGCGATTACCGTCACCATCATCGGTGTTTTGCTGGCAGCTACAACCGGCATCATTGGCGCGTCGGTTGTACTCCTGGCATTGCTCGGTTTACCGGTCATGCTGCAGAACGGCTACCAAAAGGATCTGGCAGCGGGAACGGTTTGCGCAGTTGGTACGCTGGGTATCCTGATCCCGCCAAGCATCATGCTCGTGCTGATGGCCGACAGGCTGGCTATGCCGGTTGGGGACCTGTTTCTCGGCGCGATGATCCCGGGCCTCATGCTCGGAGTTTTGTATATATTATATTTGTTAATAATCAGTAAGATAGGGGATAAAGTTGCCCCAGTTTCTGATCATGTTGAGCCGGTAACTGTTGCGGTATTGCTGGGTGTGTTCAAAGCTGTGCTGGCCCCCTTCGGGTTGATCCTGGCTGTTCTTGGCAGCATCTTTTTCGGCATCGCCACGCCGACCGAAGCGGCCGGTGTCGGGGCGTTCGGAGCCCTGTTGCTGGCACTGTCCAGGAAGCAGCTGAGCGCCCCTGTGCTGAATGACGTCCTGGGTCAGACAACGACGACAACCGCGTTTATCTTTGCGATTTTTATCGGCGCTACTGCATTTTCCGTGGTCTTGCGGGGCCTGGGCGGTGATGAGCTCATAGAGGGCGCATTGCTTGGTTTGCCCTTCGGGCCATCAGGAATCGTCATTACCATTTTGTTTGCCGTTTTCCTGCTTGGTTTTTTCCTCGACTGGATTGAGATATCGCTCATCATTTTGCCATTGGTAGCGCCTGTCGTGCAGAACCTCGGCTTTGACCTTGTCTGGTTTACAGTCCTCTTCGCGGTCTGCCTGCAAACTTCATTTCTGACTCCGCCCGTCGGTTTCGCGATCTTTTATCTCAAGGGTGTCGCACCGGACAGCATTGACACGCGAACCATTTATCGTGGCGTTGTCCCCTTCATTTTGTTGCAGTTATTAGGCCTCGTTCTCATCTTTATCTGGGATCCACTTGTCACGTGGTTACCGGCACAGGCTTACAACTAGCGCTGAAAGGGGACGAACCGCTCCATCATGGCTTTTTTATGGATGTCCGGTGGCAAGATCCCCTGGTCGAGCAGGAAGTCATGAAAGGGCCGCTGGTCGTATTTTTCACGCAATGCCAGTTCGGTCTGGATTGATAATGCCTGCAATTTCGTACAACCATAACAACAGGCGGTCACCTGGCTGGCCGAAGGATTGAGCCGTCCAAACCGGATTGAGCACACCGATTACCGATTACTGGCGCCGCACTGATCAGTGTGTGTAGAGTTGCTGCTGCGACATTGCGACCAGCGAATGGAATGACGATATGAAAGATAAACTGCAGATAACCGCCTATGAGGTCGTCGAGGAGCCGATGCCACTTCGGACCGCCCAGAGGGCGCGTGACTGGATAGAAGGATTGCCGGATCGATTTGCCTATCGCTGCCTGCCGCTCGCGATTGCCAACCAGGTCGGATGGGAGGTTCTCAATCCCGTGCCGTTTACGGCGCGCTGGAATGGCAAAAACGGGCTCGATGCGATTGCGATCAAATTTCACGAACAGCCCTCGGCACTGATCGGTTCGCACTTCGGCCACGGTGTTCTTACGTTTTCGCCTGGTTACCTGTTTCGCACGACCAAGTCACACAACCTCTGGGTGAGAGGACCAGCGAATCGACCTAAAGACGGTATCGCCCCACTTGAAGGTGTTATCGAAACGGACTGGGCGCCGTTTACTTTCACAATGAACTGGCAGTTCACGCGCAAGCGGCAGAAGGTGACTTTCGAAAAGGACGAGCCGATTGCAGCCCTGGTGCCGTATCCGCGGCACTACGCTCGAAAATTCGAGACGTCGCTGAAGAGCCTTAATGAAAACCCAAAGCTATACCAGCAGTATGTGGATTGGCGCGACGACAGGATCAAATTCAACGAGGAACTGAAAAAATCCGGTACCGAGGCACAAAATCAGGGGTGGCAACGCACTTATATGAAGGGGCAGGATCAATCGGGCAATACCTTTGCCGGGCATGAGACCAAGGTGCAAATGAAGGATTTCAAAAAGGGATGAAACGCGGACCATGGGCCGATGTGGCGATTTATCGAGAAAATTGAATAAATCCTTTCATTTACGCGCGTTACTGTTATAGTCCGCCCCGTCTTGGCGCCCATCGGTCGGCGCCACAGTCCGAGCTCCCGATCCAATCGGTTGCCGGATCTCTTATCGAATTATCAGCCTGGGCCGAACCTTGCGCGGTTTATCCGCCCTCGAGTCAGGCGATCCGGAGTACACAATCCAATGTTATTTAACGAACTCGGCCTGTCGGCCGAATTGCTGCGTGCGGTCGAAGAAAAGGGTTACAAAGAAGTCACCCCGATCCAGCAACAATCTATCCCTCTTGTCCTTGAAGGCAAGGACTTGCTTGCCGGTGCCCAGACAGGTACGGGCAAAACGGCGGGCTTTACGTTACCGCTTTTACAACACCTGCAGAATTCCCCGGCGAATCGACGCAGCATTCGCGCGCTGATTCTTACGCCAACGCGAGAACTCGCCGCACAGGTCGCCGAAAGCGTCCGTGACTATGGTTCGCATTTGCCCTTCAGAACAGCCGTGATATTTGGTGGCGTCAGCATCAATACCCAGATATCGAAACTTCGGAACGGAGTTGATGTCGTTGTCGCGACACCGGGCCGATTACTTGACCACATGCAGCAACGAACAATCGACCTTTCGAAAGTCGAGATCCTGGTGCTGGATGAGGCAGATCGCATGCTCGATATGGGCTTTATTCGCGATATTCGCAAGGTCTTGCAGGCATTGCCGAAACAGCGCCAGAATCTATTGTTCTCGGCTACGTTTTCAGACGATATACGGAAGCTCGCCGCGGATCTCCTGAACTCTCCTGTCGAAATTTCAGTCGCGGCCCGTAACAAGCCGGCTGAACTGGTCAAACAGGTCGTGTATCCGGTCGACAAGGCGCGTAAACGCGAGCTGCTGTCGTACAAAATCGGTTCCGAAAACTGGAAACAGGTGCTCGTGTTTACTCGCACCAAGCACGGGGCTAACCGTCTGGCGCAGCAATTGTCGGACGATGGCCTGGCGTCTGCGGCGATTCATGGCAACAAGTCGCAAACCGCGCGAACGCGCGCGCTCAGTGACTTCAAGGCGAACAAAGTCAGGGTCCTGGTTGCCACCGACATTGCAGCACGCGGCCTCGATATCGACAAGCTACCGCATGTTGTCAATTATGAGCTGCCACACGTGCCGGAGGATTACGTACATCGCATCGGCCGCACGGCTCGTGCCGGTCGGGAAGGGCACGCGGTATCACTGGTCTGCGTTGATGAAGGCAAGTTGCTCGGTGACATCGAAAAACTGCTGAAAAGCAAAATTGAGAAGGAAGTCATTCCTGGTTATGAACCGGACAAGAGAATCAAGGCTGAACCGATAACGCAAGGTCGTGGCAATCGCCCAAGCGGTAATCGCAGCAAGAAGCCAAGAAGCCAGCGGGGCGGTGCGCCCAAAAAGGCGGGCGGACAACAGCGCCGCCGCGATTCGGGGAAGCAGCGGCGGGCGAGCTAGCCATTCTGGCCGGCAGATTTACATCTGCCGGCCGATATTCAGCGGGAGCGTTTTCATGCACCAGCATGGCGGCGTGAGGCGATTCGAGCAGCTGGCTACCGATCGCTGGCGCGGACGAATTCTCGCACTTCGGCTCCTCGAACCCGGTGTCGAAGGATTACGGACACTGCCTTACGGAGTTGCCATGCAACCGGGTTTCAGCGTGATCCACATGTAATCGATCGGTTCACTGCCAGTGTTGCCGGATTGGTGCATTGCGTCGACTTCCAGGGCTGTATCGCTCCATCCGATTTCGCCATCCGGAGAATAACTGGTAGATTCCTCGTCGCCGTACCGAACCGTCCACTCACCACCTTTAATGTGTACATAGAGTTGATCCGGTGGATGTCGATGGATGCCTTCCCATTGGCCGGGCTGAATGACAAATCGCTGCACAACCAGCTTGTCGTTCTCCAGCAGCACTTCGCCGGCAATATTCGGGTAGTACTGGTGGCAGGGATTGGGCGGCCCATCGCCATGATGGTCAGCGCTGGCGGTCACTCCGAACAGGATGAGGGCCAATAATTGAATACGATACATGTGTTCTCCTGGTTCTATTGCTGGCGCTTGTACGGGACTTTCGAAAAGACCCTGGGGTTTGCCCAAACAGATTCGACAAGCTCTCCTTTATAGAGCGCCGGAATCCATCGGCCGTTCTTGAGATAAGCGGAAAAACCGTCACGGCAGGATCCGGTCAGGCCGAAATTCGCCGCCAGGACGTCGAAGTCCCTTGGCAGTCCGAGTTCATTGATGATTGCAACTTCCATAATAAGGTCGTCTCGGTTGAGGTTGCCGCATCGTTCCGGCCATGGGTGTACCGAGTACCGTTGAGCGCCAATATAGTCGAGGCCCAGGCGATCGACATTTTTCATGTTGTGCGGATAGATGTCGATCGATTCCTGCTCACCGCTTTTTTTGAATATGACAACGAACTGAAAGTCGACTTCCTCGGCTTTTCCGTTGACCGTCGCTGCTACCAGCCGGGATGCATTGAAACGGCGGCTGACGGCCATTGTGAACGCAAGGTTGGGATCATTTGGCGCGGAACAACGCGCATCTCTCAGTCTCCCTTTCGCAGTGGCATGGCCGGTGCAACTGACGATAATTTCAATATCTGAATCAGTTTTCGGGAACTCGATCAGGTTTTGCATCGCACGTTTTCCCTCGACGAACCGCGCGTGGCTGAATTGCAGTGGGTCATCGGCCGCGAGAGATGCGGCGGGGGCAAGGAGGGTGAAAATGACGGCGATGGCAATCTTCATCGGATCAGCTCCATGTAGGAATACATACTCTCAATCCAGGCAAAGTAATAATATCAGGCAATGCAGCAGGCCGGTTGCCATTCGCACCTATGGCTGTATTACGGCGCAGCGTTGTCCTGGGGAATCGCTTCGGTCCCGAACAGGCGCATAGCCGCTGTCATCGCAGCGAACAGGACGACTATCGCGATAAGCAATACGTAAGGCGATTCGTAAATGCCAGCCATCCAGTAAGCAAACAATGTCACCAGGCCGGTAAGGCCGGCATAAGCGCCCTGAGTCGTGACGTGATTCAGGTGATTGCAGCCAGCTCCTACGGAGGCAAGTACCGTCGTGTCAGAGATTGGTGAGCAATGGTCGCCAAACAGGCCGCCACTCAGTACAGCAGCAATCGTAAGATACATCGACGCGCCGAGGTCGAATCCCACGGGTACGGCTATAGCCATCAGGATGGCAAAGGTTCCGTAAGACGAGCCGGTCGAAAGTGAGATTAATGCGCCAAGCGCGAAAACGATCATCGGAAAGTACCCTGGCGACACCGATTCGCCGATCAGCGAAGCAAGGTAGTCTGCGGTATGCAAGTCGCTCGTGACGGAGCTCAATGACCAAGCGAGCACAAGTATGATCGATACATAGACGAGGCTCTCTGCTCCCGTGATAAAAATACCCATCATCTCGGTATACGTCTTTCCCTGGTAACGTCGCATCATTTCCATGCAGGTTAGCGATGCGGTCAGGTATGACAGAATCAGTGTGGATCGTATATGTGCGCCGGTAATGCCGCCGTGCGTGGCGTGCCAGCTAATCAGGCCACCGACGAGAATCACCATGACGCCCAGCGGGTAGAGAAACATGCCCACTGGTGTATCGGCGTCTTTTGTATTCTGGCTGTCGTCAAGCCCGGCATTTCTGAATTTTATGGCTTCCATGTAGTCCGACTGTATTCGTTTCATGGGGCCGTAGTCCTTGCCCGTATATATCACGATGGGAACTGTCAGAAGTGCCAGGAATGCGTAGAACTGATAAGGAATGACTTTGATCAGGACAGAGAATTCGTTTTCCGTAAGTCCGACTTCGGAATAGGACTTCTCTATCAGGGACATTATGTAAGCGCCCCAGCCTATGAACGGGATAAGGATGCTTATCGGTGACGAGGTTGTATCGAGTATGTACGCAAGCTTTTCGCGGCAGAGTTTGAATTCATCGAAAACCGAACGGTACAACGGTCCAATGATCAGTGAATTTCCCGAATCCGTAAAAAAGATTCCAAGGCCGGACAACCATGCGAGCATTTGTGCACGTACTGGCGTAGAAACAATTGACAGCATCTTTTTCGCAAACGCTTTCGCGCCGCCGGAAACCTCCAGCAGTTTGACGAAACCGCCAATGACCATCATCGTAATGATCACCTGGGATTGAGTCCCGTTTGTAAATTCGGCGAGCACCTGTTCTTCGATGGCATTGAGCATCATGTCGAATGGATTGAAACCGACGATGATCAAAGAGCCGCTGGCGATGCCGACGATTAATGCGACGAGGACATTTTTGCTATAGAGCGCAACGGCAATTGTCAGCAATGGTGGGACGATGGAGAGGAATCCGTAGTCTTGCATTCTCACCCTGTAGTCGTAATAGGTTCAGCGGGAGCATACCATGCGTGCCGGGGTCTCATGCGACGTGATGGCTAATACCTTTCGGGCCGATAGGGAGCGAGATCGAGACCAGGGTCTCTGCCGGCGACCAGGTCGGCAATGATCAGCCCGGTTGCGGG
>JAHEFD010000021.1 GCA_024640345.1 Woeseiaceae bacterium
CCTATCCATTTCGTGGGTTTGCTGGCCGAGGGGACGTTGCCCGACAGTAAACTCGGATTGTCGTACCGGGCGGGATTCGGCAACGGTCGTCACGCGAACATCGGCCGTGCCGGCGATGCCGGAGATATCAATGGTGACAAGGCCTGGATGGCGCAGGTGCAGATCTCACCCGAACGTTACTATGGACTGGTCGCCGGATTGGGTTACTACCAGGATGAAGTCACGCCTGGGGACCGCCCGCCGATAAAAGAGGGGACAATATCTGCGTTCGCTGCCTGGACCCGTGAGTCGCCGGAAATCATTGTCGAGTATTTGCAATCCGATCATGAATCACTGGCAAACAGCGCGGATTCTGGCGATGTTCGTGCCTGGTATGCCCAGCTCGGTTATCGGCTAAAAGGTAACAAAAATCTGTGGAAGCCTTATGTGAGGCTGGAAGATACCGATGTCGATAATACCGATCCCTTGCTCTTTGATCAGGGGCTTGATTACAACGCGAGAATTCTCGGTGTGCGCTGGGATTTCAATCCCTATGCGGCGCTGAAATTTGAATATCGGAATGAAGAGTTTAACGATGCCGGGCGGGAGAATAATTTTCGCGCCCAGCTGTCTTTTGTACTGTCGAAACTCTAGACTGAAATTGGTAATGAAACTGTATCCTCAAAGACTGACGATGATAGCGCGGCAAGCAAAGTTGCTTGTGCTTGCCGTCGCATTGATGTTGCCGGGCCTGGTTTCTGCAGAGGGCACAATTTCCGAGAGCGGCGGTATAGCAATCGTTGTGCACAAGGATACGGACGTCAATGATCTGTCGATGACAGAACTGCGCAATATTTTTCTGGCCAATCAGCAATTCTGGTCCGATCGCTCGCGCATCATTCTGCTGGTACGGGCGCCGCAGTCGGATGAAAGGGACTTTGTCCTCGATACGATCTATCAAATGGACGAAGCCCAGTTCAGGCAGTACTGGATAGCCAAGATGTTTCGCGCCGAAGTGCCTCGCGGACCAAAAATTGTATTCAGCACGGACATGACGCTGGACCTGGTTGTTGCGATTCCCGGGTCTATCTCATTTATTCGAGCCGACCAGGCTACCGATGCGGTCAAAATCGTCAGGGTCGATGGCAAATTGCCCAGTGACGAGGGCTATCCGCTCAAATAGTTGTTTTCGCAGGCAACCGTTGCAGTTCACCCTCCCAGCCGTAAAATTGACCGGACCGCACGACAATCAGGACGGGCTGTCAGCCCGAACGGGGAAATTTGATGAAGTGTCTATTCAGGATCGGCTTTGTGCCGATAATACTTGCTTTCTTTCTCGGTACGGCATTGGCGCAGGAGGCAGATTTTGTCGCGCGAAATGGCGTTATCTGGACTGTTGATGAGACTAATCCCCGCGCGGAGGCAGTTGCCGCCCGCAATGGCAGGATTATCTACGTGGGATCCAACGAAGGCGTCAGCCAGCACGTCGGTGCTGCGACAGAAGTAGTGGATCTCGGCGGTGCATTTGTCACGCCTGGTTTTTACGACAATCATGTTCATTTTGAGGGAACCGGTCGACTGCTTTATGGCCTGAACCTGCTCGACGTATCGGATGAAGCATCGTTTGTTTCCAGGATCAGGGATGTGCACCAACGATATGCGCCAGGCACCTGGATCACCGGCGGCGACTGGTCGGCCTACGAGACCTGGGCAGAGGGTGATGTTGCAACGGCGGGTCGGGAAGTAAACCCTGATGATCTGTACGGAAATCTGTTCCTGCCAAACAGGGGCATGATAGACAGCTTTACCGCGGATCGTCCTGTACTTGTGCGCCGATTCGATCGCAAAGTGTATATGGCCAACGGCGCAGCACTTGAGTTGGCCGGAATTCGTAAAGGTACGCCGGATCCGGAAGGGGTCGCGGTTGAGCGAGACGATAACGGCGAGCCCACAGGCGCATTGTTCAACCCGGTATCCGGCGCTGTTGAATCCACCGTGCTTGTTCGCGACAACGTAAGAACCCTGTTCGGCGATTTAATTCCAATGCCGTCTCGTGATCAGCGCATTGCGGAGACGAAGGAAACCTGGGGCAAGATGGCAAGTGTCGGCGTCACCAGCTATTGCGACATCACGTCTGACCCTGTTTACGTTGATATTTATCGGGAACTTCGCGACAAGGGCGAGATGACAGCAAGAGCACGCTATCGGCCGCCCCTGGATCGCTGGCAGTCAATGGCGGACCTTGGCATCAAGGTCGGATTTGGAGATGACTGGATCCGATTCGGCGCGACGAAAGCCTGGATCGATGGGATTATGGGTAACAGTTCCGCTCGTTTCTACGAGCCCTACACGCATAACCCGGCCAGTCGGGGAATATGGCGCGACATCATGTTCCCTTTCGAGCGCAGCCCGGACAACCCGGAAGACATGCAGAGCCGACTGGAGCGACTGGCGCTGGAGGCTGATGCGGCGGGCATCCAATTGACCGTCCATGCGATTGGTGACGAAGCCAATGGCTACCTGATGGATATGCTCGAACGCATCATTGCAAAAAATGGACAAAGGGACCGTCGTTTTCGATTGGTACATGCGCAGGTCATGACGGACCGGGATATAAAACGTGGTGGAGAGATGAATATCGTTGCGGAAGTGCAGCCATTTCACACCTCCGACGACATGCGCTGGATGGAAGAGCGGATTGGGCGAGATCGTTCTCGCGGTGCCTATGCGTTCCGGCGCCTGTGGGATTCCGGCGCGGTAGTGAGCTTCGGTTCGGACTCGCCCGGTACGAATGCATCGCGTTATTACCTGAACCCCATGCTCGGCCTGTATGCGGCAGTGACCCGCAAGACTCTTTCGGGGCAACCGGAGGGAGGATGGTTTCCCCAGGAGAAGCTGTCTGTTGAAGAGGCAATTCAGGCGTATACCCTCAACACGGCGTACGCAGGTTATGAGGAAGACATGAAAGGGTCGCTTTCCGTCGGCAAACTTGCAGACCTGGTGGTTCTATCCGATAACCTGTTGACGATGGATCCGGACGACATCAAGGATGTCACCGTCAAGAGGACCGTGGTTGGTGGAAGAACGGTTTACCTGGCTGACTGAGAAAATAACGCGTTGTGCGTAAATCCATCGCAATCGCGGGGAACATAGGGGCTGGCAAATCTACTCTTGTGGAGTTCCTGAGCAGAACCTACGGTATCTCCCCGTATTATGAGCCGAGTGAAGATAATCCCTACCTGCCGGATTTCTACAAGGACATGCGTCGATGGGCGTTTCATTCGCAGCTCTACTTTCTGAGTAACAAGTTTCGTATTCACCAGGAGCTTGATCGGATGCCCGGCCTGGTCGTATTGGATCGAACGATTTTCGAAGACGCCGAAATATTTGCGACTGCGTTGCACGAAATGAAGAATATCGATAGCCGGGACTGGGAAACCTACCGTGCGTTTTACAAGTCGATTCTGCAGGCAATCCAGCCACCTGACCTGATGATCTATCTTCGTTGCTCGATGCGTACGCTCAGGAAACGGATTGCGCTGCGGGGCAGGGAGATGGAGCAGGATGTACCACTCGCCTATCTGAAACGACTTGAGAGACTCTACGATCGTTGGATCGAGTCATATAGTCTTAGCGAGGTTTTGGTGCTCGAAACGGACAATCTCGACTACATACATGATCTCGTCCACAGGCTGGACGTCATGGAACGTATCGAAGCGATGCTGCCTGCGGAAATTGGCAAGCCGCCGCTGTGCAAATAGCTGTGACCGCTGGCGGTCGTGAACTGGAGTCGGTCACCGGCGTTGTTCCGGTCACCGCATTTGACTAGTTCAGAATCGCATCGGCCAGTACGTCGTGGATGACTTGTGTTGCAATTTCAATGAGCAGCACTTTTCCATCAAGAACAATGCGTTCAAAACCACGGGGCGCGGGTGGTAACCTGGCCAGCAGCGCGTCAGGAAGTACCTGTTTGGCAATGCCGGGGGGCAATGGTTTGCCGCGAGCCAGGTTTTTCGCTATTCCCGGCGGGAGCGATTTAGAACCTTTCTTCCCCTTATCACGTGTAGCGGGGTTCTGATCAAAGTACTCACGAATGATTTGAGCTTCATGGGTACTGAATCTTACGTCAACGCTGATCGCTCCTGCGTCTGCGGGCAGGGCGGCGAAGAACAACGAATAGGCGGCAATTGAATTTGTGAGCAGGCTTTTCATCTTCGGATACTCTGAAGTCACATCTGGCAACTTTATACGTTGATTGCGTGCTGCTTGAGTGAAGTGGGTCACATTCCGAAAAGCCCCTAAATATTTCCTAGTTCCCGAAGATCTCGATATAGGTTGATGGTACTGGCACTCCCTCAGCCATTGCCGGCGCGTACTGGCTTGTGATTATTGTGTTCTCGATTGCATCCAGGCAATCTGCCACCGGACGAATGCCATTGCCGAATTCGATGGTTGGACTTGCCGCGATTCCTTCCTCGCTCAGGAAAGCACGTACCCACAACGAAAATTTTGCCCGACTTGGGCAGATGTCCTGCCAGGGCTCCTTTCCGATCACGCGCTGACCCGCAATGTGCTCATAACCATACTCGAGGACGTTTTCCTCGTAGCCAGGGTTCAGGTAGAGATGAACGGCACGCCCGACATCGACCGGTTCCTCTTCCTCTTTCTTTTTCTTTTTCTTATCGCCCTTGTCGTCGTCTTTCTTTGGAAGCGCTTTTTCTCTTATAAACTCGACGCGAAATTGCAGATAGATTTCCTGGGCTTTTCCATTGACTATTGCCGGATTCATTCGTGCCTTCCTGGCTGCCTTGAGTACTGAGCTGGCAAATGCCTGCTCGTACTGGTTTGTCTGGTAGCAGCCAGTGTCGTCCATTTTGCCGTTCGGCTGAATTCTTGAAACACAACTCAGCACCAGTGCAACTTTTCCGGTGACTTCCTTGGGAAAGATGATCAGGTTTTGCAGCTGTTTTTCGTTATCCTTGTAATCGAAAGTGGCCGGGCGATTTTCCTGTGCGGAAACGACGAGGCTTGTGAAAACAAGGACGGTTGCAGGCAGTACTCGCATAAACATTCAATTGCTCCGGGCTCGCAAGAATTAATTCTAATGCATTGCCGATCACGATATCGGCCGTTGCAGCTTAGAATCCGGTAAGGTCGAAGGGTTCCGCAATCGATACCATCGAGCCCGGTGAGCCGCCCGCATCAGCATTAAAAAAACAGGAAAAACAATAAATTAGAGGTCTTACTTGATTCATATCCTCATATGCTGATGAGCGTGGACCGGATGATCCATGATTGCGACAGGCACCGAGCCACCAGTGGCGTGCACATTGAAACCGGACATCACGGTAATGCTCTTGCTTGAATTCCCGGAAAAACCAGTCAGTTCATCAGTGCCTGCGAAAAGTCACTGTGGCGTTCTGACGCTGCTGCTTCGAATCGCCCTCGCACGCGTTATCTAGTCTGACAGGTGGAAATTTCTCTGCCAGAACTCGTGCATTGATTTGTATACGTGAAGTTGCGCGGCATCGTCGCTTATGCCGTGTTTACGCATGGGATAAATCATCATGTCGAACGTGATACCGGCCTCGATGAGGCCGTCGCTGAATGCCCACGAGTTCTGCGGGTGCACGTTGTCATCGTAGGTTCCGTGTACGAGCAGTAATCGACCCTGAAGGTCGGCCGCGCGCCTGGCATTTGAAGAGGCGTTGTACCCTTCCTCGTTGTCCTGTGGACGCTTCATGTAGCGCTCGGTGTAGATCGTATCGTAGTAGCGCCAGTCAGAGACCGGGGCAACCGAGGCACCTGCGGCGAACTCCCCGCTGCTTGTCATTGCCTGGAGCGTCATTGCGCCGCCGCCGCTCCAGCCCCACACACCAACCCTGTCAGCATCTACGAATGGTTGAGATTTTAGCCACGCCACACCATCAAGCAGGTCATTGAGTTCTACCGGCCCGTATAGCTGGCGCAAAATGGTATTCGCATCGATCTTGCTCTTTCCTGCGGCGCTGCGATTATCGACAAAGAACACAATAACGCCGCTGTCCGCGAGCAATTGATGATAGTAACCGCGACCACCGCCTTGCCATGCATTGACGACGGTCGGTGCCGACGGCCCGCCGTAGACGTAAGTTACAACAGGGTATTGCTTATCCGGATCAAAAAAGCGTGGTTTAAGCATCATCGCCGGCATTTCAAATCCGTCGCGAGCCTTGATCGAGAACATCTCCCATTTTTGTAAATCAAACCGCTCAGGAATCGTATTGCCGATGTCAGCGAGCATCGTCGATCGCTCGCCATTTGTATGATGCAGAGCCAGGGAAGGGGGGCGGTCCAGGGCCGAGGAAGCATCCAGGTAGTATGAGCCGTCAGGATTAAACTGAATGGCATGCGAGCCGTCGGTTGTTGTAACCCTTCGCATATCGCTCCCATCAAAATTGATGCGGTAAAGGTGACGCTCTGTCGATGCTTTCTCGAGGGCGGTGAAATATATTTGCCCTGAATCCTGGTCTACATAGCTGACTGACTGACTCATGCCCGGTGTTCCGCCAGACGAATTTAGTGCCCACTCGCCTTTGGTAATCTGATGTGACAGTCTGCCGTCGATTCCGAACATATAGAGATGTGAGTAACCATCGCGCTCCGAGCCCCAGATGAATCGGTTGCCGTTGTCGACGAAGTAGAGATCGTCGTGGACATTGACCCAGCCATCGTCTGTCTCGCGCATCAAGTGAGTGGCTTCTCCCGAACTGGCATTGGCTAAAAAGATGTCCAATGTCGTTTGCGGTCTGTTCAGCGTCTGCACGGCAAGGCGCTCGCTGTCCGGTAGCCACTGAATTCTCGCCAGGTATTCGTAGGGATAAGAGCCGAGATCGACCCAGGTGGTTTTTGCATCCGCCAGTTTAACGACGCCGGCGCGAACTCGTGGATTTGCCTGGCCGGGTTTGGGATGACGCTGCTTGATCAGGCGCGGCAGGTAAGGCTCGAAGTCGACATAGTGCATTTCGCCCACGCCGGATTCGTCAGATTGCAAATACGCGATACCGGACGAATCTGGTGCCCACGTGTAGCCCCGGTCAGCCCGATTCAGCAACTCTTCCCAGTAGACCCAGGAGACCGTGCCATTCAGCAGGGTATCCGTGCCGTCCGTTGTGAGTCGCTTCTCCTTGCGGTCATCGATATTCCATACATAGATATCGTTCTCCCTGACGAAAGCAAGCCACTTACCATCGGGCGAAAACCGCGCTGAAGATTCCTCTGCGTCGGTTACGGCGACGGGAACTACCTCAGAAGATCGCAAATCAAGCAGCACGATGTCATTGGCTTTCTGGTAAAGCGCCCATCGGGCCTTCGGGTCGAAAGCATCCGGCCAGCCAAGTTCTTTATAGGGCTCGTCTGGCGAAAGAATATTCGTCATGCTGCGAAGCGCTTTCTCTGCATTGACAATTGTGCGCCGGCGACCGCTAACGGGGTCCAGCGTCTCTATCGTTCTTTCAATGAGCGGTAACTTCGTGTCATACAGCGCGACAAGTCCGGAATCGAGCCAGGTATAGCGGGGCAGGGACATCGCAGCCTTGCCTTCTTCGCTATAAACCCAATCCAGTTCAAGTCGCTCTTCCTGTGCGAATGTGGTGGAAAATGCTGTTAGTGCAAGGAAGATCGTTATAACTGATGTGGAGATAGTTGTAACTTTACGCATGGCGAAGGCCCTGTGCTGACGAGGTTTTTGTTAACAAGAAGTCCGCAAGCTGCTATTTTGCCTCGGCAGTGTACCTGAGGATTAATAAAGTCGCATGAGTAGTGACACGCCGCATGACCTGGGTGGAGAGCCCGAAATCGTTACCGATACAGGAAACGCATCGTTCCCGGATGGTGCGTCGATTCGTCGCTTCGCCTTGCCGTCCTTGTTAGGAGTCCTGACATTTCTGACGCCGGTCAAGGTCGACGGTAACTGGACGATCCTGATGGGGCTGATTTCTGACACGGGCCGGGACGCTGTGGGTGCCGGCATGCCGTGGGTCGTGTTCGCGCTTCTCTGCATCAGCGCAACAGGTACGCTTTATGCTATCTCAATCGGTCGGAAGCGAATTCCCGCCGGATCCCTCGCCGCACGGCTTTTCATCGTCGCGCCGGTTTGGGTTGCGTTAAGAGTCATCGGGCTCATCATGGGCACCATGACCATGTTTCAGCTTGGTCCGGAGATGTTCTGGAGTCCTGCGACCGGTGGAACTGTGTTGAGAGACCTCGCGGTAAACATCGTCCCTATTTTCCTGTTTGCCGGTCTTTTGATGCCATTTCTGACGGATTACGGCTTGATGGAATTCGTCGGTACGATGATGAAGCGCATCTTCCGTCGCCTTTTTACGTTGCCGGGTAGATCAGCAATCGATGCGCTCGCCTCCTGGATGTCGTCAGCACCCGTTGGCGTGCTGATCACGATTCAGCAATATGTTTCCGGTCACTATACCGCCAGGGAAGCAGCTGTTATTGCGACGAACTTTTCAGTTGTCTCAGTGCCATTCGCGTTGCTGGTCGCGAAAACTGTCGGCGTCGACGACCGGTTTCCGGAATATTACATGGCGGTGGTCATTACCGGGGTTATCACGGCAATGATCATGCCGCGAATCCCGCCGTTGTCGCGGTTCGAAGATGAACCTTTCGACAGGTTGCACGCGCTACGAGAGGAAGAAAGTTCCGGGGATGTGCCGCTCATACATGAGGCGGTAACCCTTGCCACGAAACGCGCGGCACTGGCTATGCCACTGAGCGTGCAATTTCGCGTGGCGTTCGGGCACATACTCGACATCTGGTTTGGCCTGGTACCGGCGGTCATCGCCGTGGGCGGGGCTGGCCTGATGATCGCCGAATACACACCGATCCTTGGCTGGCTGACGGCGCCTATCGTGCCTGTGCTGGAATTATTCAGGCTGCCGGAGGCGGCCGCAGCGGCGCCGGCAATGGTTGCCGGTTTCCTCGATATGTTTCTTCCGGCGTTGCTGGGAGCAGGAATCGAGTCAGAATTGACCCGATTTGTTATCGGTGTCGTATCCGTTACCCAGCTGATCTACATGTCCGAAATTGGCATTCTCATGATCAAGTGCGAGATACCATTGAAATTCTGGCATCTCCTGGTCGTGTTTGTTATGCGTACGGTGATCGGTCTGCCAATCGTGGTAGCGTTTGCACATTGGATCGTTTTTTAGTCAAACAGCCCTGATTTGGCAAGTTGCCGGGCAATGCGCGTCATCTCGTGTCCATCGCCATTTTCGTCGAAGGTGCCGAAAAAGGCGACGACGAGATCGCGCGATGGCGAGATGTAAAGCCCTTGCCCACCGTAGCCACCCTTGAAAAAATCGCCGTCGTTCATAACGAAGTCCCATTGGTAGCTGTTGTGCAGGGCGGGTTCGCCATCGACCTTTTGTACGTCGTCCCCACGATCCTTATTGAATATTTCGGGGCGTCCCCCTTTTTGAATCTTGTCGAGGTAAGTATCGGAAACAACCCGATTGGCACCCTGGCGTCCGCTCGGAGTAAACAGCAAGCCGAATCGTGCCATGTCGCGCAGGTTGGAGCTGATGCCACCGTGAGCGATAGGCACGCCTCGCCTGGGTGCCGTAATTATGCCGTCTGATTCTGCACCCATCTTCTGCCAGATTTCGGTGGACAGCAGATCTGCATAGCTCTGACCGGTAACAGATTCTGCGAGCCAGCCGAGCACGAAGGTATCCGGCGACGTGTATTCAAAAGCTTCGCCCGACGGGCGATGTGACTTCAGCGAAGCTACATAGTCATGCGTGCTGTTCGGCGTTTTTGCCGTTGGCCGCACCCAGCCAAGTGACGCTTCAAACTGGTAGTAGCAGTGGTCCGGATTTGTATAGGAATCCTCGTCACCTTCCAGGCAGCCGATGCCCGAGGCCATGTCCAGGATATCGACCACTGGCACACCTTCCCAGCCTGAGTTTCTCAGTGATGGAAGATAGGCATCAATGTTCTTGTTCACGTCAATCAAATCGCGGTCCTCGAGTATCGCGATCAGCGTTGCCGTGAAGCCTTTCGAGACAGACATGTAATTGTGCTTGTCCATTTTCCTCATATTCGGGTAAGTCTCGAAGACCACCCGCCCGCGGTGCAACACGAGCGCGCCATTCACCGTCGACTGGTTGACGTAGTCTGCCAATGTCATTTCGCCGTCTCGCGTCGTCGTGACAAATTTAGCTACCTCATCTTGAAGTGCGAGAGGCAGTTCGCGCACAGCTCCGCCACGGTTGATGAGCGAATGGCTCCAGAATTCGGACATATGCAGGAATACGTACCGCATTAGCGGGCCGCCTTCGTCCCAGTTGTCCAGGTTCCACTCTTTGTGGAATGCGGCAGTTTCCTCGAGTGAATAGCCCTGGTCGCCGGCGGTTACAGCTCCGTTGAGACTCACCAGGATCATGACACTGAATAATTTCTTCATTGATTTATCCTTTTCAGCCGAGTCCAGGATGTTCGCTGACTACGCCCAGCGCAACCTCTAGTGCGCGCCCGGCGCTGATCAGCTTGCCTTCCTCGAACAGGTTGCTCCACAAACTAACCGAGCGCGGGACACGGTGTAATGTCTCGTCCGCGTCGTTTTCCGGGTGACCGAAAAGGGAACGTGTTTTGATATTTTCAAACCCTGCGCGCAGGGCCAGGCAGGGCTGCCCGGTGAAGTTCGTCAGGTTCAGCATCGGATTACCGAAGCTCGGACCGAACACGACATCAACCTGGGAGAAGAATTCATGAGTGTTCTGCATGACTTTTCTTCGTAGTCGATCGCCCTGGACGAAATCAACCGCAGAGAAATAGCGCGATTGCCGGAAAGCGTTCGGCCACGCGTTATCGATCTGCCTGCGAAGCAGGTCATCCTGCCCTGACAACGTCAGTTCTTCGAAAGCGGCGGCCGACTCGATGTTCAATGCACCCATGATCTCGTTAACCGGCATATCGGGGAGCGTGATTTCCCGAACCGTGGCACCAAGATTTTTGACAGCTTCGAGGGCGGCAAGATCAGTCGGCCTGGCAGATTCTCCTTCAAACCAGGTCGGATCGAATCCGATTGTCAGGTCGTTGATTGAGCGGCGGCCGTCGTAACTGAATCCTTTATCGATCGAGCCCGCATCGAATTCATCGAAACCATTGAGGACACTTAAAACCATTGCGGTGTCCTCGGCGTACCTGCACATAGGCCCAATCTTGTCGAGCGACCAGCACAAGGCCATTGCTCCAACGCGGGATACGCGCCCGAAGCTTGGTCGCAGTCCTGCCAGCCCGTTTCGATCAGATGGCGAAACAATGGAACCCAGGGTCTCCGTGCCGATGCCGAACGAACAAAGCCCGGCCGCTGTCGCCGAACCGGAGCCTGCAGATGAGCCCGATGCACCTTCCTTCGGGTTCCATGGATTGCGGGTTTCGCCGCCGAACCAGACATCGCCCCAGGCGAGCGCGCCGAGCGTGGTTTTGCCCAGCATGACGGCGCCGGCGTCTCTCAGGCGCCTGACCACAGCCCCGTCAGACTCGGCGACACGATCCTTGTATGGCTCGGCGCCCCAGGTCGTCCTGACATTCGCAGTATCCAGCAGGTCTTTAACGCCATAGGGAATGCCGTGCAGCGGACCGCGAACCTGGCCGGTAGCGCGTTCGCGGTCGGCCTGGTCGGCTTGCTCGCGAGCGAGTTCAGCCGTGACCGTAATGAAACATTCAAGCAACGGCCCGAAACGATCGATTCGATCCAGGTAGATTTCGGTCAATTCGCGGCTCGAAATCTGCCCGGTCGTCATCCACCGGGCCTGCTGCTTCACCGATGCGAACGCGATGCTTTCGGCATCGCCTGGGAGCGGGGCGATTTCTTCAGGAAACAGTGTAATGACATCCGGTTGGTCGGCGTAGTCGATGCCTGGGAGTCTTGGGTCGAAGCTCGTGGCGGGCTGCAAGCTGATCGGAATACCTTCGGCTCGCCGCTTGTTCAGTGAGTCAATCTGTTGAGCGAAGAAGCCCTGGTCTCCTTCCTCAACCGGCCCGCCCAGTAATTGTCTGCGCTCAGCTTCAGAAAACGCAAGGCCAAACAGTTTTTCCGCTTCCGCAAGCGTTCGTTCGGTAATACGTTCGTCGTACCCGGCCCACAGGTCGGCCGCCGCCGTACCTTCCGGAGCGCCGCCAGGTGAACAGGCAGACAGCGCGGCAGATCCACCACCTGCAAGTGCCGCGGCAAGAATTTTTCGACGATTGATGACGACAGCACCTTTATTGTTCACTGTTGGTCCCCATGGCATTTTGCAATTGTGTAGTTTTGCTTTGGCCTGCAAATCGCTATGCTTCGCAGGATGGATCAGTTTAACACTCCATGGCGAGTCACTTCCGCCGCTATTTACACTACGCCAACGGATTCGAGGGTCTACGGGACGCTCGATATCGACGTGACGGATGCCAAGCGGTTCATGCAGCAGAAGCGCGAGGCCGGCGACAAGATCACGATGGTTCATCTCGCCGTGGCGGTTCTTGCCAGGGTTGTCGCATTCGACGTGCCAGAGCTGAATTGTTTTATCCGTCGCGGTGGGGTGGTTGGCAGAGAGCGGCTGGATGTCATGGTTCCGGTTGCCATGGGTGGTGAGGGTGTCACGTCAGTCATTGTCGAGGATGCTCATTCACGCACAGTCACCTCGATCGCCGAAGAGATCAGCGCTAAGGCCAGGAGGGCAAGGTCAGGCGAGGAGATGAAAGCAGCACAAAACAAATATCTCCTCAATCGTGTTCCATGGCCGTTTCGACGACCCGTTTTCCGCTTTCTCAAATGGATTACCGTGGACCTGGGATTCGAGATCGAGGCGCTGGGTTTATCTGCGAACAGTTTTGGCTCGTTCGTCGTCTCTGACATTGGCAGTCACGGCCTGAATACCGGAATGACGGCATTAATGCCGGCGGCAAAAGTACCTGCTGTGATTGTGCTGGGAAAGATCGAAGAAAAGCCGGTTGTAAGGAACGGTGAGATCGTCATCAGGACGGTGCTGCCGTTGACGGGTACATTCGATCACCGTATCGTCGATGGTGCCCAGATAGGCAAGCTGGCACGTGGAATCAAGAGAAACTTCAGGAAGCCGGAGTGGCTTGACGAGGTGCCGGAGAAAGAACTGCAGAGTTGCCTGTTTCGGCCGCGCTGATTCTCGCCAGTTTCGTCTGTTTGTTTTCTTTTGCGTCAATGCTGGTGAGCCACTTTTCCGGTAGGCCGCAATTTACTGTTACTGCAGGAATCCCTGATGAATAAGAAGTTCAGAAAATCGCTTTTCCAGTGTTTTGTAATCTCCCTGCTCATGACCTCCGCTGCCGGCCAGGCGCAGGATGATGATGACGGGTTAGCAAAACCTGCCTGGATGAGTCTCTCCGCCGCGGAAAGGCGAGCGGTGCTGGCCTTCGCAGAGGACTACAAGGATTTCATGTCCAGTGCCAGGACGGAACTCAGTTTCGTCGAGGAAGCCATCAAGGTTGCTCGTGCCGCGGGATTTCGCGAGCTTCAGGCCGACAGCAATCTTCGGCCCGGCGCTCGATTCTATGATGTTAATCGCGATCGCGCGATTACGCTGATTGTCGTTGGTTCAAGCTCGTTCGCAGACGGCTTTCGCGTGGTTGGCGCACACGTCGATTCACCGCGTCTCGAACTGAAAGGGCGTCCCGTTTATGAGGCAGAGGGTTTTGCTCTGTTCCAGACCTACCAGCATGGTGGAGTCAAAAATTACCAGTGGGTTAATTTGCCGCTCGCCCTGGTTGGTCACGTCGACAAGAAAGATGGAAGTCGTGTAAAGATTTCGGTCGGACTTGATCCCGAAGATCCGATCTTCATCATTCCTGATTTGTCACCACACGTAGACCAGGAATATCGGGAACGGGTTAATCGTGATGTGATCATGGGCGAAGAACTGGACCCGATCATTGCGAGCATTCCTGATGAGAATAATTCGGTCTCCAATGCGGTATTGGGCTATCTCGAGTCCGAATACGGTATTAATAAGGATGACCTGGTGTCCGCTGAGCTGGTCCTTGTGCCGGCGATGGCACCACGGGATGTCGGCTTCGACAGAAGCCTGATGGCGATCTATGGCCAGGACGACAAGCTGTCATCATATACTGCGTTGCGAGCGATCATGGAGCAGGGCACACCATCACACACCTCGCTGGCGTTCCTCGTTGACAACGAAGAGGTAGGGAACGTTAACAATACCGGTGCGAGGTCAACGTACCTTGTCGACCTGATGGGGGAACTGATTTATCGCCAGCTTGGCGATCGGTATAGCGACCGCGATCTGCGCCTGGCATTGCGCAAAACCAAGGTCGTTTCATCTGATGTGAATCCGGGCATTCACCCGACTTATCCGGGCGTTTGGGAAGCGGGCAACGCACCGCGCCTCGGACACGGCGTCAATTTCAAACTGTATGGCGGAGGGTTTAACGCGAACTCGGAATTTATTGCCTGGAATCGCGCATACCTCGATACGGCAGGTGTTGCCTGGCAAACAGCAACATACAAAGGCAAGGCATCCGGCGGCACAATCGGTAACTCACTGTCCAAAGACAACATGGAAGTGATTGATTATGGAATACCGTTGTTATCGATTCATTCTACTTATGCAGTAAGTTCGAAATCCGACGTGCATATGTTGTATCGAGCGATGGACGCTTTTTATAAAGCGCCGGACTGACCGGCACTGTAGCTACCATGGCAATGTGTAGCCCTCTGCGTGCCAGAAGCTGCCACTGTTGTCGAGGTTCAGTTCATCCATTCGTGCGATAAGTCCGCTCGCGGAGTCGGCCGGTGAAACGCCAGTGCCGCCGGTCATGTCGGTTGCGACGTAACCGGGATGAAGCAACGCTACGGCGATCCCGTCCGGCGACAAGTCGTGGTGCAGGTTCATACCTATCATATTTGCCGCAGATTTCGATGCACGATAACCATAGTAGTCGCCGGATCCGTTGTCCTCGATCGATCCGACGCGGCTGGTTACGATGCCAACTTTCGAGCCGCTCTTGAGATTGTCCCGCAAAGCCCGAGTGACGCGAAGCGGCCCGATTGCATTCACCCGATATTGATCAAGCATGTCGTCGTAGTTGACGTTTTCGAATTTGTCGCGGTGCAGGATGCCGGCGTTATTCAGGAGGATGTCGATTGTTTGTCCTTCCAGCGCTTCTGCAAGCCCGCGGACGCTTTCATCATCGGTCACATCGATCCCTTCGATGACCCGTGCACCAATCGCATTCAACTCATCACTGGCATGCCTGCTGGCGGCAATCACTTTGTCGCCACGGGCATGGTATTGACGGCAAAGCTCAAGTCCAATGCCGCGGTTGCAGCCCGTTACCAGTACCGTTGCCATCGCTACCTCCTATTTCGTATCGCTACGTGACAGAGAAGTGGTCAGTTGATAAAGAAATTCCTGTCCATCGAAATACGATTTGATCAGGATTCTTTCGTTCTGACCGTGAGCACGAACATCATCTATTTCTCCAAAGAGACCGGATACGCCGTAGACGGGAATTCCGGCATTCCTTAAATACAGTCCGTCCGTCGCGCCGGTACTCATCGTCGGTATCACTGGAACGCCTGGCCACATGTCTTCGGTAATCGTCTCGATTGCACCCAGAACTTCCTCAGTCAGGGGCGATGGCGGGGACGGCTTCGCATCGGCAGCTCGCGTTATGACGACCTGGTCGTCGCCAATCACGGTCTCAAGCGTATTGTGGACCGCGTCAATTGATTCACCGGGCAATACGCGACAATTGACAGTGGCGCGTGCGCGCTGCGGGAGGGCATTGTCTGCATGGCCGGCGTCGAGTCTCGTGGCGACGCAGGTCGTGCGCAATCGCGAGTTGTAGTAAGGAGTAGCGGAGAGGTAAGCGATTGATGCCGGGTCCGGGGGGGTCTGCTGCACGCCTCGCATGGCCTTGGCAAGTTCGCCTTCCTCAAGTTCGGCCGAGCGCTCAAAGAACAACTGCGTAACTTCGTTCAAACTGACCGGAAAATCGTAGTTGCGAATTCGAACCAGCGCGTCAGCCAGATGATAAATCGCATTGTCCTTGATCGGTAAAGAGCTGTGACCGCCGGGATTTGTCGTTTCGAGAATGAAAGTCTGGTAGACCTTTTCACTGGCCTGGACGGCGTTAGCCACATGGACCCCGTCTTTTAACGAGCCGCCACCTCCTTCATTCAGGGCATATTCCGCGTCGATCAGGTCCGGGTGGTTTTCCAGCAGCCACTGTACGCCGTTGTGCAGACCACCTTCTTCGTCTGCTGTAAGCGCGACGATGATATCGCGATCCGGCTGAAAGCCTTCTTCCTTCATGCGAATAAAATTAGCGATATGAATTGCAGCCTCGTCTTTGTCGTCAGTTGTCCCGCGTCCATAGTAGTAGCCATCCTGTTCGATGAAGGTGAATGGATCGAGGGTCCAGTCTGCAGGGTCTGCCTCAACGACATCGATATGCGCCAGCAAAAGTAAAGGTTTGCGGCCTGAATTGCGCCCGCGATACCTTGCTACCAGGTTGCCTTTGCGATCAACCGGCCCCAGCACCTGTACGTCTTCCTCGGGAAATCCCGCAGCCAGCAAGCGATTTTCCATGGCCCGCGCAGCGGCGGTGTTGTCTCCTTTGCTATCCGTCGTATCGATCTCGATGAGCTCTTTAAGAATTTCACGCGCAAGCTCCTGATGCGGCAGCAAGTCGCTTGTCTGGGCGACTGCGGCATTCTGCTCTGCGGGCTCGGTGGTCGTCTCGTTTGCATCCTGGCCGCACGCGGAAATTAGCAGGGCAGCGCCGATGGACAGGTATCTGGCTGGAAATACAGTTCTGGACATCTTGCGGATTCTCCAAATAGTTGAGGTTCGAAGATTACGGCATTACGCGTGGATTGACGACTGATTAGTAGTAAAGTTGCGGGGCTCAAAAAAAATAAACAGGGGGAATTTGTCATGAAGCGAACGGGCCTCGTTAGCCTGCTGCTAGTCATTTGTGTGCCGCTCGTCGGCGGCGCTGAAATCGATCGCAGTAATTTCCCGTCAAATTTGCGTGCCCTGGAATGGCGTGAAATAGGGCCATATCGTGGCGGTCGTTCCGCAGCCGTAACCGGAATTCCTGCGGACAGAAGTACCTATTACTTCGGGTCAACAGGCGGCGGCGTATGGAAGACTCAAAATAGCGGGCAGTCGTGGCACAACATTTCTGACGGGTATTTTGGTGGTTCAATTGGTGCCGTTGCCGTTTCCGCATGGGATCCGAATGTTATTTATGTTGGTGGCGGAGAGAAGACAGTTCGCGGTAATGTATCGCCGGGCGACGGGATGTGGAAGTCTACCGATGCAGGCGACACCTGGACCCGTATCGGTCTGACCGACTCGCAACATATTTCCCGTATTCGAATTCATCCGAAGAACCCTGATCTTGTTTATGCAGCGGTCATGGGACACCTGTTTGGCTCAAGCGATGAACGTGGTGTTTATCGTTCACGCGATGGCGGCGCATCGTGGGAGCGGGTGCTGTTTGTCAGTGACGAGGTCGGCGCCGTCGATCTTGCGATGGATCCGACGAATCCCAGAATTCTCTATGCCAGCTTCTGGCAAGTCCTGCGAACGCCATACAGCCTCGAGAGTGGCGGTGAAGGATCGGGGATCTACAAGAGTGTAGACGGCGGAAACAGTTGGGAAGAGCTGACAAAAAACGAAGGATTGCCGCAGGGCATCATCGGCATCAGCGGAATCGCGGTATCTCCTGCGAATAACAGGAATATATACGCGATTATCGAGGCTGAAAATGGTGGCGTCTTTCGGTCCCGAGATGGCGGCAAGACCTGGAGCAGGACGAATGACAGCAGGGATCTTCGGCAGCGTGCCTGGTATTACAGTCGTATCTATGCCGATCCCGCGGACGAAGAGTCCGTGTACGTACTGAATGTTCAATTCCACCATTCAAAAGATGGTGGCACGAGCTTTTCCACGATAGATGTACCACACGGCGATAATCATGATCTCTGGATTGATCCGAATGATCCGCTTCGCATGATTCAGTCGAATGATGGTGGTGCCAATATTTCATTCGACCGGGGAGAGACCTGGTCACTGCAGAATAACCAGCCGACGGCGCAAATGTATCGCGTCTCGACCGACAATGATTTCCCCTACCGCTTGTTAGGTGGGCAGCAGGACAACTCGGCGGTGCGCATCCGGTCACGATCCGCGTTCGGTGACTCGATCGGCGTACGAGACTGGGAGCCAACTGCCGGTGGCGAGAGTGGCCATATAGCGGCCAAGCCTGACAATCCGGATATCGTCGTTGGCGGCTCGTATGGTGGGTACCTGCGTGTCCTTAATCACGGCACCGGGGAGCGACGTTCCATTGATGTCTGGCCGGATAATCCGATGGGGTGGGGTGCTGCGGAACTGAAATATCGTTTCCAATGGAATTTCCCGATTGCGTTTTCTGTGCATGATCCGGGCAGGTTGTATGTTGCAGCGGATGTGCTGTTCCGCACTGACGACATGGGGCAAAGCTGGGAAACGATCAGCCCCGACCTGACCCGAAATGACAAATCGAAAATGGAATCATCCGGCGGGCCGATCACCAAGGACAACACGAGCATTGAGTATTACGGCACCATATTCGCAGTCGCCGAGTCGCCCCACGAAAAAGGCGTAATCTGGACTGGGAGTGACGACGGTCGCGTTCATGTAACTCGGAATGATGGCGGCAGCTGGCAGGACGTGACGCCTTCCGGGCTTCCTGAGTGGGCGCAGATAAACAGCATCGACATCCATCCTTTCGAACGAGGTGGTGCCTATATTGCCGCCACACGGTACAAGTCGGACGATTTCCGGCCCTATCTCTACCGCACAACTGACTGGGGACAAAGCTGGCAACGAATTACGGGTGGAATTCCCGGAGATGAATTCACCCGTGTTGTCCGGGCAGACCCCGATCGTCGCGGTCTCCTTTATGCAGGGACAGAAAAGGCAATTTATTATTCCCTCAATGACGGTGACAAATGGCAGTCGTTGCAGCTAAACCTTCCGGTGTCACCGGTCACCGACCTGGCGGTCAAGGAGAAGGATCTTATCGTGGCAACCCAGGGCAGGGGATACTGGATACTTGACGACCTTTCCGTGCTGCATCAGCTAAGTCCTTCGAGCGAAAGCGCCGTTGCGCATCTTTATCTGCCGCGTTCCGCATATCGATTGACTGCCGGCGGCAGATCCGATGACCCGGGCAACGCAGGAACCAATCCACCGATTGGTGCCGTAATTCACTATTCGCTCGGTAAAGAACCGGCTCCCGAGACAGAGATGACGCTCAAGGTGTTTGAAGCCAGGGGTGTCGACCCTATATGGACATGGTCGCGAAAGCCACCGCCAACAGATGAAGACGAAGAAGAACCCGGCCCCGACGATCCGCCAGATACGCGCTTGCTGGACTCGGAACAGGGACTGAACCGTTTTGTCTGGGATCTTCGGTATCCGGGGATGGAAAGGTTTGACGGGCTGATCATGTGGGCTGACATGCGCGAAGGCCCGAAAGCCGTTCCCGGCACGTACCGTGCGGAGCTTACCGTTGGTGACGTCAGCCGTGATGTTGAATTCGAAGTCATCGCCGATCCGCGATCGTCATCGACCGCGGCGGACTATCGCGCACAATTCGACTTTATAATGGAAGCGAAGGAGTTACTGTCGACGACTCATGCCGAAATCAGAAAGGTTCGTCAGTTGCGTACCCAGCTTGAAGCGCTGACCGCGAGACTTGAGAAGACAGCTCCTTCAGACAGCAGGATTGCAGCGTTACTTGATGAAATCAGTGCGCTTACGGATACAATTGACCCGATCGAGGAAGCACTCTACCAGACACAAAACGAGAGCCGCCAGGATCCGCTCAACTATCCGATCCGACTCAATAACAAACTAACGAGCTTGATGAACACGGTAGATGTCGGCGATGCGAGACCCACTGCTGGCGCTATTGCGGTTCGCGACGAGCTTCGTGAAGCGATTCGTTCCGAGCTGGGACAGCTTGAGGCTGTGTGGGATGAGCATGTTCCTGCGCTCAACAGTGAAATTCAGTCAATGGGTATCGATCTTGTTTCAATATCCGAAGAATAAAGGGAGATGAATGATATGAGAGAAATAAAGACACTTGCATTAATAATGATTGGCATGCTCTTCGTCGGTTGTGCGGTTGCTGACGACGATGATGCGCGAGCTTATTTCGGAGGACGTTCCGCATCAGATGAAAATGCTCCGCCCTTCAGTGGCGCAGTGCTCGCAAATGACACGCTTTACGTGTCCGGGGTACTGGGGCTGATCGATGGCAAGGTGCCCGATGATCCGGCTGATGAGGCGCGTGCGGTCATGGACGCTATCAAAGCGCAGGTCGAGGGGGCGGGCATGACAATGGACGACGTCGTGTTTGTCCAGATCTTCTGCTCCGATGTGTCCCACTACGCCGCATTTAATGCTGTGTATCGAACGTACTTTACGAGAGAGTACCCGGCGCGTGCATTCCTCGGTGCGGGCACGCTGCTTTTCAATGCGCGATTCGAAGTCCTGGCGACGGCAGTCAAGCGTCCTGCCGAATGATGGAAATGGGGTCAGAGCCTGGCTCTGGCCCCTTATTCCTGATCAGATAGTCCGATTTCTGCCAGCAATGAGACGAAGCGCGGATCGTCTCTTATAAAGTCGTAAGAGGGATTGATGCGCATCGACAGCAGACTTCTGAATTCTATGCCCCCATTATTAACGTTGTTCAGTGCTGCGATGGTTTTTTCCACATCGCCAACAGCAGCATAGATTTCCGGCACTTCAGTTGCGATGTCCATCTTTTCGATTAGCTCGGCAGGTACAGTTACATCAGCCTCGCCCGACTGCGCACGCACGATTAGCTCACCAAGTTCCCTGGCTGCATCAGCGTCTCTTTGAGTTGATTCCGCCCACTGCTGCAATTGTATGGCTGCTTCAATAGGTCTCCTCGCTCGAATCTTGGCAATCCACAAGTCGGCCATCAAGGCCGAGTACGCATTCCGTTGAAGCGTTTCCTCGCCGATTTTGAATGACTCATCCCATTGCCGCGCATCTGCGAGGATGTAGCTCAGGTTAGTAAACATCAGGACAGAAAGCGGATCTGCCTGCAGTGCTTTTTTTGCCATCGCTATAGCTTCGTCGTGCCGACCCTGCCAGGACAAGAGGTGCGAGTACCAATGCAGGGCATTGACGTTGGAGCTGTCGATGGACAACGCACTTCGAAATGATTCCTCTGCGCGGGCCCAATCATGTTTTTGCAACAGCTGGTGCCAGCCGAAGGTAGCAGCGGCATAAGGCGAGTCAGGATTCAGGGCGATCGCGCGGTTCGCGGCGGCAGTGGCTTCCGTTCTAACCAGCATCGGGTCGGTAACGGCCATAAAGTTTGGCAGTTCCAGCCACGCCTCGGCCAGTCCGGACCAGGCCAAAGCGAATTGCGGATCGAAGTTGGTAGCGCGTTCGAAGTGCTCAATTGCGGCCTGCATTTCCTCGGGGTTGCGACGATTCAGTGCCTGCTTTCCCTCGAAATAGGCCTCCAGCGCTTCCATACTTTCTGTTGGGATGCTGCTGATGCGGGCCTGTTCGGCTTCATTCAGTTGTGCGTCAAGTGCAGCTGCGATGGTCGCTGATATTTCTGACTGGATTGCGAACACGTTGGCTGCGTTGAAATCGCGATCATAGGTATCGGCCCAGATATGCTCGTCGGTTTTTGCATCGATTAATTGCATGTTGATTCTTAGCGAATCGCCGGATCGCTGGATGCCGCCTTCGAGGATGCTGCCGACGCCGAGTTCTTCGCCGATTTGCTTCATATTTTTCGTCGTGCTGCGGTATTCCATTACCGACGTTCTGGATATAAGTCGCAAATCGGATATCTGGGCAAGCCTGGTTAAGAGTTCGTCGTGAATACCTTCTGACAGGAATTCAGTGCGTTCTGCATCGGCGCTCCGGTTGATAAATGGCAACACGGCAACCGAGCGGCGGTAATCGACGTTTACTTCGGGGACGTCGGGTCCAGTCAGAACATAGTTATCGACGATCAGGAATACAACCGCGATCGCAAGCAGGGCGACGACAACGTTATTTAGCTTTCGGCCCGTCTGGACCGTAATGCTTTGTGTCCGGTCGACATCGGCAGTCGGAACCAGTCCGGTCGGGGTCAGTTCATAGGCCCAGGCGAGCAAGACCGCGATAGGGAAGGCAAGGATCAGAAACAGGATGAGCACCTGCATCACCCAGTCAGGGGCCTTGAAGGTCGGCAGGATTATGTCTGCGATCTGGACCAGCAGCCAGGACACCAATGCATAGGCAAGGCTGACTTTAAAGATATTCCTGCGCCGGAGTTCTCCAAGCCGGATCTGTCCTAACAGAGCCATTTCGTATCCCCAAATGGTCGAGGAAACGATTCTACCGAGAGTTTCCGCAAAACTCGCTCCATGCGAGTAAATTTATTCCTCGGTTTCACCATCCCAGTAGTCGACGGCGGTCGATTTGCGGGCAAATACGAGGAAAGATCCCGGACCGCGGGGATCATCCGTTTTGCCATGCCAGGCCCCGTACTTGCCGGAATCAGGATAGAGGAAGATGTCGGTTTCATCCTGGGTGCTAAGCGCGATGTAGGCCAATTCGGCGTCTGAGTTATTGATGATCTGGTGGGCCTGCTCCGGGTCCGCTGGCGAGCATATGAAGTCGCCGGCCCGAATCGGATATTCGCTTCCAGCATGTCGCAGCACGCCTTCGCCCTCGAGTACGAAAAACATCTCCTCGACGACGTAGTGCGAGTGATAAGGCCATGCTCGCTTTCCCGGGGCCAGGCGGATAACGCTGTAGCCGAGCTTGGAAGCCCCTATTTTCGAGGACACCTGGGCCCGTCTCGCGCTGAACTGTTTGCCTTTGCCAAATTCGGAATAATCCAGATTATCTATATTTATTATAGGCTTATGCATGACATTTTCTCCGAAGTGCATGGGTCGTGGAGTTGGGAAGCAGAAATAATACGGCAAGTGACCGGCTGCTGGTTTTGTCAGCCGGATTCGAGGGGCGTAGTATTTGCGTGAGGCAAACCCGGTAGCCGGAGAATCTGCAGCTCCGGGTTTAACGCGGATGCCGATTGCGGGGCCAATGACCCACGTTGCGGCCATGAAAGACTGGGCAGGTGGTTGATATGAGTCTTTTACCGAATCGACACGGTCTGCAACGGATCGTGGTGTTGAATCCAAAAGGCGGTTGTGGCAAGACATCGATCGCGACGAATCTGGCGAGCTATTATTCTCTGCAGGGCGAAATGCCAATGTTGCTGGACTGTGATCCGCAGGGCGCCAGCATGCGGTGGCTGGAAAAACGTTCACGGTTGCGGGCGCCGATTCACGGGATCGCGGCATACCGGAATTCCCTCAACATGACCCGAAGCTGGCAGCAGCGTGTGCCGCGGGAAACCAGGCATGTCATCGTCGACACTCCTGCTGCGCTGGAGGGGCCGCAAATTCATGACCTGATTTACGAGGCAAATAATCTCATTATTCCGGTGCTGGCGTCACCGATCGATATACGTTTCGCTGCCCGATTTATTGCAGAACTCCTGTTGGTTGCACAGGTGGATCTGCGTGCAGTTCGAGTCGGAATTGTGGCGAATAGAACGCGCCGCAATACGAAAAGTCTGCGTCAGCTGATGCGTTTTCTCTCTGGTCTGAAGATCCCGGTCATAGCAGTGCTGCGGGACAGCCAGAACTTCGTTAACGCGGTTGGGGAGGGAATTGGTATCGCGGAATTGCCCACATACCAGGGACGCGAAGATAATCGATCGCTTCAGCCTGTATTTTCCTGGCTTGACCAGTGGCAGCCATCGCAGGAGAAATTACTTAATCCAACAAAGATCGATGATTTGCGGCTGCCCCACGGTACATCGTTGCATTGAGGGCAGTTATTCAGGGCAGCGGACCCGGCTTTTCTAGCGAGCGTCGCCTTGTTGCGCCCGAATGTAGCGAACGACGGCGACCGCTTTTTCATCGTACATGGTGAGCCTGTCATCGCTGCTCGACAGTGAGCGCGCTGATTGCAGCGCAGCCAGGAACGACAGTTCGAAGGAATTTTCCGGTTCCGGGCAAGCTTTGCTGGTGCTCCCTAAGGGGCCGAATTCGAGCGCGCCGTCAACAAGCCTGAATGTGCCGAAAAAACGATTACACCCTGAGAAACCAGTGAATCTTTCGTCCGTATCGAACTTGAGAAACATTGGCGTTTCCTTCTCCAGGCGCATTTCTCCGATGTGCGTCGGTTGCCAGGCGCTTCCAACAATTTCCGCTGCCGAAGCAATGTTCGTGTCTGATCGGTTCTCCAGTCCTTTCAGATTGACCAGCGCTAATCCGGCCAGGAACAGCATGAAAAAAATGAATCCAACTGACGCTTTCATATTCGCCTCCGGAAAGAGCAACCTCATCACCGTACGCCATGGTGACAATTGCGGCAATCGATCAACTCTCCAATTCCGGATTGCGAAGAGGTTGTCTTATCTGCTCAAATGAGGTTCCGGATACCAGCAGATGGAAAACGCCATGATTGCCAGAATAGTCAGTTTCTTGTTGATTTCAATTGTCATCGGAGTTGCGCCGGCCTCTGGCGCCGGACAGGCAGAAATCCGGAGACACACGGTCATGGCGGATGGGCACCCGATAGCGCTGTGGGAAAAGACTGCAACAGGGGCCACCGAGGCGGTCTTGCTGGTGCATGGCAGAACCTGGAGCGCGCGACCGGATTTCGATCTGCAGGTAAATGGCGAAGACTTGTCATTGATGGATGGGCTGGTTGAGGAAGGCTACGCTGTTTATGCAGTCGACCTGAGGGGCTACGGCGAAACACCTCGTGATGAGACGGGCTGGCTGACACCCAATCGCGCTGCCGATGATGTTGCCATCGTCCTGGAGTGGATTGCCGAGTCCGGAGAGTGGAGCATCAAACCTCACCTGTTCGGCTGGTCGATGGGATCGACGATTTCCCAGCTTGCGGTTCAGCGTCACCCTGAAGCTGCGGCGTCGTTAACACTGTTCGGATACTGGCGCGACGATGACCTGGAATTACCTGCCGACGACCCGGGGATTGAGCCGGAAATGGCGGCTACAACCGCGGAAGCCGCGGCCAGCGACTTCATCGTTCCCGGCGCCATCAGCGAGGCGGCAATCGACGCCTACGTGCAACAGGCATTGGCGGCGGATCCGGTGCGCGTCGACGTGAGGAATATGGATCAATACAACAAGCTGGATGCTGCGCACATCAGAATACCTGCACTGATAATCGCCGGTGAATTCGATCCCCTCGCGCCAGCTGTCTACCAGGCAAAATTGTTCGTTCGCATCGCGACCGGGCACAAGCAGTATGTCTCAGTACCTGGCGGTGATCACGCCGCCTTTCTCGAAAAGCCACGGGCGTACTTCATTCATGAGTTGGTCGGATTCTTTCGCGGAGTAACTATTCAATAGAAAATCCGGCCCGGCTTGCAGTTTTTGTCGATTTGCTGATCTACACTTAAACCTGAGCTATGCGCAATTTGATTGGGGAAAGAACATGAACAATAAATCCCGCTTTTGGTTATGGGCACTGTTGGGGCTGGTTCCGTTGACGGCCAGCGCGCAGGACGGTGACGGACCCCAGGGCTATTCCTACGTGACCTATTATGTCTGTGATATGGCGACGCAGGGCAATATGGACAATATTGTCCAAACAAACGAGTACGCGGTTTTCGACAAATGGGTGGAAGATGGGAAACTGATGTCCTGGGGATACCTTTCCCATTTCACCGGCGGTCGTTGGCGCCGGGCCCAGTATCATGTGTCGGCGACAATAGAAGACGCACTCAAAAACCAGGTTGACCTGGTTCGGGAGATCTATGCGGATAATCGTGCGGGTGGACAAGCACGCTCGGAGGCCTGCGAGACTCATGACGACTACCTGTGGGCCCTGGACCAGGGAAGCCCGCCGGGTACGGATCGTGGCGACGTCAGCCTGTCAGTTTATTTCGTTTGCAGTTCCGCTGATCAATCGCGCGCCGATGAGATTTTTGCCGAAGTCTACGCGCCAAAGTTCAATGAAATGCAAAAGGAAGGAAGAATCGGTTCGTGGAGTTGGCAGAGTCACGTATTAGGCGGAGAATATCGCCGCCTGCAGACTGTCACCGGGGACGATTTCCCAAGCGTAGCTGCTGCACGAATGGAAGCGATTCAACATGTTAATCAGAATCACGGTGCCCTGGGTCGCGAGTTTGCACAGATCTGTAGCTCGCACACTGATTATCTGTGGAATATTGTTCACGAATCTCCATGATACTGGATGCGTAGAACGAGAAAGGCGCCCATTCGTGGCGCCTTTTTTTTATGGCGTCCACAGACTTATATCTTGCATGGTCCGTGTATATGATCGGTTGGTGCTTGTTATTTCCTTGAGCGGTGAAATACCTTTAAACCCGGGTGACACCCAACGCCCGATGTCATGAACTGCAGGTTCGGAAATTATGTCGGAAAAAAAATGCCAGGTCCGAATCAGTATGCTCTCAAGGAGCTACCGCGAAGGCGCAATCCAGCACGATGTGTTGAGAAACATCTCTGCGGAATTTGAAAAAGGAGAAACTGTTGCCTTGCGAGGACGCAGCGGGTCCGGCAAATCGACGTTATTGAACCTGATTAGCGGGATTGACACGCCTGATACAGGAGAAATAGAGGTTGCGGGCAAGAACATTACAACCATGTCAGAACGTGATCGGACTCTGTTTCGTCGCGAGCATATCGGTTTCGTATACCAGGCGTTCAATCTCGTTTCGACCCTGACCGTCAGCGACAACGTTCGCCTGGTTCTTGAACTGAACGGTGTCGGTACCGATATTGCGAGTGCCCGGATAAAGCACGTTCTGGATGCCGTAGGGCTGTCCGACCGAAGTGCGAGTTATCCCGATGTGCTGTCCGGCGGAGAGCAGCAGCGTGTCGCCATTGCGCGTGCCATCGCGCACGAACCGGACCTTCTGCTGGCTGACGAGCCTACCGGGAACCTCGATGATGCTACTGCTAATGTGGTCCTGAACCTCCTGGAAAGCCTGGCGCAAAGGACAGGCAGTACGATGATAATTGCAACCCACAGCGCAGGGGTGGCCAGTCGGTGCAGTCGTGTTCTGGAACTGCATGACGGTCAATTGAGTACCTGATGCCTGCTCTTTATCGCGCAAGTCTCGGCTATTTGTTGCGTCATCCGTGGCAACTTGGCCTGGCAATTCTTGGCATCAGTATCGGCGTGGCCGTAATGGTTGCAGTCGACCTTGCCAATGAGAGTTCCAGGAAAGCGTTTGTTGCCTCAATGGATACAATCAATGGTGAGGCGACGCACCAGATTGTAGGCGGTCCCGGGGGGGTCGACGAAGCACTTTATACGGAGCTGCGAGTCAATCACGGAATTCGTGCTGTCGCGCCAATAGTCACCGGTTCCGCAACTATCAACGGATCGCCAGTTCAGTTGCTGGGCGTGGATTTGTTTGCTGAAAGAGAGTTTCGTGTTTTTACATCGCCGGTCCAATCCTACGAAGATGATCAAAGTGCTCTGATGAGTTCTGGTGAGTTTCTCGTTCGCAGTTTCCTGACCGGTGAACCCGGCGTGATCTTGCCTGCCAGTCTGGCGGCGGAGTTGGGTTTGCGGCGAGGTGACACATTGGAATTGACCGCCAACGGGAAGCGGTATTCAGTGGAGCTGAAGAATGTGTTAATCGCGGGTAATCGCGATCGATTGCCCGGCCTGGTAGTCGCTGATATTGCACTGGCCCAGCACTGGCTGGAATCGACAGGAAGGCTTTCGCGAATCGATGTGAAGTTACCTCGCGATGACAACGCCATGGCTGAGCAAATCAGGAAACTGCTGCCGCAAGGCACTGAACTTTTGTCTGCGGCCGGGCGCACCCAGACAACGGCGGCGATGAGCGATGCTTTCATGACTAACCTGATGGCGATGAGCCTGCTGGCGTTACTCGTCGGGATTTTCCTGATTTACAACACTGTCGCGTTCGCCGTTCTGCAACGTCGCGGACTGATCGGTGTCCTGAGGGCGCTCGGGGTGACCAGGGCGCAAACTTTCAGGTTGATTCTGCTTGAGGCAACATTACTTGGCGTTGCAGGTTCAGCGATAGGCGTGGCGGCGGGAATCTGGCTGGGGGAAAAGTTGCTTGTGCTGGTTGCCAGGACAGTAAGTGATCACTACTTCGTCGTTAACGTCACGGATGTCGCCATCAGTTCGTTCTCGGTGGCAAAGGGGGTCATTGCCGGACTCGGCGCGACGATGGTTGCGGCCGCGATTCCGGCAATGGAAGCATCATCATTCGAGCCCCGCCTTGCTATGACCCGGTCAGTGCTCGAGAAACGCGCAGGACGACTTCTGCCAGTGCTTGCAGTTACCGGTGCCATGTTGATGATCATATCCGTCGCATTGCTCGAATTATCCGGTAGCAACCTGGTAGCAGGACTATGCTCGTTGTTCATGCTGATTCTCGGATTCGCATTTTGCATCCCCATTGCGGTGATGCATGTTTGCAGGATGGCAGAGCCAATTGCAGGCTGGTTGGCTGGCACTGCGGGCCGACTGGCGGTAGGGGGAATAGGCAAAACCCTGAGTCGCACCGGTGTTGCAATCGTCGCATTGTCGATAGCCGTTTCGGCGACGATTGGGGTAAGTGTCATGGTTGAGAGCTTTCGCGGCTCGGTGAGCAGTTGGCTTAACGCGACGCTGCAATCCGATATTTATGTCGGAGTTCGCCGGGGGTCGCTTGATCCGGGACTGGTCAACGACCTCGTAGCGATACCGGGAGTCGAGACCTACAGCACAAGCCGGCGAGCGTGGTCAGAGACTGCCGAAGGGCGGACACTGATCATAGCGCTACAAATGGCGCCGGGAAGCTACCTGGGCACGCATCTGCGCAATGGAAACCCGGCTGACGTCTGGACGCGATTTGACAATGAAAATGCAGTGCTGGTGTCAGATGCGTTCGCATTTCGTCACGATATTTCTCATGGTGAAAGTGTTGTTTTGAATACAAAGCATGGGCTCCAAAGTTTCGACATCGCCGCGGTCTATCAAAGTTACGATGCGAATAACGGCGCAATTATGATGAGTCGCAGTACCTATGATCGATTCTTTTCCGATTCGATGATTGATTCGCTTGGGCTGTACGTCGCCGATTCCGCCAGTTCGAGCGACATCGTCCGGAAGATACGCGAAGTCAGTGAAGGTCGACAGGAAGTTATGGTGAGTAGCAACGAACGAATCCGGGAGATGTCGCTGCAAATCTTTGATAGAACGTTCGTAATTACTAATGTGCTCTACTGGCTGGCAGTCGGTGTCGCCGTCATTGGTATTCTTGGCGCCATGCTTGCACTTCAGCTTGAGCGTGCTAAGGAATTCGGCGTGCTTCGCGCAATCGGAATGACTCCCGGGCAGACCGGAATTCTTGTAACGCTGCAAACCGGGTTTATCGGGGTTTTGAGCGGTCTTGCATCAATTCCACTAGGCCTGGTGATGGCCTGGGTCTTAATAGCGGTTATCAACAGGAGAGCATTTGGCTGGCAGATCGACTTTATCGTGCAGCCGGCTGCCTTGCTATGGGCGATGGCACTCGCGATCGGCGCGTCACTGATGGCAGGCATCTATCCGGCATTCAGCGCAGCACATACTCGCCCGGCACTCGCAATGCGTGACGAGTAGCGAGATGACATTCGACGTCAGAAATAGCTTATCTATTGCTGCGCTATTTGCAGTTATAGGGATCTTTCCGGTCGGATGCACTGAAAACACGGAAACAAACGGGGAGCCAGCCGATTTGCTTGCAAGTGGTTCACGTTTGTCGGAACTGTTGAGCGATAAAGGGTTCGCGGGTTATGCCAGGGCAATCGAGCCACGTGTCTTCAGCTTCCCGGGCGACCATGGGCCGCACCCGGATTTTCGCAATGAATGGTGGTATGTCACGGGAAATCTTGATGAGCCAGGGGGGCAGAGATTCGGTTTTGAGCTGACGTTTTTTCGTTTCTCACTGACACCCACGGACGAGGTCTTTATAGAATCCGCCTGGCGAACAAACCAGGTTTATGTCGCGCACTTCGCTATTTCAGAGGTGAGCGCAGATCAATTTCATGTTGGCCAGCGGCTTTCGCGAGGCAGCGGCGGCCTTGCGGGTGCAGTTGCCGATCCCTTTCGCGTCTGGCTCGATGACTGGGCAATCGATGAGGTAGGTCCAGCGGGGGACTGGCGATTGCGAGCGCATGGCGACGGATTCGGATTGGAACTGGACCTGGTGCCCCTGAAAAAACCGATTCTAAATGGCGAGAATGGTTTGTCGCGAAAATCATCGGAGGCCGGTAACGCTTCCTACTATTACTCAATACCGCGACTTCGAAGTAGCGGAATACTCAGCATCGCCGATCAGAATTATGCCGTTAGTGGATTGTCATGGCTCGATCGGGAGTGGAGTAGCAGCGCGTTGGCGAAAGACCAGCTTGGATGGGACTGGTTTGCACTTCAGTTATCCGATGGCAGCGAGCTGATGATCTATCAACTTCGGCGCAACGATGGGTCCATCGATGTTCATTCTGCCGGGACCCGGATCGATGCGTCCGGAAATACGATTCATCTTCAGCACAAGGATGTCTCGATAACGGTGACGGATTACTGGGACAGTGAGCGAGGCGGTCGTTACCCGGCAGGCTGGGAAATCAGTATCCCGTCATTGGATACCTCGTTCGAGGTTACTCCTGCCATGTCTGATCAGGAATTGATTACGAACGTTCGATATTGGGAAGGGGCGGTCGATGTGTCCGGACAGACCGGCGGTCAGTTCGTAGATGGCCGTGGCTATGTCGAGCTGACCGGCTATGCAGAAAATTGAAACGAGATTTGGCTGTATGACCGCTGGCTGTACGTTAATTCGCTAGCTCGCGATCAGGAAGACCTTTTAAAACGGCTGAACAAGCCACCCGATTTCTTTTCTGCCTTTTCTGTCTTTTCAGCGGGTACGGCATCCGCAAATTTAGAAACGTTCAAGGCTTCCAGTGTTTGTGTTATCGACGTGCTGATTTGGTTTTCAATGGGTTCAGGCTGAGGGCCTTTTGGCTTCCCTGTTTTCTTTGCGGGATCATCCTCACCCAGTTCTACATTTTCAGCCATATTCGCCGCTTTGGACTTCATTTTGTTCAACATATCAATGCGCAATGCCGTCGATTCATTAAGCGGCACGTCACTTTTCTGAGCGGCAACCGATTCGGGTTCTGCGGGCTGCTCATTTTCAAGGCTTAGTTCTGTTGAATCATTAGCGGCGCCCGGCATCTCATCATCCGTCAGTTTAACCGGGGAGGGTGGCTCTTCGAGCGCTTCCGTTCGATCGCTTCCAGGAGGATTGGCAACGACGTCTGCTGCAATCTCATCAAATGCCTCGCATCCGAACAAGGTTTCAGCCATTACATCGCTGATGTCTTCGAGAGAGTGTGCATTGCCAATTTCCGCGCGGAATTTGTCGAGCTGATCGTTCTGCCGTTTCTGGTCCGCAATGACTCTGTCCAGACTGATTTCCGGCATTGGATCAGGCTGGTCGCGAACGCTCAGTTCAGGTGCTGCACCCGTAAAGCCAGAGATTGCAGGTATGTCACTTCGTCCCGCCATGACGCCATTCTTGGCCGCGGCCAATGCAGCCTCGAGCGCATCAATATCCGACTTTCGGTCTGGATCGTTGGTTATGCTCAACGGGTCCTTCATCGCCGGCGCATTGGTCGTCGCATCCGAGGCAGGCGGCAATTCAGGTGCCGGTGCCGCTTTGGGCTGAAGTTTCTCCGCCCGCTGCACTTCCTTCTTGACATCGACGCGCATCGAATTGGATAGAGTCGGCAAGTCGTTATCGTCCGGAGTGGCGACGACAAGGGGCTTCGCCCGGGAAACACGGACTGCCTCCGGCTTTTTGTTCGGTGCTACTGCCGCGGTTTCGGGTCGAGTCACGGGTTTGGTCTCGGGAATCGGCGCGGGTCGCGGAACTGCAATTGCAGCCGTCGGTTCTGTTGCCGGTTTCGCTACTGGTGCTTCTACCGGAGCCTCCGGTTCTGCCTGGTGACTCTCCATTGCGAGCTGATCGAGGTTTGGTGTGATTCCCCGCATGACATTGGTTTCGTCGACCTCGGGAGAGAGTGCGGCATCAAGGTCGAATTCTTCTTCGTCTGCGGATTTGTCAGAGTCCTCTTCACCGGCTGCCGGCTCGACGGCCGGCGCCGGGTTTACTGCCTCATCTCCGGCAAGTACGGCCGGCTGAGCGAGTGTCTGAGTTGATTCGATGTCCTTCGCGTCATCGACGTCGGCATTGATATCGGGTTTCAATACGGGAATATCATCGAACTCTTCCGCTGCGGCTACCTGTAGCTCTGGCAGTTCCGGCTGCGTATCATTGATCAGTTCCGGAATGGCGTGCAGATTCGTTTCCTCGAGCTCAGGGTCCGTATCATTACTCGATGTCTGTTCGTTTGTGCCGGCTGCCAGGGTTTCTGCAGGACCCGGATAAGATCCCGATTCGACAATGATGTCGCATCCTATTTCCGCATTGGTACCGACCTCGGCATCATTGGTGACAGCCTCTGCGCTTGCTTCAGTTTCCGGCTTCGGAGGGGTTTCCCAATCGATATCTTGATCATCCGGCGAAATATCTTTTCCTGCTGGCGGTGATATGGCCACTGGCTCGTTCATAACCGGTGCCACTTCGGGCAGTGCAGAGCTGTCGCTCTCATAGCCAAATACATCGGCGGCGATCTGGCTCATCATCGCGGCGGTGACGCGTGCCGAGTGTTCCTCCATCGCAGCTGTCAGTGCTGTTTCGCAAATCGTATTGATCACTCGCGGAACGCCTTCCGAGCAGCCGTGAATAATTTCCGCAACGCCTTTATCGAATAACGAGTTGTAGTCACCGCCGGCTTCACGAATGGAATGTTTCAGGTAACCCTGGACCTCGGCAAGTGACAGCGGCGCAACTTTCTGGCGCAGACGAATACGTTGTTTCAGGCGAGCGAGTCCCGGCGATGAAAACAGCTCGTGTAATTCAGGTTGCCCCATCAGAATAATATTTGCACTGGCTGCATCGCCGGCGTCAGCGGCAGTCAGCGCTTCCACTTCGGCCAGAGCTTCCACACCCAGTCTGACGGGATCTTCAATGATGATCGCTACGGGGATACCGCTTTCGCTTTGGGCCTGCAGTAGCCGTCTGAACGCGGCGAATCGTCGAATAGAGCCCTGCAGACTTTGCTTGATCCCGAAGCCACCCATCAGCAAGTCGATTACTTCCTGGGCTGTAAGGTGCATGCGTCCAATCTGGGCAGCTGTGCGCCCCGTAGGAAGGGTTTCGAGCGCCCGGTTGACAATCGTCGTTTTGCCGACGCCTACGGGACCGGTGACCGTTACAACAGCGTCCGGCGCTCCCAGCCCTTTCTGCAGGCTGGCAATAGTCTTCGCTTGCTCCGGGCCAACAAATACATCGGCGCCAACGGCCTTGGAGCCGAACGGTCTGGATTTAAGGCCAAAATGTTTCTCGTACATGGCAACCCTGCAACATAAGTAAACGGCGCTGTGACTGCATCGCAGCACCGAACCTGCAGTTTGCAAGGCAAACCGGTTACTTTCAGGGAGTTATGTCACAAAAAGGCACCTTGGGGCGCAGAAATCCGCCGTTTTGGCCTACTGTGCCGGCACTTTCCGCAGGTGGTAGTTGAAAGCGCTGCCGTTCATCCGCGCATGTACCCACAGGACCAGCATACCTTCCACGTGACGGGCATTCTGTATGGGCCCGACATCCACGGGTTCGAGGCCCATTCCGGCAACCAGTTCGGCTACTTTTGCCTTGGCCTCGACGCTGTTGCCGGCCAGGGCGATAGAGATCGGGCCGCCGGACGATGCCGGATCCACCATCTCTCGCCAGTTGAGGGTATTGAATGCTTTGACGACATGGGCGTCCGGCGCTGCGGCCTGGATCAATTCGCCGTTGGACGTGTCGCCTGCGAGGTGTGGCACGCCTTCACGGGAGTAGTTGTTTGTCGGGTCGATCACTATTTTGCCGGACAGGTCGCCGAGGTCCTTTGCAATCATTTCGGCCAGCCTGCCGGGAACAGCAAGGACAACGATATCGGCATCGACAACCGATTCTCGCTGCGTCGTTGCAGAGGCTTTCCCGCCGGTACGTTCGACAAGCGCTTTTACCTCATCACGTGAAGGATCCCGCGATCCGTACACGATGTCATGCCCAAGTGCGGCAAATTCGGGTCCTAAAGCACCGGCCACATCGCCAGTGCCGATGATGGCGATCCGATCCGCGAATGCGGAGTTCGTAAATGCCATGAGGGCCACTAATTGGGCAAAAAAAGCTATTTTTCCGGACATCTGCATTTCTCCTGGATCAGCCAACGAACATTGTTTCCCGGGAAAGGGAGGCGGTCGTGTGTGTCAATGTTAAACGGCAATCGTTTTCGAATCCTGCACCTGCGACCTGCATCATAGGATATACCGTCTTGCTGCAGGCAACACCTTGCCGAATGGCACCGGCTCTGACCCGTTCCGCAAGTGTCGACATTTCATCGAACTCTCAATTTGAACTGTGACCCGGAAATCGCAGAAACATCGGCCCCGGCCAATGAAATCATGGAGATATGTGACGTCATCACTTCCGCAAATCGAGGTCTTTGCTAATCTTTGAGCCAACTTCGTACTGTCGTATGGCAGAGGAGATCGATATGTACCAGTCCGAACTGCTGAAATCCCTGATTCCCGTTGCTTTCCTGTGCCTCTGCACGCAATCCTCGATTGCACAGGAATACGAATTATCGCCTGAGGAGAAGGCGTATTTCGCTGAAATGCAGCGGATCATGGAATCGCTGACTCCGCAGACCGGCGACATCAGCATCGGTGGTGACCTGGTTACCCTGGCGGTTCCCGAGGAGTTCTATTTCCTCGATGCTGACGATGCGGAAACTGTATTGGTCGACATGTGGGGAAACCCGCCAGGACAGGAAGTGCTCGGCATGTTGTTTCCGGCAAATTTTACGCCCCTGGATTACGAATCATGGGCCGTGACCATAGAGTACTCGGACGATGGTCACGTATCCGATGACGATGTCGCTGATATTAACTATGACGAGTTGCTCAGCGACATGCAGACAGATGCCCGGGCGACGAATCCCGACCGAGTCGATGAAGGCTATGAATCTATTGAGATCATCGGCTGGGCGGAGCCGCCGCAATATGTGGCAGCTTCAAGAAAGTTGTACTGGGCAAAAGAAATCCGGTTTGGCGAGGCGGAAGAAACGACGTTGAACTACGAGATTCGGGCGTTGGGCCGCACGGGTGTTTTGAGCATGACTTTCATCGCTCCGACCAGCCAGCTCGGGGTCATTAACCAGAATCGTGAAGCGGTGCTGGCGATGGCAGAATTTAATCCGGGGCGCCGTTATGAAGATTTCGATTCCAGTATCGACAAGGTCGCCGCTTATGGTGTTGGCGCGCTTGTTGCTGGCAAAGTGGCTGCGAAGTCAGGATTATTCGCCGGTCTTTTACTGCTGCTCAAGAAGCTTGGCATCTTCATCCTGATCGGCATAGGTGCACTGGGTCGGAAGATCAAGAGCCTGTTTGGATCGCAAGAATTAAAGCCGCCGGCCTAGAGGCAATGCTCAGTTCAGCAGTTTCAGAAGATTGGCATAAGCGCCAAAGTCAGTCAGCGCTACAAACAGCAATCCGCTTATGGCGCCGCATAAGTGCGCATCGTGATTGATTCGTCCCGTCTGCTGTGTCGACGCCCAATATGAATAGGCAACATAGCCGACAGCAAAAAGGGCTGCCGGTATAGGGACAGGTATCGGCAGGATGATCAGGGTGGTCGTCGGAAAGTAGACGATATAGGCGAATAGCACGGCAGAAATTGCTCCCGAAGCGCCCAGGGATGCGTATTCCCGATTGTCCTTCTGCTTCTGGTAGGTGCAGGCGTGACTGAGTATCAGCCCGGTCGCGTAAATCATTATAAATTCGAAGGTTCCGATGTGCCGTTCGAGGGGGAAGGCGAAGAAATAAAACGTGACCATGTTGAACAGCAAGTGGCCAAGGTCCGCGTGAACGAAGCCACTCATGTAAATGGTGTCGTATTGTTTCGATCTCAGGAACCAGTAGGGCCGGAACAGGCAGCGGTCAATTATCTTCGGACTTGCAAATAAGCCCAGCAGGCTCGTAATGATCGTTGCAGCGAAAATGATTGCTGCGCCTTTCTGGCCGACAAGGTCCATGGGTTGATTCCTTGGGTTTGGAACGAAGAAGAACGGCACACATTATGCCAGAGTCAACGTTCCAGCGGCGTCCGCTGGCTTTATCGAAACCAAATGGCATGCTAGCGTCGTCTCATGAACCTCTGGATCGGACTCTTCCGCGGCATCAACGTTGGCGGTCACGGTAAACTGCCAATGAAGGAGTTGAAGTCAATGCTCAGTGACTTGGGTTGCGAGAGTATTTCGACGTATATCCAGAGTGGCAACGTTGTATTTAGTCACGAGGAAGCAAGAGCAGATATCCTCGAGGCTGAAATCTGCCGCGCAGTGAAGTCGAATTTCGGCTTTGAGACTCGCGTGTTGTTGTTAAGTCTCGCTCAATGGAAATTGGCAGTCACGCAAAACCCGTTTCCCCATGCTACGAGTGAGCCAGCAAGCCTGCATTTGTATTTCCTTGGTGAAGAGCCGACAAAAGCAGATTGGGATAAGCTCGCCGTGCTGAAGAGTGACAGAGAACAGTATCAGCTGATCGACCGGGTTTTCTATCTGCACGCACCGGATGGGATAGGGCGTTCCAGGCTGGCTGCCGGCGTTGAGAAATGCCTGGGGGTAGCGGCAACTGCGCGAAACTGGCGGACTGTCGAGAAAGTGCTGCTGCTGACCGAATAGCCAGCGTTCGCGGTTTGGGACAAAGGTCGGCCGTTACGGCCGACCCATGTTTACCCAGGCGACTGGCTGACGCCTAGAAGCGGAATTCGAAACCGACTGAAGCCATCCAGACGCTGTCCGCCTCGTCAATGTCAAACCAGTCCACTTCCGCTCGCAATCCAAACGCGTCGCTCGAATTCCAGCGTGCGCCGAGACCCAGTGCGAGGTCGGTTCCATCATCGGTATCGACCAACACGCCATCGATGATTGAATCTGTTTCCCAGGCCACCAGTCCTGCTTTCGCGAAAATGTCGACGCCACCGGTAAGTGGCACATTACCGACCCCGTAAATATTCCAGCCCGAGGCATCAATTTCCCCGGGGAACCCCGCAACGATATCCTCGGGGCTGCCGAAGTCGATGTAGCCACCTTCTATCCCCAGGAAACCCGGCGTCGTATAACTGGCGAAGAATTTGTATCCCGTATCGTTCGCATCGAACGCAAAGCCCGGGTCGCTATTTTCGATGTTCACGTAGCCAACAGACGCGCCCAGCGTAAGGCCTTCGTCCGCATTAGCATTAGCGGTGAAAAGTGTTGCGAGCCCAAGAAGTGCAACTGTGAGTGTTTTCATGAGACGACTACCTCTGCAGTATGAATTATTTGCCGCGCACATCGCGACACAGTGCAAAGGTAGTCTTGCTTACATTAATACAGGCTGAATGCGTCAGGCTTATGCAAAATGCCCGTGTACTCAACTCGCTCGAGTCATAGGTACGAAACCATCGAGAGATTCGACGTCTCCCAGCCATCGCTCGATTGAGTGATACTCCGACATGTCGAGTGCGCCTTCATCGGCAACACGGAGATAACTGTACATCGCTATATCGGCAATAGTTGCATGATCCGCGGCTAGCCAGGTGCGATCGGTGAGTTCGTCTTCCATCCATGCGCACAGTCTTTCAGTCCACGCAACAGCAGCGTCGTAGTCATAGTCTCGTCCGAACAGTTCGATAGCTCGCGCCGTAACAGGTCCGCGATAGAGTTCACCGGACGCTGTGGAAAGCCAGCGTTGAATCCTGGCGGCCCCTTCCGGATCTTCGGGCAGCCACCGCTCGTCGCCATATCGCTTTGCCAGATAAACCAGGGCAGCACAGGAGTCGGTTACAATCGTTTCTTCGTCGACGAGCGTCGGTACCTGGCCCAGCGGGCTCATTTTCAGGTAGTCCGGTGTCTTGTGTTCGCCAGCGCGCATATCGACAACGATCGATTCAAAATCGAGATCGAGTAAAGAGAGAAAAAGGCGGACCCGATGTGAATGTCCGGATACGGGGTTGTCATAGAGCTTTATCGTCATCGGCGGATCATAGCAGTTCATTGGCGGTGAAAGGGATTCGCTCAATTGTTCATGATGAATAGCTACAACTCGGGTAGCATTGTGCCATGTCTGAAATGAAACCCAGCACGCTGCGCATCGGTCGACGATACAGGCCGAATCGACTTGCACCGGCCTACGATGCGATTGTCATCGGATCGGGGATGGGCGGGCTCACCAATGCGGCGCTTCTGAGTGAGCTTGGATGGAAAGTCTGCGTCCTCGAGCAGCACTATACTGCTGGTGGCTATACGCATTCATATGAACGCAATGGCTACGAGTGGGATGTCGGGGTTCACTATATTGGTGAAGTCGGCGCGAATACCAGGACACGACGAATGTTCGACTTCCTGACGGAAGGGAAGCTCGAATGGTCACCGATGGATGCGGAGTACGACCGCTTCTATGTCGGCGACAAGGTGTTTACCGCTTGCGCAGGCAAGCAAGAGTTTCGCGACAACCTCGTGCGCCAGTTTCCGGACGAAGAGCGGGCGATCGACGAGTACATGGTATTGCTTGCCCAGGTTGGTGGTGCCCTGTCGGCGTTCGGTATGGGTCGACTGTTGAAGCCGTGGCAGCGTCCGATTGCCTCTCCGTACCTGAAGTGGAAAACACCCGGGATCATGTTTCGCAGGACTTACGACGTACTGAGTGAGCTCACCAGCAACCAGGACCTTATCGCGGTGATCTGTGGCCAGTGGGGCGATATGGGTTTACCGCCAAAACAGTCGGCATTCATGGCGCATGCGATGATTGCGCGACATTACCTCTATGGCGGATTCTACCCGGTCGGTGGAAGCTGGAAAATTGCCGATAATATTATTCCGAAAATTCAAAAGCCGGGTGGCGAGGTATTCACTTACGCCAGGGTCGGTAAAATTCTCGTCGAAGATGGGAAGGTGACAGGCGTCGAGATGACGGATGGGCATCGCATAAACTGCCGCTGTGTTATTTCTTCTGCAGGTGTTGCCAATACATTCGGCGAGCTGCTCGCGGGCAACGATTCAGTCGCCCACGAATATGACGA
>JAHEFD010000094.1 GCA_024640345.1 Woeseiaceae bacterium
GGGACCTGGGAATGGGTCCAGTCCTGAACAACATGGGTTGTCATCTTCTCAATCTCCGTATCGATGTAGTACCGTTCCATGGTGCTTAATGCGAAGCGGTAGTGCCGAGTTTCTGACTGTAATGTTGCAAGGCCCGTGCCAGATCATTCGAGCAACTCAGGTAATCCTGTACTGCATTGTTTTTAATACCATTTTTTTGATTGCCTGTTTCAAATTGTCGCATGCTTACAACACGTCGACTGTCAGTTTTTGACCCGCCTGTCTGGTATTTTGCGACAAGTGTTTGACATATTGATGGACCCGCGGCGGTGATGGAGTAAGCTCAGCCATTCGCTCTGTACCGCAAAATACTGGAGACGTGCGCATGAACAAACTCCCCTTGGTCGTCCTCCTTCTCACCGCCCTGTTCGCCGGCCTGCCTCCGGCTGTTGCGGACGATCAGGCGCCGAAAGAAATTGACAGCATCAAAGCCGAAGCGGTTACCCGCTATGTCGCCGAAAACCAGAACGCTTTAATTATCGATGTCAGAACACCACAGGAATACGAAATTTCTCATGTGCCGGGCGCAGTCAACATCAACGTGGCGGACGAGTCTTTCACCGAAATGATCAGCCAACTGGACAGTGACAAAACCTATATCGTGTATTGCACGAAAAATCCGGTCGGCGGTCGCTCGATGACAGCACTGGCGAAAATGGAAGCAATGGGTTTCAAAGATCTCTTGAGTCTCGAGGGTGGCCACGTCGCGTGGACCGAAGCTGAACTCCCGATGACCAGGAAGGATGAAGAGTAACAAGCAGGCCGCCACCGGTATGGAATGGGATCAAGCGCAGGCAAAAACCTCGCGCTTCACCGGAATTAACATTAAATAAGCCTCTTACCTCTTTGTTTTGATTAGCTTCTTAGATATGAAGCCCCATTAACATCGATGATACCACCCGTCATGAATTCGGCTTCTGTCGCGGCCAGGAAGCACACCACTTCGGCCACCTCCTCTGGGCGAGCGACACGGTTCATCGGGCTTTGCGCCTTAATCGCTTCACCCGCCGCGCTCTCGAGCAACGATTTGGCCATGTCCGTTTCGACAAAGCCCGGTGCAATCGCAAAGACCTGGATGTTTTCTTTGGCAAGCGCGACAGCCAGTGACTGGCTCATTGAATGCAGTCCGGCTTTGCTTGCTCCGTAGGCAGGTCCATCCGGCTCGCCCCGGAATGCCCCACGGGAACCTACATTGATGATACGGCCGCCTCCCTGCTCTGCCATCACCTTGGCAGCCGCCTGGCATAGCGCCGCCGGCGCGACCAGGTTCACGGACAGTATCTTGTTCCAGCGGCTCAGCCATTCCTCGGAATCGAGTTCCAGTGCGGGATGTGGCAAGTAGATGCCGGCATTGTTGACCAGCACATCAAGGCGACCCAGGTCACCTGCGGCGCGGCCAATGAGCGCTTCGCCACACGAAGGATCAGACAGGTCTGCCCCGATTACTGTGTGTCCGTCACCGACGAGGCCTTCCTTCACAGTGACGGCCGCCGCCTTGTTACTGCAGTAATGAACTGCGACGCGTGCGCCCTGCGCCGCCATCATCACCGCAATCGCTGCCCCGATGCCCCGGGACGCGCCGGTAACCAGGCAGGTCTTTCCTGCCAGGGCACCGCTCACTTGAGTTCCACCAGCCTGTCCGGGTCAATGCGAACCACCATGTAAGTGATTGCCTGTGTTATCTCGCTGAAGCCATGCGCGACACCGGCGGGAATGATCACAATATCGCCGATGCCAATGTGCTGGCTGTTTTCGACGCTTGTGATGATGCCGTAGTCGCTCGGTCCCGTGAGGTTCGTTACGATGTAGTCTTCCGGGTCGATCGCTTCGGACTCTTCCATCACCGAACTGGTCACCAGCGTGCCTGAACCTGCCATCACGCGATAAACCTCCGACTGCTTGTGATGCTGGATGGCATTAATCGGTCCGCCTGCTTCGATCACAGGCCGGTGAACGACGCCGATACCGATACGCCCCTCGGCAGATTCAACATGACTGAGCGGCTTATCACTTACGCTGTCGGCGGGTGCCTCCGCCATGGCGGCTTTTAATGCATCAGCGCTTATCACGGTAGCCACTTTGTAATCCGCTGCTGTCGCGAGGCAGACGACCATGACACCGAAAACAAGAGAAATTATTCGGGTCTTTAATAAGTTCATATTTTCACCCCTGTGTCTATAAAGGCCAGAACGTAAGTATCGCGGGAACTGACACTGCGATAATGATGATCTCAAGGGGCAGGCCCATGCGCCAGTAGTCGCCGAAACGATAACCACCAGGCCCCATGATGAGCGTGTTGTTCTTGTGCCCGATCGGGGTCAGGAACGCACATGATGCAGCGACCGCAACGCCCATGAGGAACGGGTCGGGGTTCACGTCGAGCAAAGCAGCGATTTCCATCGCAATCGGCGCTGCAATAACAGCGGTCGCCGTGTTGTTCATAACGTCTGACAGCGTCATCGTCACAATGACCAGCAACGTCAAAACAACAACGGGTGAATGACCCGCAGATATATCCACGATGCCACTCGCAATCAGGGTCGTTCCACCAGTCGACTGCAGGGCTGCTCCAATGGGAATCATGCTGCCGAGCAGCACAATGACCGGCCATTCCACAGATTCATAAAGGCTCGTTACCGGCACTATATTAAGAAAAACATAAAGGGCAGCCACGCAACCGAGAGCAACTGGCAGGTAAACCACCCCGATGCTGGCTGCCAGAATCGCTGTCGCAAATATACCGACTGCCCACCACGCCTTCTCGCGCTGAATAATCCTTTGACCGCGATCAGCGAGCGGTAGCAGGCCAAGCCGACCGATCACATCGGATAATCGATCTTCACCTCCAAGGAGGAGCAGTACATCTCCTGCATTGATTTCAAGTTTCCGTATGTCCTCCCGGAATCGTTGACCGCCGCGGGAAATACCGACCAGCGCAACCCGGTAACGATAAAGGAGCCGGAAGGACACGGCCGAGCGACCCGCGAGCATTGACGATTCAGGCACAACAACCTCGCTGAGTGCGAGATCCTCGCTCTCCAGGATGCCTTCCCCGGTGCCGATGTACTCCAGGCCGAGGGCACCGACAGACTCCTCTATGCTTTCCGGATCTCCCTCGACGACCAGCATGTCGCCCGCCTTCACTTCTGCAACTCTCGCGAGACCCGGTAGGCGCCGCCCCTCTCGCACGAGCCCGATAATTTCCACGTTGCTCTTATCTGCTTTCTCGTCGAGATCCCTGACGCGCTTTCCAATCAAGTCTGATCCTTCGGGCACCTTCAATTCCGCTATGTAGTCCGCGAGGCTAAACAGGTCTTTCGGAGAATCTCCCTTCTGGCGCTCCGCCGGCAACAATCGCCAACCGATGAAGGCGACGTAAGCCACTCCCACGATCGCGCAGGTCAATCCGACCGGCGCAAAATCAAACATACGATACGGGGCGCCCAGGGCGTCATTTCGAAATTCGGCAATGACGATATTAGGAGGCGTTCCGATCAACGTGATCATACCGCCCAGGATTGACGCAAAAGACAATGGCATCAGCGAGAGTGCCGGACTCCTGTCCGCCTTACGCGCCGCCTGCATATCTACGGGCATCAATAACGCAAGGGCCGCCACGTTGTTCATCAAAGCGGACAAAACGGCAGCCAGTGACGACATCAGGCCAATATGTACTGCGAGTTTTCTCGTTCCTGATACAAAGAAACGCGCAAGCAGCTCAATGGCACCCGAGTTGGACAGGCCACGACTGACGATGAGCACAAGTGCAATTATCACGACCGCGGGATGCCCGAATCCGGAAAAAGCTTCTCCGGAGGGTACGATCCCTGCCAGCAGGGCAACGAGCAAGGCGACGAAAGCAACGAGGTCGTAACGCCAGCGCCCCCAGATGAGAAAAACAAAAACGAAAAACAGCAGGGAAAAAAGAATTATCTGGTCGGGCGTCACTGGCTTTTGCCTTTTCCTTTTGATTCTGCGGTGTGCGGCATTGCCGCATTTTGGCTGAGTTTAACAGCATCCCGATGGCACGGCTTCGGCAAAAGCGTATCGTCCACTTCTTCTCATGTAACCCATTAAGTCCCGCGCGCAGACCTGCTACTTTCGCGTAAGATCGCACGCATGGCATACATCGTTATTGGCCTGATCGTTACAGGCATCATTTTCCTCCCCGGCATCTGGGTTCAGCGCGTCCTCTCTCGCTATTCGGAACCCGCAGACCGATATTCCGGAACCGGTGCGGAGCTTGCCAGGCATCTGCTGGACCGGTACGGCATGAACACCGTCTCCGTGGAAGAGACAAAGGATGGCGACCACTATGATCCCGCTGCAAAGGCCGTACGACTCACCCCCGACAAGTTCAACGGCAGGTCGCTAACCGCGATCACGGTTGCTGCACACGAGGTCGGTCATGCTTTACAGGACCACAAAGGCTATAAACCGCTGCGCTATCGATCTCACCTGGTAAAGGTGACACAGAAGTTCGAAAAGCTCGGAGCCGGAATACTCATGGTATCTCCGTTCATCGGCGCAATTACGCGTGTACCGGGTCTTGGTATTCTCATGTTCCTGGGAGGCATCATGACACTGGGCACGTCAACGCTGGTCCACTTCGTCACACTGCCAACAGAATTTGATGCGAGCTTCAATCGCGCACTACCGATGCTCGACGAAAACAAAATACTGATGAAATCAGATAAACGGCATGCACGAAAGTTGCTCAGGGCAGCAGCGTTTACTTACGTCTCCGCTTCTCTTATGAGCTTGTTGAATATTGCGCGGTGGTTTGCCATTTTGCGACGTTAGTGAAAAACATTACACGTTATCGGTAGCTACGGGCGCCGATTTGGAATCTCTGCCAAGCAATAAACCCACCAGGCCCCTGATTCCTCGACCGAAGTCTTCCTGCAGGAGGTAGAGCGAGGGAATGAGGAACAATGTAATGATCGTGGCGAAGATTATTCCGAAGCTAAGCGATATGGCCATGGGTATCAGCATCTGAGCCTGCATGCTGGTCTCGAGCATAATTGGCATCAGCCCGACCGCCGTTGTCAGGGATGTCAGTACGATAGGCCGGAACCGTTCAATACCGGACCTGATGACGGCGTCATAGGCCGGAACCCCTTCCTGTCGGGCCTTATTGATAAAATCGATCAAAATCAGGCTGTCATTTACGACGACGCCGGCCAGCGCAATCAGTCCGAAAAGAGAAAACATGCTGATTGCCCTGCCCATGAGCATATGGCCGATCACCGCGCCAATGAGCCCGAACGGGATCACCGACATGATCACTAGTGGCTGGCTGTACGAGTGCAGTGGAACCGCAATCAGCGCGTAAATCAGGAAGAGCGCCGCAATGGAAGCAACGGTCAGGTTAAACAGGAAATCAGTTTGTTCCTGGCTCGCACCCTCTAGTCCAAGGTTGACGCCGGGGTAACGCGCTGTCAGGGCCGGTGCAAATTGATCGCGAATTTCCCTGAGGATCGGTCCGGGCTCTACGACCTCCGGGTCAATATCCGCCGAAACAGTCACTGATCGCCTGCGATTCTGCCGTGTGATCGATGACAATGCTTCACCAAACGACACGTCTGCAACCGAGTAGAACGGCACCTCGTCACCGCCGGGTGTTCGAATACGCATATTTTCCAGGTCCGAAACAGATCGCCGTTCGTTCCGTGGATACCTGACCATCACCTTCAGTTCATTCTGGCCGCGTTGAATGCGTTGTGCCTCTTCGCCGTAAAACGCCTGTCGAACCTGCCTGCCGAGTGAAGCCATCGTCAATCCGAGCGCCTCTGCTTCCGGCTTGATTGCCAGGCGAATTTCCTGGCCACCCGCACTGGCCGTATTGCGTATGTCGAATACGCCCTGATACTCCCCGAACTTCTCCTCGAGCTCACCAGCTGCTGCCTGCAACGATTCGAAGTCGTTGCCGAATAGTTTGAAACTTAACGGCGGACCACCGGCGATGTGCTGACCACCCGCAAAGACCAGCTGTTTGACACCTGGCACTTCGCCCACTCGATCCCGCCACATCGTTGTTAGCTCATCCGCAGAAAGCAACCTGTCGCCACCACGATCAAGCTCAGCGAACACCATCCCGCCAAAATCACCTTGCGTGAAGACAATGAAGTGATCGAATGGCTCATCTCCGCCGGGATGCGCGGCAACGTATTCCTCATTGATATCAAACACGGCGTTTTCAATTTTTTCAATTGCGCGGTCCCTGACGGCGGGCGCCGTTCCGTCTTCCATCTGCATCTGCACGGAGATGAAATCGGTTGGCGCGACGGGGAATATGACGAAACGAACAAATCCGCTCGAAATTACCCCGATCGTCAGAATCAGGATTGCCGCAAAGATGGAAAACGTCAGCCCCCGATTTCGGATCGCCCTGGCAAGAAGCGGCGCATACCAGTCATTGATCAGCGCCTGCAGCCCATGCTGTGCCTTACGCTGAATCTTTTCAAAAAAGCGGGAGATCGCTTCGAAAAAACCGATTTCCCGCTGCGGATTGAAGAGGTCCTCTTCATCGACCGCCTTGATTTTGGCGTGCACCAGGTGCGCCGGGAGAATTAGCTTGGATTCAATCAGCGAAAACAGGAGGCAGAGAATCACGACGACGCACATAGCCTCAAAAAACGGTGCGGCAAACCCGCCCACGAACAACATCGGTGTGAACGCAGCAATCGTGGTTAAGACACCGAAAGTGGCCGGCACCGCGACTCGTTTTGCACCCCTGATTACGTTATCCAGGCTGTGCCCATCAGAACGAATTGTCGTATACACGCTTTCGCCGATGATGATTGCGTCATCGACAACGATGCCGAGCACCAGGATGAAACCGAAAAGGCTGATCGTGTTGACGGTCACTGGCCACGGACCTAGCGGCATTAACCAAAGTGCACCGAAAAATGTAACCGGTATGCCAACAATCACCCACGCGGCCACCTTCCACCTCAGGAACAACGTCAGGAGAAGACAGACCAGCAAGGCGCCCTGCACCATGTTCTGGACCATCATGTTCAACTGCTCCTGGAGGTAGAATGAACGGTCTACCCACACCTCTATCTTGACTCCATCGGGCAGCGCTTCATTCTTGCTCGCAACATAACTCTTCACGGCCTCGGCGGTCTTGAGTTCACTTTGCTGACCAACGGCGAGTACGCGCATTGAGGCAGTCGGCCGCCCCATGTATCGGGCATAGTCCTGCGTCTCGACAAAGCCATCCTGGATCGTTGCAATATCACCCAAAAGCAATCGCGTGCCGTCCGGGTAAGTTCGCAGCACCAGTTCGGCGAACTCCTGGCCGGTATAAACCTGTCCTTCCGTACGCAGCAGGATGTCGCCACCCTCTGTGCGAATAGAACCACCTGGCATATCAACTGATGAGTCCCGAATAGCCTGGGACACCTCGCTCATCGTCAATCCGTATTGCCTTAATACGAGCTCAGATACCTCGACGCTTATTTCGTAGGAGCGACCGCCCAGTGGATCGACCGAGCTCACTTCGGGAATCCTTAGCAGCTCCTCGCGTATTTCATCTCCAAGCAATTTCTGGGCGTATTGATCGAGGTCGCCTGTTACCGTCAGGAAAACCACGTGCATCTGGAATTCCTGTTTGTAAATAATCGGCTTCTCGGTAAGACCCGGGAAGGTCGAAATCGCATCAACCTTTGTCTTAACCTCGGTGAGAATTTCATTGATATCAGAACCGGTCGCGGTCTTGGCGCGGACCGTGCCCATCCCTTCACTGGAAGTCGAATTGATCTCGATGATCCCGGGTACGTCCTGGATAGCCTCCTCTATCTTGACGACGACGCCCTCTTCCACTTCCTGCGGCGCAGCACCGAGGTAGGGAACCCGCACAATGATTTCGGTGAAATTGAAGTCCGGTGACGTTTGCTTCCGAATCGTGAAAGCTGATACGACGCCGAACGCGATGATGAGAAACATCAGCAGATTGGCCGCGACGTGATTGCTGGCGAACCACGCAATCAAACCTTTCTGATCAGTGACGCCTTTTAGATTCACGTACCTGTTCCTCGCCTGCTTCCGCTAGTTTCGCTCGGTATCCGCCACGCGCTGCTTCTCGTCGGAATTCTCTATCACATCTTGCCGGGTTCTGACTTTCATTCCGTTCAATGGTGTCTCGATGGTTGTCAGGCTGACCCGTTCACCTGCATTCGCCCCGCTCCGGAGATAAACGTAATCTCCGTCGGACCGCAAAATGTCTACAGTGCGCATCCGGAGTGTGTCATCGTCATCTACCACCATCAGCTGATTGTTCGCGCGCAATGCAAGCCGGGGCACCCTGACCACGTGGCTCACTTTTGAACCGCTTATGTCTGCGGCAACGAAGGTGCCCATTGGCAGAGCCGATTCGCCCGTATCACTCGGCAGCAGCTTGTATGGGTCTTTAACCCGCGCCACGGCGTAGGTCACACGACTCTTTACGTCGACGACACCTTCAGTGCGAACGATACGGGCCTGCCAGGACCGCATTTGCCCCTTCTGCACCGCCGACAAGGTGACAGGCGGTCCTTCCACGCTACCGGATTTGCTGATTTCCGACGCACCCGGCAATTCGACGAATGCCAGGTCCTGGTCTGTTAGCGGCAATCGAACTTCCGCAAAGTCGGTTGCAAAAGTGACCCCAAGTTTCGTTCCCGGATTGACATACTGACCGAGGTCCGCCTCCTTCGCCTTGACCATACCGTCATAGGGCAAGCTGATACTCGTACGTTCAAGGTTACGTTCCGCATTCACGAGGTCCGCCCTCGCTGCAGCGAGCGCTGCCACCGCCGATGCATATTCCGATTCTGCGCGATATCCCTGGCTGCGGAGCTTCTCGGCACCGTCAAATTCGATCTGCCGTTGTGCGAGTGTCGCTGCGGCCCGGTCTACGGCCACGGTGTAATTACTGGGATCAATTCGCATCAGCTCCTCGCCCCTGGCAAATACTCCGCCGGCCACGAACTTTGGCGATATGCTGACAATCGCACCCGATATTTCGGCGCTCAGTACGGTTTCTGTGCGAGGACTGACGGTACCCTGGCTTGCAATGCGAAAGTCCGCATCAAAAGCCTCCAGCGTCAGAACCTCGATCAGGGGTGCTTCATTCACCGGGCCCCTGGTTTGCGGCGGCGGCTTCAGCCTGCTCAGACCGAATGCACCAAGTGTCGCAGCGACGAATATGCCGGAGATCAGCAACGCACGTTTTGTCTTGCGATTCATTTGGCTACATCCATGATGTCTTATTATTACTGATTTCGCGGACGTTGATCCATTTCGCCATCAGCACTTGAGCAAAACTCAAGCAAATCACCTCGAGCCAGGTTGCGTTGTGTGGATTAAATTGAGCTACAGGCAAAGAAGCTGCTCAATGGCAGGATGCCTGGAAGCGCTAAAGGGTCGCGCTAGGGGTTTATTGCTGCCGGGCGGCGGTTTGATCGCCAGGCATTCCAGCTGAACAAGAGGACGGCAGCCCAAATACAGCCAAAGCATAACAAATGTGCCGTAGTGAGCTGTTCACCATAGATAACACCGATAAGAAACTGGATGGTGGGCGCGATGAATTGCATCATACCCACGGTGGCCAGCCTCAAGCGACGCGCAGCCAATGCAAAAAACAGTAAAGGAACGACCGTTATCGGCCCTGCCAGCACGAGGATCATCGAGCGGCCCAGCCCCTCGGTGGCGAATACTGCCTGCCCCTGTAACAACAGGTACACAAGGTAAATAGCAGCCGCCGGGAGTAGTACCAGCGTTTCGATAAAAAGCCCCGGCATTCCACCGATAACGACTTTTTTCCTGATGACGCCATAGATGGTAAAGCTGGTCCCCAGGAACAAGGCGATTGCCGGCAGCTCTCCGCCACTGAACGTCAAAATGCCGACGCCCACTGCCGCAATGATAACCGCCGCGATTTGAGCCGAGCGAAGCTTTTCGCCGAGTAAAAATACGCCGACGACGGCAAAAAGCAGTGGATTGATGTAGTACCCCAGGCTGGCCTGGAAGATCTGGTCACTCTGGACCGCCCAGATGTAAACCAGCCAGTTACCCGCAATCAGCAACGCGCTGATGCTGAGGTACAGCAACATTCGCGGATGCGTCAGCGCCCGCCGAACCTCCGGCCATTGTTTGCGCAGGTAAATAATCAGGGCGCCGAACGGAACAGCCCAGATAACCCGGTGAACCAGGACCTCTAGGGACGAGACATCCTTAACAAGGATGAAATAAAGGGGTAGCACGCCCCACATCAGGTAAGCGATCAACGCGGAAATTATTCCGTCGCGCGCCTGCTGTTCCGGCGTCTCTCCGGACAAATCCTCGCTGCTTTCCTTCACCGGTTCATCAACCCGACCAGGCTATTCTCGTGGCAGCCTCTCTCAACAGGCGACGATTATCCTCGGTTGCTTCAGGCTCCGAATCACCGAATATCGCGCGAACCCAATGACCATCTGTTGGATTAGGCAACAAAATAAACTCGCGGCCCCAATGGTCACGATCACGTTCCATCAGTCGCATTCGCTCCTCAACGTCTTTGACGTAATAGTCGCGCCGATAGTCGTTAAGGTTATCCCCCAGTATCACCGCTACTGTGAAAGAAGCGGCAATTTCGTCTCGCGCCGGCGACTTGTCTGACGAATCCCGAAATACATAAAGATGATCGTCGTCGGCAAAGGGCAGCTCGAGGTACTCCAGTTGCCGCATTGCGTATTCGTAAGTCCGCTCACCCTGGTCTCTGTTGGTTACGTAGAACACCTCGACACCCACTTCGGCACAGTAATCAAAAAATGCTTTGGATCCCGGCGCGGCGGTGATTTCATTGTCCGGCAACCACTCATCCCAGATTGCATCTTCAAAAAATTCCTTGTTTTCTTTGACCAGGTGCCCCCAGTAACTTCGCGCATGCATGATCGTGTCATCCATGTCCGTAATAACGGCGAGTGGTTTGTCGCCGGGCGGTTGATTCTGCAGCGCCTGGTCCAGCCGCAATCTCGCCAGGTTGTAGG
>JAHEFD010000095.1 GCA_024640345.1 Woeseiaceae bacterium
TCGTTAACCAGCCGGACGTCAACGCGTTCGTCATGCCGGGCGGAAAGATTGTCGTGAAATCGGGCATCCTGAGCGTGGCTCAGAACCAGCACCAGCTGGCAGCCGTGCTGGGGCATGAGGTTGCGCACGTTACCGCGCATCATGCGAATGAAAGGGCTACACGCGGCGAGATTGCAGACTACGGCATGGAAGTTCTTGCCATCATTCTCGCGGGCGACAGCACCAACCCGTATAGCCGAAATTACGACCCGAATCGTGCTCGGGGCATTTATGGTGCAACCAATACGTTTGGTTCACTGGGCCTGTTGAATCCTTTCAGTCGCATGCAGGAAACGGAGGCCGACGACATTGGCCTGGTCTACATGGCGAAGGCGGGATTCGACCCGCGGGAGAGTGTGGATCTCTGGAAGAACATGAACGCCAGCGCGAACACGGCGAAAGTTCCCGAGTTCCTTTCGACTCACCCGTCAGGCGAGTCACGAATCGAATCGATGGTGGCCCGTTTGCCCGAAGCGCTTGTATTGTACAACCAGGCCAAGGCAGAAGGTCGCGAGCCAAACTGCGAAAAGCCCTGAGCGTATTCAACGATCATTTTTCCGGTCACACCGCGAGCGGTGCGGCGTCCGGGCCGGTTTATTCACGAACTTTGCTCACCTTCCTGTCATTCTGTCGCAACGGCTTTGCGCTGGTTCGATGTTGATGCTGTTTTTGCAGGGGCGTGCGGTAACATTGCCAATCACTGTACGGGTGGTCCGCAGCTGGTGGCGTAGAGTCGGCGTGGCATTTCTGCGAGAATTCGATCCGAGGTCCCCGAAGAGCGATGTATCGAGCATGACAAATAACCTGAAGAGAATCAGCGCGCTTGCCGCGACCGCAGCAATTCTGTCCGGATGCACCGCGCTGCAGGACTTTCTTGCGCCATTGGGCGACGACCCGGCTCCGGCCGAGATTGTCGTACCGGTCGCAGAGCGACCTCGCCTCGATCCCATCAGCCGAAATTATTTTGAACTGGCGGACGCCGATCAATCCGTTGTTGGAGAGCCGCAAATCGTCATTGCCAGGGAAGAGAACACTTTTTCTGACCTGGCACGAGAGTACGGGCTGGGCTATGACGAACTGGTTGCCGCCAACCCCGGTATAGACCCATGGTTGCCGGGAGACGGCACACCAATACTGTTACCGACGCAATTCGTCCTGCCCGACGTGCCGCGCGAGGGAATCGTTCTGAACATTGCGTCGAAGCGGCTCTTCTATTTTCCGGAACGCGAAGAGAGCAAGCCGCAAATTGTATTGACGTATCCCATAGGCATCGGTCGCGTCGGTTGGGAAACCCCGCTAGGCAGTTCGGCGGTCATCTCCAAGGCGCGGGACCCAAGCTGGTACGTGCCGGCATCTGTCAGGCGCGAGAATCGCGAACTCGGTTACCCCGATCCTGCAGTTGTCCCGCCGGGCCCTGACAATCCTTTGGGCAAGTTCGTGCTGAAGCTCGATATACCGGGATACCTGATTCACGGGACAAACCAGCCCTATGGAGTCGGCATGCGTGTGAGTCACGGCTGTGTTCGGTTGTATCCGGAAAACATTGAGTTGTTGTATGAGCTTGTCGGACTCGGCGAGCCCGTGATGATCATCAATGAGCCATATCTTGCAGGCCAGCGCAACGGCGAGTTCTTTTTTGAAGGTCATGCGCCGCTGATAGATGACGAAGTGACCCCGGAGGACCATCTGCAAGCTATCTTCGCTTCGTTGCAATCGGATGACCTGGAATCGCCGGTGCCTGTCGATCAGGACTATGTGCGCTCGATCGCAGCCGAGGCGCTTGGCGTGGCGATCCGAATTCAACAGGGTGAATCACGCGACTTGCTGGCGCAGTCCCGAGTCGTCAGGAATACGGTAGAACCCGATCCCAACATGCCGACGCTCGAAGAGGTTCGTGCGTTACTGGATGAACCGGTTGAGAATCAAGATGCCGGGGAGCAGGCTGCCGCCGACGAATAAGCGGCTGGACACTACGTGGAAACCGGTCGGGGGATAGCAGCAGTGAGTCTTTGGAGCGGCTGAAGCTGCTTTATCGATAAAAAAGAATTCCGGAGCTCTTCCCGGTTGAGGCTCGCAAATCAACGGCCAGTCCTTTTCTCGCTGAGATCGTGGCGGTGCCGTCTGGAACCTGATCACAGGCGCAGGACGATGTGGAAAACACTGAGGCATGAAGAGTTGGAGCGACAGTATTCTCCGAGCTCTTGCGTTAATAATTTTGATGAACTGATCGCCGCCTACGCAAATCGCTCCAGGGCGTCTGAGGCCCGGGCAAACGTCATCAAGGATGTTCGCTACGGTGACCAGGAAGATGAGAAGCTGGATCTGTTTCCGGCAGCGGAGCCGGGCGCGCCACTTTTGGTGTTCATACATGGTGGGTATTGGCAAGCGCTGAGTAAGGACGATTCAACCTTCGCCGGCGCCGGTTTGGTCAGCCATGGGATCGCATTTGCGGCGATCGATTACTCGTTGGCTCCAAAAGCAGGCATTGAGCAGATGATTGATCAGTGTGCCAGGGGTATTCTCTGGCTACGCGATAATGCCACGCGGTATGGTTATTCCAGCGAAAAAATCTTCCTCTCCGGGAGTTCGGCAGGAGCTCACCTGGCTGTCATGGCGATGATCAGGCTGAGCCAGTTGAGTGTCCAGCCAGCCGATTCAATTGTTAAAGGCTGCGTGTTGATGAGTGGCATCTATGATCTGAGGCCATTGGTTAACACCTATGTTAACGAACCTTTGAAATTGAATGAAAAGAGCGCACGGGACTTTAGCCCCGCACTTCTGAACCTGGAAGTTCTGCCCAGGCTGATTGTCTGTTGGGGTGAGAATGAAACTGATGAGTTCAAGCGCCAAAGTCGGGATTTCGCGCTTGCCCATTTGGAAGCAGGTGGTGATTGCCGTTATTTCGAGATTGCCGGCTGTAATCATTTCGACATCGTTCATCAACTGGAAAACGTCAGGATCGAATCAGGCGGTTTAACAATGGAGAACGAGCAACTGCAAAAGAAGAAGGACGTCTGATATGTCATTCGAGTTTGTCGTTCCAACGATTGTGGACCTGGACGGTGTCGACGGCTCGCCCCGTCCACGTCCAATGAATGTGGGCTCGGAAAAACAGCGCCAGGAAGAGGTGGCGAAAACGGCGGGCATGCCGATCACGGAGTTCACGGGTAACAGTAACCCCTATATCGATTACGAAAGCATCGATCTCCTCCTGAGCTTGCAGCATCCGCGCTCAGAAGGGTATGACGAGATGTGCTTCATCATCATGGGGCAGGCGAAAGAACTGTTGTTCAAGTCGGCATATTTCGAGTTGTATAATGCCCGTTTGCGAATTATTGCCGACGATTTACCGAACGCCGCTGTTGTTTTGGACAGGACTAAAAAGATCACGAAACAGATCGTCGGTTTCTGGGATATTCTGTCCACAATATCAACGGACGGTTTCAACCAGTTTCGGGATTATCTGCACGTCGCTTCCGGCCAGCAGTCATTCATGTATCGCCACGTGGAATTTATCCTCGGCAATAAGTCGGAAAAAATGTGTGCGGTCCATAAAAACGTGCCTCATGTCTATCCGGCAATCAAAGAGAATTTCGAGTCGCCGAGCCTCTACGATGAGGTTATCCGGCTGCTTGCAAGGAGGGGTCACAAGATTGCGCCCGAATGTCTGGACAGGGACTGGACAGAGAGCTACAAACCCCACCGCAGCATCGAGCAGGCCTGGCTTCAGGTTTATAAAAACCCCGGCCCCGAAAATGATCTTTACCTGCTCGGCGAAAATCTGACCGAACTCGCAGACCTGATCTCACAGTATCGGTGGCGACACTTTGTCAGTGTCGAGCGCATACTGGGTTTCAAGCCGGGGACCGGAGGATCCGCCGGCGTGGACTGGCTCCGCAAAGTTGTTGACCACCGGTTCTTCCCGGAACTCTGGTCTATCAGAAGCGAACTGTGATCGTGAGCTAAGCGGAAAAGTACCTGAGAAAGTCGGGCGGCAACGCGCCCTGGTCAAGCGGACGATCAGCTGGCACATCCAGGGGTGCTGAATTGTAAGTGTGCCAGTAAAGCAAATTGATCGAGTCGGATTCCGGCTCTTGCATGTCAGCCACTAATGCGGCCATCGCTTTTCCGGTATAGGTTGGCTCGAGTTTGAGATCGAGCTCGCGTTTTGCGAAAGCAATCGCATCCATCGTTTCGGGCGTTGCCCGCGCATAACCAGGACCGAAAAAACCATTCCTGATCCGGATATTCGTTCGCGCGGCGATATCTTCCGGTACAGAGTCATCCAACCGACGCATCATCGCAACGGTTTTTTGCAACAAAATCTGCATGGCTTTTGCATTCATGATCGACGTGTCGGAGACGCGTACGGCGTTTACCTCGGTTTTCAGGCCGGCGATGGCGAGACCGATGGCAATTCCAACAGCTGTGCCCATTGTTCCGGCCCCGACATACACTTTGTCGGGAGCGGGGATTTCATGGTTGCTGACCTGCGCTGCAAGTTCCAGACCCCCGGCAACGAATCCGACAGTGCCCAGCCATGAAGAGCCGCCCATTGGAATGATCCAGGCATGCCTTCCCCAGAGGTTTTGCCGCAATATTTTCAGGCGAGTTGCATAGTCACCGCCGTAGCGAATCAATTCCGTGCCGTTTCGTAATTGCATATTCAGCGTGGCGGCAACAAGCGGTGAATTGGCCTGGTGTGAAAGAAAGCAGGTGCACTCAAAACCTGCTTTCCGCGCGTAGAGCGCCGTTGCGAGCGCATGATTCGACCCGGCTGCACCGAATGTTGCAATGCGTAAGTTATGCTTTTCGCTGGCCCGCGGAAAGATGTACTCGAGTTTACGAACCTTGTTACCACCATAAAGGTCGCCGGTGAGGTTGTCGTATTTGACGACCAGCGTCCGGGTGCCTGCATCGATATTAACTTCATGTTTACGAGCAGGTGTTGGAAGTGAGGCAAGGTGAAGTCTTGGCAAGTGATTGCCAAGAACAGGGAATCGTTCACGTAAGTAGTCAGGTGCGGACATGATTACCTATTGTCAATTATCCTGACAACGATAGCATCTTCGGCATTGAGTCTTTAGAATGCGCACACAGATATCTGACTTAACATCTCGGAGATAAGTTTGTCAGATTCGTCAGACTTCGGCATTACGGTTACTGAAATTGCGCCAATGGATCAACCCATTGGTGCGCCAGCAGAGACGACGGCGGCATTTGTCGGTCGTGCACTTCGCGGCCCCCTCGACACTCCCGTACTCGTACAGAGTTTCGCCGAATTTCGCAGGCGATTCGGCGGTTTCTGGCCGGGGAGCAGCTTGGGGTCCGCCGCCGAGCAATTCTTCAGTCATGGCGGAAAGCAGGTCTATATCATTCGTGTCGCTAACAACGCTCGGGGAGCGATGCTTTGTCTTCCCGCGCTGCATGGTGTGCTGGTCCTGCGTGCCATCGAGCCCGGCTCAACCGAGCAGATTCGAGCAGCCGTTGACTACGACGGCATTGGCGATGAACGCGAGACGCTGTTTAACCTGACATTACAACGCGTGGCGTCTGACAGCGGGCTGATTCTTGACCAGGAAATTTTCCGTCGCCTGAGTTGCGAGGCTGATAAGGACAACTTCGTTGAAGATGCTTTACTTGGATCGTCGCTGGTAAGGGTGCAGGGCTCTGCGCCCGGTCACCGGCCGATGGCGACTGGCGCCGATTATGTCGAGCATGCGCAGTCAGGTACGGATGGCCTGGCGTTATCCGATTACGACCTTATCGGGTCCGCCAGCCGCGGCACGGGAATGTTTGCGTTGAACAGGGTTGAGCAGTTCGATCTTCTGTACATGCCGCCACCCGAGCTTGGGCGCGTACCGGGGCCAGCCGCGGTGCTTGCTGCGGAACTGTATTGCCGGAAACGATCGGCAATGCTTGTTCTTGATCCACCCGAAAGCTGGAAAAGCGCGGAGGAAGCGATTCAGGGTGTGCGGGCGGACGGCTACGCCAACCAGGACGTGATTTCCTATTTTCCGCGTGTCAATGATCGCGACGACGATAAGGCCTCCCCCCTCGCCATTGGTGGCGCCATCGCCGGGTTGCTGTGCAAACTGGATCGGACTCGCGGACCCTGGGAAGACCTCGACCAGCGGGGCTTTGCATTGAATCGAAACCTGGTACCGGCAATTCAGGTTGAATCCGGCGTTGCACACCTGCTGATCAAGGAAGGGCTGAACGTGATCGCGGGATACACGCCCGGAGGCACGATGATGTGCGGTTCCGTGACGTTGGCGAACGGTACGCAGGTGGGTGACGAATTCGCGAGGCTGACAACGCGCAGGCTCTGCCTGGCCATTACGAACGCAATTGATCGTGCGACGCGATGGGCAGTATTCGAACCGCACACTTCTGCCGTTGCAGAGAGTATCGTCAACCAGGTGCATTCGTTCATGTGTGCGCTATCTGATGCCGGCGCATTCGAGAATGATCATTTCCTGGTGCAGTGTGACGCAGGCTTGCGTCGGCAGCCGGTCGATCCTGATCGCGGTATCACGCTGCTGCTGGCGTTCCATCCGGCGGGTGCCGATGGAACCGTGTCGCTGACATTACACCAGTCGGTTTCGGGGTGCCGCGTGTCGACTACAGCGTTCGCACCGGTTCGGGCAGAGGTTGCCTAGATAAAGGGTCGGATCCAACTAACATCAGGATAGTTGTCAATTGGATCCAATCGCTTTTTTCAGATGCGCAACCAACTCATATTTGCCGCGAAACCAATTCACCCCGCCGTCGACTGACTGTTCGGTTCGGATGCGAAAACTTGTCTCCGCAATATCCCAATAGATCTCTCGGCTAATGGTTTCCTTTCCTTCCGCATCAGTTCTGATCGTCGTCACCGTCATTTCATTGTTTTCGAATTTCGCGACGTTCGAGTACCAGGTGCCGGGCGATGGCTGATAGATATTCCGGCCCTGCCACTCGTTTTTAGCCGGGTCGTAACTGCGCAACTCGATGCCGGTCGAATAAGGGCCGCGCCATTCCTGCATGACGACGTAGCCATTGGTGACCCAGTGGTTGTGCCACTTTGCCTCGTAGGCGAGGGGTTCCTGCTCGCCGCGGAATATCGTGACCTCGATATCCCAGTCGCCTATCAGGAAATCGTACTGGCTGACGCCATCGGGCGCATTTGGGTTGCGTGCGCCAATCGGACTGTCAGCGTCGGGTTGATAGAGGATTCCCTGCGAGTCCGCATGTTCTGCAAAAAACAGGCAAATAACAATCTGCCCGGCGAGCGCTATCCTGAGTGATGTGAGGTTCATTAAATTTCCGTAATCCCGGCTACCTGTTTCGACAAAAGACCGCCGACTTTCCCACAAAAAACGGACCTTGATTCTCCAGCGTCCATTGCGCCAATGATCGTATTTTCAGAACTTTGCACGAACGCGGTCGCCGGTGATAGATCTTGCCCGGCTCTCACGCCAAATGACCAGGGCGTTCGAGGCAATGACAATTCCGGCACCAGCCAGCACCGTCGGTAGTGGCCATTCATTCCAGATCATCCAGCCGAATATCGTCGCCCAGACAATGCTGCTGTAATTAAAAACCGTGACGATCGCGGCTGGTGCATTGCGAAAAGCGATGGACAGGAGCCACTGAGCGGCCGCTCCGGAAAGCCCAACGCCGAAGAGCAAGGGTGCTTCAGACATTGTTGGTGTCACGGCGACGAAAGGCAGTGGCAATGCCATAACCAGCGTGCCGGTAACAAGAAAATAAAACGTCACTGTCTCCGGACGCTCGTATCGACCGAGGTAACGCAGGATTATTTGCAATGTCGCGTGCATAAGGGCGGCGAAAAGGGCAACTGCCACGCCGAGGGCATTAATGTTACCGCCCGGGCCTGTCATGACAATGACGCCGACAAAACCGATAGCCACCGCGGCCCAGCGATACGGGCCTACACGCTCATGAAGAAAGATCACGCCGAGCATGGGTATGAACAACGATGACGTGAATAACAACACTGTCGTTTCGGCCATCGGCATGAGCGAGTACGCGGCGAACGTCGTCGTCAGCGAAACGGCTCCGACGACGGCGCGGAATCCCACGGCACCGGGCTTGCTTCGAATCACCAGGATGTCCCGCTTGCCGAGAACAAATACCAGGAACAGAAACGGCATGCAGGCGATCAGGTTTCGATAGAACGCGATCTCGATTACCGAATGATGGGCACTCAGCAGTTTCGCAAACACGTTCATGATCGTGAACATGAAAAACGCGCCCATGGCGGCAATCATGCCGCGTACGACGTGCTCCTGGTGCGGAGGATGAATATTAGTTTCGGCCAAATCCGCCCCCACCCGGCGTCTCTATGATAATGGCATCGCCCTCGTTCAGCCTGACGGTCGCCGTTCCCGACAGTTCTTCAACATCGCCATCGGCTCTTTCGATGAGGTTGTTGCCGGTTTTCCCGCTATTACCGCCTTCGAGGCCGAAAGGGGCAATGCGACGGTGGTTGGACAGAACAGCTGCATCGACGGATTCGAGAAACCGCAATTTGCGAACGGAGCCATCACCGCCATGCCATTTACCTTCGCCACCTGAATTCTCTCGTATCGAGAACGATGCAACGATGACCGGGAAGCCCAGCTCGAATACTTCCACGTCAGTCATCCGCGAATTGGTCATATGGGTGTGAATCGCATCTGCGCCATCGAAACCAGGTCCTGCGCCAGCACCCCCACAGATGGTTTCGTAGTACTGCACGCGATCATTGCCAAACGTAAAGTTGTTCATTGTTCCCTGGGAAGCGGCGAGGGCGCCCAGCGCACCATACAGGCAATCAGTAACGCATTGCGATGTTTCGACGTTGCCGGCAACCACCGCGGCAGGGTAGGAGGGGCTCAACATGCTGTCTTTCGGAATAACGATATTGAGTGGCTCGAGACAACCCTCGTTCATCGGGATCTCTTCCCGAATCAGGCTGCGAAAGACATAGAGCACCGCAGCGCGAGTGACGGCTTCCGGTGCGTTGAAGTTCGTTGTCGATTGCGGCGATGTGCCGGTGAAATCGATCGTTGCTTCTCTTGAGTCATGATCAACGGAAATACGGGAACAGATCTTTTCACCCGAGTCCAGTTCGTATTCGAATTCGCCGTCTTTCAGTGAGTTGAGCAGGCGCCGAACGCTGGTTGCTGCATTCTCACGAACATGCGTGAGATAAGTCTGAACCGTCACCATACCGTAACGTTCGATCGCTTTTTCGAGCTGCCGAATGCCTTGCTGGTTGGCCGCGAGCTGCGCTTTCAGGTCGGCGATGTTTTGTTCGGGATTCCGCGACGGGAATTTCGCGCCGGTAAGCAACGTCATCGTTTCATCACGCCGGAACCTGCCATTACGAACAAGCCAGAAATTGTCGATCAACACGCCTTCTTCATCGATGTGATGGCTCTCGGAAGGCATAGAGCCCGGCGTAATGCCGCCGATATCGGCGTGGTGAGCGCGCGAAGCGAGGAAGAACATTGGCGTGTCGGACTCGGCGAACCAGGGGGTTACTACGGTGATGTCCGGCAAGTGTGTACCGCCGTTGTAAGGCGAGTTCAGCATGATGGCGTCGCCGGGTCTCAGTTCATTGCCTTTTGCAGTGATGACGCTGCGAACGCTTTCACCCATTGATCCGAGGTGCACCGGCATGTGTGGCGCGTTGGAAACGAGTCGGCCATCGGCATCGAACAGTGCACAGGAGAAGTCGAGGCGCTCGCGAATGTTGACGGATATTGCGGTGTTCTGCAGGACGACGCCCATCTGCTCCGCGATGTGCATGAACAGGCGATTGAAGATCTCGAGCCTGACGGGATCGGGCTGCTCGTCAGGTTCGCCAGCAGGTTCAGGGATGAGCGCCCGGCTCCGGATCCTCTCCAGTAGCAGGTGGCCCTTGTCATTGACAGTTGCTGTCCAGCCTGGATCGACGACGGTTGTGCCATTGGCTTCTGCGACGATCGCCGGACCGGTCACGGTAGCGCCACTTCCCAGTGCATCCCGCTCAAATATCGGGACATCTGACCATTGATCGCCGACCCACATCTCGCCATGGCCCGAAGCTTTGGTGTTCGTTGATGCGTTGATGACGGGATCCGTGAAAACCTGTTCGATGCCGGTACCTTCCACCCGCATCGTGGCGATCAGCAGTTCCCCGGCATCAGGATCGGTGCCGAATCGATTACGGTAGATTTCGGCAAACGCATCAATCATCGTGGCGGCGTTGTCGTGAACAACTTCGAGAATCGTGTCCGACCCCTTCACCCGGAGCCCGAGGCTTGCGCGGAAGTCACGATTCTCTGCGGGCACGCTCTGTTCGGCCAGTGATTCATTGCATTGACCGCGCAGCGTGTCGATTGCCGGCTGCAATCCCGCGAGTTCCGCTTCGCCAAATGGCACGTCGACCGATTGTTGCCGTTCGACACGGATGTCCGAAAGCCCCATGCCGTATGCAGACAGCACGCCGGCCATCGGGTGAAGCCATACCTGCTTCATGTCGAGCACTTCGGCGACCTTGCAGGCGTGCTGTCCCGCCGCACCACCGAAACTGCAGAGGACGAAATCACGTACATCTTCGCCACGCTCGATCGTGATTTTGCGAATGGCGTTGGCCATGCTCTCGACCGCAACGGCGAGAAAACCCTCAGCCACCTTTTCCGGTGTGACGGCGATCATGTC
>JAHEFD010000022.1 GCA_024640345.1 Woeseiaceae bacterium
CCTGTGGGGCGGCGTCGGCCGGGGTAAAACGTTCCTCATGGACCTCTTCTATTCGTCCCTCGATATTGAGCGGAAAAAGCGGATTCATTTTCATCGCATGATGAGTGATGTACACGCACGACTGAACAGGATCTCCGACAAGGAGGACCCGTTAAACGAAGTCGCCACCGAAATTTCCGCTGAAACGTCAGTCCTCTGTTTCGATGAACTCTTTGTCAGTGACATTGGCGACGCGATGATTCTGGGCCGACTGCTGGAGGGGCTTTTTCAGCGCGGCGTTATTCTTGTTACGACGTCAAATTCGAGTCCGCGAGATTTGTATAAAGAGGGCCTGCAGCGGCAGCGTTTCGTACCAGCCATTGAAGCGCTGGAAAAACATCTCGATGTGCTGGAACTCGATGGCGGAACCGACTATCGACTGCAGCTGTTTGAGCAGGCGGGTACCTATCTGACCCCCGCCGACGAGCTGGCTCACATCAAACTAAGCCATTATTTTGCAGAAATGGCGTCGGGTGAGGCGGTCAGCGATCATCAGATTGAGGTCCTTGGCCGCGCCATCCCCACGCGGCATTGCGCAAAAGGTATCGCCTGGTTTGATTTCATGGATATTTGCGATGGGCCGCGAGGCCCGGAAGACTATATCGAGATCGCCCGCTGGTATCCGACCGTGATCATCTCCGATGTACCGATTTTAACGGCGGAACTCGATAATCCGGCACGGCGATTCATCGCCCTCGTCGATGAGTTCTATGATCGTAAGGTCAAGCTGATCCTCTCGGCCGCCGCCTCCCCTGAATCGCTATACCAGGGAACGCGACTCGAATTCGAGTTCCAAAGGACGACCAGCCGCCTGACGGAAATGCAGTCCTCCGACTACCTCCATGCCCCACACCTGGCGTGATCCGGGTAACCACAGCGGTTTAACAAGTTGCTGCAACCACGTAACATTGGCAGCACAGGATTAAGGCCCCCCGGGGAGTATTCGGAAGTGGATGAAACAAACGACAAAACCTTGATTTTAGAGGATTTTTTGCCCTATCGCCTGGCGATTCTGTCGCACACGGTGTCGGGCCTGATTGCCCATGTCTATGACAAGAGATTTGGCCTGACGATCCCGGAGTGGCGGGTTATTGCCATTGTCGGTCGTTTTCCCGGCCTTTCAGCCGTCGAAGTTGCCGAGCGGACCATGCTCGACAAGGTCGCGGTCAGCCGCGCCGTTACGAAACTGATCAAAGCAGGACGCATCGACCGGGAGTTTGCGGACGCTGATCGGCGCCGCTCGATTCTGACATTGTCCGAAGACGGACGAAAAGTTCATGACGAAGTCGCGCCTCTGGCGCTCGAAATGGAACAGGACCTGCTTCACGGACTCAGCGATGACCAGATTGCCGTTCTGAACACGGTTATTGAGAGACTGCTAGCCCGGGCGCGCTTCATCAGCTCTCCCTGACGCGCGCTGACAAGATCGCCAGCGTCACCGCAGTTTGCAGCAGGCCACGATTATCGCTGGATCTTCTGAAATCAGGTGGAATTTCGTGCCACTTTTCGACTCGGTGGGTAGCAATAGAGGATCGAGAGGAATAACCTTGCCACCCGAAATAATCAGCCCTTTTTGTACTAATCGGACGATGTATTGATCCGGTCGGAGTACCTGTAGTGACAAAACAGCAACAGCGTCGCTCAAGCGACACGTCGGATCGTCTGCTCGACGAAATCGTGGCTACGAAGCCGCATACCGAAACCCTGAATTCCCGCAAAGACATCAATGCATTTCTACGTCGCTATTTTGCTGACGTGCCTTACGAAGATATGCATGACCGGTCGGCGACTATCATGGGTCAGGCTGCAGCGGCTCATCTCGATTTTGCGCGTATTCGCAAACCCGGCACGGCACTATTGCGCATCATCAATCCGGATGAAAAAACACACGGCTATCACTCCGCCTTCACGATCGTCGAAATGGTCAATGACAACATGCCGTTTCTCGTTGATTCCGTGTCGGCTGCGATCAACCGCCAGGGCCTGGCAATTCACATGACCGTACACCCGTTACTTCGGGTACACCGCGATGCACGTGGCAAGCTGACGAGGGTTTCCGGCCTCACTGACGAAGGTGGCAAAGTTGAGTCGTTCATAAGATTCACGGTCGACCGCGAGCCGAATCAGAATCACCTGAAAATTCTCGAGCATGAAATCACAAAAGTCCTCGCAGATGTACGCATGGCTGTTCGCGACTGGCGCATGATGCGCGACAAGATGCTCCAGGCCGCGTCCATGCTGAATCGTGGACCATCCGGCGCCGATTCTGCCGTGCGGGTGGAAACGGATTTACTGCTTCAGTGGATGGCAGATGATCATTTCACCTTTCTCGGATACCGTGAATACAAGCTTCGGACCCATAAGGACAAAATTTACCTGGCGCCGGTAAAAGGCACCGGTCTTGGCGTTCTGTCGAATGATGATCGAGGCAGCCGCGCAGTTGAATTGAACAAGGAAATGCGCCGCCATACGCGCAAGAAGGACTGGCTGATAATAACCAAGGCCAACTCACGATCAACGGTTCATCGGCAAAGTTACCTTGACTATGTCGGTGTCAAAATTTTTGACCGGAAAGGCAATGCGATCGGTGAGAAGCGATTTATCGGACTTTTCACGTCGATCGCGTACAGCGAAAGTCCCAGAACCATTCCGCTGCTCCGCCTTAAAGTCCAGCGAGTCCTCGAAGCGGCGGCAGTAGATTCTTCAGGGCATCGAGGGAAGGCACTCCTTCATATCCTTGATTCATTTCCGCGTGATGAACTGTTCCAGAGCTCGGTCAAAGACCTGGTCCGAACAACGACCGGCATACTCAATCTGCAGGACAGGCGACGCGTCAAGTTTTTCCTTAGACGGGACACCTTCCGGCGTTTCTTCTCATGCATCATTTACGTGCCCCGTGAAAAATACACTACCGCTGTACGCCGGCAGGTCGAGGAGATCCTCCTGGAGGAATTCCAGGGCCTGTCGGTCGACTCCAGTGTGCAGATCGTCGATTCACCCCTGGCACGCATGTATACGATTGTCAGGATTGGCAGCGAGAACCGTCCTCGCATCAGTATTCGCCGTATCGAGTCCCGAATCGCCGAAGCAGTTGTTAGCTGGCGCGATCATCTGCGCGAACAATTGGTCGAAAAATACGGTCAGGACGAGGGTTTTGCCCTGTTTCACGAGTATGGCGAAAGCTATTCCGCCGCTTATGAAGCCGACCTCGAACCGAGAGTTGCCTGCCTCGATACGAAGCGAATTGACGGTATCAGAAAAGGTGAACACGACAATTTTCTGCTTCTTCACAGCCCGTCGGCAGACGAACCCGACCAGCTGAATTTTCGAACATTCAGACAAGATGAACCCCTGGTCCTGTCAAGCGTCCTTCCCTTGCTCGAGGACCTTGGCGCAGACGTGCTCAGTGAAAATCCATATGTGCTGGAGCTGCGTGACGGCCGTTCGTTCTGGATCCAGGACTTTCATCTTCGTTTCAAAAAGATGCCAGAGGGTGGCAAGGAAACCCTGGCCGAACGCTTCCAGGAAGGTTTCCGCCAGGCATTAACCGGGGAATCCGAAAGTGATAATTTCAACGAATTGATCCTTGCGGCCGGACTCACGGCACGTCAGACAACGCTGATTCGATGCTACGCGAGATTCATCCTCCAGCTCGGCCTCCCGTTCAGTCAGAATCTCATGGAAGAGGTCCTGGTCAACCATTCGGATCTCGCCTGTGCGCTGGTGCGAAAATTCCAGGCGCAATTCAAGCCGAAACTGTCGAATGCAAAACGCAGGGAAGAGCTGGAGAATTGTGACAAGGCAATCTCCAAGGGAATTTCAAAGGCCAATAGCCTTGATGAGGACAGAATTCTCAGTGCGTTTGCGGGTGCGATAGATGCAACACTCCGCACTAATTATTTCCAGGTCGACGATGAAGGTAACAGCAAATCCCACCTGTCGATCAAGGTCGACCCGAGTCGCATCGCCGAGATGCCACTCCCCAGGCCAAAATACGAGATCTTCGTTTATTCACCGCGTGTAGAAGGTGTGCATTTGCGGGGCGGGGATATCGCTCGCGGTGGCATCCGCTGGTCAGACCGGCGTGAGGATTTCAGAACTGAAGTGCTCGGCCTGATGAAAGCCCAGGTCGTCAAGAACACGGTCATCGTTCCAACAGGCGCCAAGGGCGGATTCTTTCCAAAACGCATGCCCACGGGTGACCGCGAAGCAGTCATGGCCGAGGGTATCGCCTGCTACCGCATCTTCATCAGCGGCCTGCTCGACATAACCGACAACGTCGTTGGTGAAAAAGTTGTGCCGCCCAGCAATGTCGTCAGACGTGATGGTGACGACCCCTACCTGGTTGTTGCAGCCGACAAAGGGACAGCAACATTCTCCGATATCGCTAACGGAATTTCTGCAGAGTACGGATTCTGGCTGGACGATGCGTTTGCGTCGGGAGGGTCAGCCGGCTACGACCACAAGAAGATGGGCATCACTGCGAGGGGCGGGTGGGAAGCCGTAAGCAGGCATTTTCGCGAGCAGGGTGTCGACATACAGAAAGAACCGTTCACGGTTATCGGTATCGGCGACATGAGCGGGGACGTTTTCGGTAATGGAATGTTGCTTTCGAGAAAAATCAAGCTGGTTGCTGCATTCAACCACATGCATATTTTTCTCGACCCCGAACCTGACATGGCCGCCAGCTTCCGGGAGAGGAAGCGCCTGTTCAAATTGAGCCGCTCAAGTTGGGCCGACTACAAGGAAGAGCTGATCTCGAAAGGCGGTGGTGTTTTTTCGCGCCAGGCAAAACAGATCAGGTTAAGCCCTGAAGTCCGAAAAATGCTCGGTACAACGGAAGTCACAATGAGACCGCTGGCCCTGATTCGTTTGATATTGCAAATGAGGGTGGATCTCTGGTGGAACGGTGGCATCGGCACGTATGTAAAGGCGAGCTCCGAAAGCCATGCCGATGTTGGCGACCGCAGCAACGATAACCTGAGGATCAATGCCAACGCCCTGCGCTGCAAGGTCATAGGCGAAGGTGGCAATCTCGGCCTGACACAGCGCGCCAGGGTTGAGTACAGCCTGAACGGCGGCAGGATCAATACGGACTTCATCGATAACTCCGGTGGTGTGGACAGTTCCGATCGGGAGGTCAACATCAAGATTCTGCTCCGTGCCGCAGAGAAGGAACAGGGTCTCACCAGGGAGCAGCGGAACGACCTGCTGGTTTCAATGACCGACGAGATTGCGCAGTTCGTCTTGCGCAGCAATTATCTCCAGACCCAATCCATCAGCATGATGGAAGCACAGGCCAGGGAAAGACTGTCGGAAACAGCACGGCTTATTAACGATCTTGAGAAGTCTGGTTTGCTGAACCGACACCTCGAATTCCTGCCCGACGATGTGGAAATCGAAGAGCGCAGACAACGCGACCAGGGGCTGACCAGACCTGAGCTCGCGATTATTCTGAGCTATGCGAAGATCGACCTGTACAACGGCCTCGAAAGTTCAGACCAGGCGCTTGATGACTTCCTGACAACCGACCCGCAACGCTACTTTCCGCCCGTATTACGGCGCCGTTACCCGGACCTGATTGCGAGTCACCGCCTCAGTCGGCAGATCCTGTCAACGCTTATCGCGAACAATATCGTCAATCGCATGGGACCTTCGTTTGTCAAGCGAATGCAGGTCGACTCGGGCGCCAACATCGTCACGATTGCGAGAGCCTATGTCGTCGCACGCGAAATCTGCGGAGCCAGTGAAATCTGGCGAGCGATTGAAGAACTGGACAACAAGATACCGGCGAACATCCAGCATTCAATGATGTTTGACGTTGGGCGAATCCTGCGCCATGCCTGTTACTGGCTGATCGAACGATACGGTGACGAACTTGAAATAGTGACAGCCGTCCAGGAGCTCCGGGAGAATATGGCACTTATCTATTCCCGGGCCCTGAGCATCGTCATTGGGCCAGCCAAGGACCGCCAGAGGCTCGCCGCGGATGAATACATGCAACATGGCGTGCCGGACAAACTGGCAAAGAAGATGGCCGCACTATTACTGACACGTGGCGGACTGGACATTGCCGATCTCGCCAACCGCTATCGCAAGGACGTGACGGAAACGGCGCGCATGTATGCCGGCATGAGTGACAGACTTGGTATCGTTTGGATGAACCGTTGCGTTGAAGCTCTGCAAGCCGAGGGTCGATGGCAGGCTTTGGCAAGAAGCAATCTTCGCGACGACTTTTACAGAATTCGCCGCGACTTTGCGACGGTGTTGCTAAGCGGCCGCAGCAGAAAGACCCCGGAAGAAGCCTTCGAAACGTGGCTTCAAAAGAACGCGGCCTCGATCAGATTGTTTGATTCGATTCTTGGCGAAATGCGCCTTCGATCCGATATCGACTTCGCAACGTTAACCGTTGCTGCGCAAGAACTACGAAAATTAACTGACAGCTTGTAGAAAAAAACGGAGCATTCATGGCAGGCAAACTTGTTCTCTGCCGTCACGGCCAAAGTGACTGGAACCTTAAGAACCTATTCACCGGGTGGACGGATGTCGACCTGACCGAAAAAGGAATCGCCGAGGCGATCGATGCTGGCAGGCTTCTCAAAAGCCTGGATTACGAATTCGATATCGCGTTCACATCCGTGCTTAAACGAGCCATCCGGACACTCTGGATCATGCTCGACGAGATGGACCGAATGTGGATACCGGTTGTCAGGGACTGGCGCCTGAACGAACGGCACTATGGCGCACTGCAGGGTTTGAACAAGGCGGAAACATCGGCGAAGTACGGCGATGACCAGGTGCATATCTGGCGACGCAGCTACGCCGTGCCGCCACCAGCGCTCGACATCGATGACGAACGGCACCCTTCTCACGACAAACGTTACGCCGGAATCGACAATTTGCCGGCTACCGAATCACTCGCGACGACGCTCGATCGCGTTATGCCTTGCTGGAATGAAACAGTCGTTCCGGAACTAAGGCGTGGAAAGAATGTACTCATCGCCGCTCATGGAAACAGCCTGCGCGCCCTGGTCAAGATGCTCGATAATGTTTCGGAAGAGGAAATTACCGGATTCAACATTCCGACAGGCATACCGCTGGCGTATGAGCTGGACGACACGCTGACGCCGATCTCACGAGAGTTCCTCGGTGACGCGGAAGCAGTCGCTGCAGCCGCCGCAGCTGTGGCCAACCAGGCTAAGGCCCAATAGATCCGACCAAGCGGTACTACGACTGGCGCTTCGGATCGGAGCGCTTCGCCTTGCTTGCCTCTTCGGACAAGACCCTGACCAGGCCCTCCTGGGCCGACGATGCGACGAGGACGCCGTCTGCGGTAAAAAACTGACCTCTTGATAAACCCCTCGCTCCTGAGGAGTTTGGACTGTCCATGGAATACAGTAGCCATTCATCGACGCGAAATTCCCGGTGAAACCAGAGCGCGTGGTCAAGACTCGCCATCATTACCTGGCTGCGGTTGAATGTCAGTCCATGCGGCAGCGTGCTGGTCCCCAGTAATTCGTAGTCGGAAACATAGGCCAGCAGGTTCTGGTGAAGTGCCAGTTCTCCCGGCAGTTTGTCCACCGCCTTGATCCAGACATATTTTTTCGGTGGCCGTTTCTCCGGCATCGTAAAGTCCATCGGCTGAACAGGCCTGAACTCGAATGGTCGCTTATGCGTCAGGTAACGGCGCATTTTTTCGGGTATCTGCTGCAGGATTTCCGGCGCAACTTCGGTCAGGTCCTGCAAACCATCGGGCCCTTCGACTTCAGGCATTCTTGCCTGGTGCTCGAGTCCGGGTTCAGGTTTCTGGAAGGAGGCAGCAAGATTGAAAATCGGCCTGCCATGCTGAATGGCGACAACGCGCCGCACAGAAAAACTGCCGCCGTCCCTGGCGCGGTCTACTTCGTAGATGATCGGTGAGTTCATATCACCTCGGCGCAGGAAATAGGCATGTAACGAATGGGCGCGACGATCGTCCACCGTGAGATGCGCAGCGGATAGTGCTTGTCCAAGCACTTGCCCGCCGAATACCTGGGCACTACCGATATCGCGACTCTGGCCGCGAAAAATATTGTCCTCGATACGTTCGAGCGTCAGCAGATCAGTCAGATCTTTAAGTACGGAATGCATGGGCGTTGTTCGTTTTTTTAGGACGACGCAACTCCCCCATCGACCATGATTCCCGTTCCACTGACGAATACTGAATCGTCTGTCGCGAGGAAAAGTGCAACCTTGGCCACATCGACCGGCTCACCCAGCCGTTTTGCTGCAGATCGTTGAATGCAGAAATCGCGTAACTTCTTGTCGTTGTTAAATACGCGCCGGCTTTCCGGGGTCATTATCGCGCCAAGTTGTATGTAGTTGGCGTTAATTCCGAACGGTGCCGTTTCAGCTGCAAGGCGCCGGGTCAGATCAGCGATTGCCGCTTCTGATTTCGCATAGCTGTCAGAGCCGTCTTTTGCGAAGACACTGCGATTGAATCCCAGCACAATGATGCGACCCGCCGGACTACTTTTCATCATCGGCAGCAGCTGATGACAGATGCCTTCGACCAGATCATTTTTCCGTGATATCAGCCGGCCAAGTACTTCGTCATCGCCGTCTGAAATAGGGCCCTCGGACTGTGCGCTGAGATTGCAAATAACGATATCAACAACGCCAAGTTCAGTGGCAGCCAGTTCTCCAACTTTGGTGACAGCGTCGGCACCCTTCATATCCAGGGGCGCACCACGAACTCCACGAACACCCTTGAAGTGGGTCTCGATACCACTGTTAGGAGAATCGATCGCGAGCACCTCTGCCCCGTGCTTCACCAGTGTCCGAACGATTGCTTCGCCAATACCGCCACCGGCACCGGTTACCACTGCTCTCAATCCAAAAAGACGCAATGCGTCAGCCATACTTCACCCAATTATATTGATATTGCAAAAAATTCTATCAGGACGGCAATTCGTAATCCGCGAACTGCTTCCTTAATTCGATCTTCTTGATTTTCCCGGTTGCCGTGTGCGGAATCTCGTCGACGAAGACAACGTCGTCGGGAATCCACCACTTCGCAATCTTGCCCTCGAGCCATGCCAGCAACTCGTCGCGCTCGAGGCTGGCACCTTTGGCCCTGATTATGATCAGCAAAGGTCGCTCGGTCCATTTCGGGTGTGCCACGCCGATTACTGCCGCCTCCGCGACGGCATCATGACCCATCGCCGTGTTTTCTATATCGATCGAGCTGATCCATTCCCCACCCGACTTGATAACGTCCTTTGTCCGGTCCGTGATCGACATGTAGCCGTCTTCGTCAATGATCGCTACGTCGCCCGTATCGAACCATCCATCGGCGGTGTGCGAGCCGCTCTTGCCTTCCAGCCTGAAATAGTCGCTGCAAATCCACGGGCCACGAACCTGCAATGACCCGTAGGCCACACCGTCCCACGGCATTTCCGTTCCTTTGTCGTCGACAATACGCATTTCCACACCGAAAATGCCGCGCCCTGCTTTCGCACGGACCGCGATCATTTCATCCGGCGTCAGTGTCTCCATCCCGAACTTCGGCGTGCTGACGGTACCCAACGGGCTCATTTCCGTCATACCCCAGCCCTGGATGACGGTGACATCATGTTTATCCCTGAAGTCACGAATCATCCGCTCAGGCACCGCGGCGCCACCAATGACAGTGCGCTGGAGCTTGTTCAGTTTCTTGCCGGCGGAATCCGCATATTGCAAAAGCGCCAGCCATACGGTTGGCACGCCAAGCGCCAACGAAACGTTTTCCTGCTCGAGCAGACCGTAAAGCGTCTCACCATCACCCATCTTCGGGCCGGGGAATACGAGCTTGCAACCGACCATCAATGCCGCATAGGGAATGCCCCAGGCATTGACATGAAAGAGCGGCACGACCGGCAGGACACAATCGATGCTGGACAGATTCATCACGTCGGGTGATACGGCGGCATAAGCATGAAGAATGGTCGAGCGGTGATCGTAAAGAACACCCTTTGGATCGCCTGTTGTTCCCGATGTGTAGCACAGTGCCGATGCCGATCGCTCGTCAAACACCGGCCAGTCGAATGCATCGCTTTCTGCGCCAATCAGGGTTTCATAGCAGACGGCATTCTTCAGATTCGTCTCCGGCATGTGCTTCTCATCGGTCATGATGACGAAACCCTCAACGCCCGGTATCTGGTCGGCAATTTTTTCGAGCAGCGGAACGATCAGCAGATCGACAAAGATCCACCGGTCCTCCGCATGATTAATGATGAAGACCACCTGCTCGGGAAACAGCCTTGGATTGACCGTGTGACATACGTAGCCGGAACCACCGATAGCGTAATAAGCCTCGAGGTGCCGGTAGTCATTCCAGGCCAGCGTGGCAACCCGATCGCCTTGCATAAGGCCAAGCTTTCCGAGGGCATTTGCCAATTGTCGGGTTCGCCGAAAGCACTCCTGATAGGTATATCGATGCAGCGGGTTATCCGCTGTAACTGACACGATTTCCTGGTTCCCGAAGTTGCGATCTGCGTGGCGCAGTATCGTTGATATCAGGAGCTCGCTATCCATCATCAGGCCATGCATTCAAATCCCCCCGGTTTTGACGTAATACTTAAGGAGACGCAATTTAACAGATCTGGCCGACCATTCAGCAACATTTGTTTCCGCACTCGCGCCACATTGGAATGATTCTTGATAACTCCTCGGGCCAAAGAGGCGCATGATGCCGATTTCTATGAGTTTTTTTGCCTTCGTGATAGCGATTTGGCTCGCCGGAACGTGCTATTCTTCGGCAGTAAAAGCACCGCCACAGAGGGCCATGAGTGAAGGACGATCTCGCAGGCATCAGGAAAGGCGGATCCGGCCAGCCCACGGGGTCGGTGGCAATCAAAGTTCTTTTCCTGGAGGGGAGAAAATGGCCATGAACGCCCATTCATTAAAATTCAAAGTTGCGGTGCTGATCGCCGCAGCAACCAGCGTTAGTTTGCCAGCAGTGGCACAAGACGACTCGCTCATCGAAGAGATCATCGTCACTGCGACGAAAATCGAACGCAACATGCAGGAGATTCCTGTCGCCGTCACCGCCATCACAGGCGAGAACATCAAAGATGCAGGCATTAAGGACATGTTCGATCTGCAAACCAATGCTCCTGGCCTGATCATGGGACAGAGCCAGACGACGACCACGTCCAACTTCTCGATTCGCGGCATTGGCACGAGCTCGAACAACTTCGGCCTTGAGTCCTCCGTTGGACTTTATGTTGACGGTGTTTATCGCTCGCGGCAAAACTCAATGATCAATGAACTGGTCGACATCGAAGCAGTCGAAATCCTGCGTGGCCCACAAGGCACACTATTTGGCAAGAACACGCCGCAGGGTGCAGTCAACATGCGCACCGTGGCACCCTCCACTGACGAGGCGAATGCATTTGTCGAATTATCGGCCGGCGATTATGGCCTGCTTAGGCTCGCTGCAGCTTCGAACTTCACTTTATCTGAGAGCACGGCGATTCGCGCAACGGTATTTTCGAGCCAGCGCGACGGTTATGTATCTGACCTCACTGGCGGAAGCGATATTCTTAATGACCGGGATCGCTTTGGCGCGAGGCTTCAACTTGCCTACACCAACGATGACAATTTCGACATGCGCATTATTGGCGAGTATTCGGAGATCGACGAAGCATGTTGCGCGGCAGTGTCCCGGGTAGACAGCATATTCGCAAACAGCTACACGGATCCGACGTCACCGGTACCGGGCGGCCTGGTTCCTGGAACAGACTTTCTGCTTTTTGGTCTTGGCGGAACGATTTTTTCTGCGAATCCCTACGACGCTGCCACAATCGGGCTGATTACCGCTGTTGCCCAGGGCCTCGGCCTGCCAGCCAATGGAACCATCATCGGCAGCACTCCATTTGACACCTACCAGGTTGCATACAACAGCCTGCCCCACTCGACGAGCGAGGACAGCGGCTTATCTGCAGAGCTCAATTGGGACCTCGCCAATGATATGACAGTGACATCGATTACCGGGTATCGAAAATTTGATACAACCTCGACGATTGACGCCGACTTCACTGATGTGCCATTGCTCAATCGCGCCCAGCAGGCACAGCAAAGTTCGATCTCACAGGAACTGCGTTTATCGGGCAAGATCGGTGATCGCGGCTCCTTCGTTACCGGTTTCTATTATTTTGATCAGGACCTGGATAACCAGAAACAAACGAACGGTGAACAGCTCCTTGGCCCGTATATCGACCTCGTACAGCCCGACCTCGTCTTGCTGGTTAACGGGGTCAACGCCGTTAGCGCTGCATCGGGCGGTACACTTCCGCCGGCAGCAACACCATTCCCCTTGAATTCGTTTGCAGACGACGATATGCGCCAGGAACATAAAAGCTGGGCCGTCTTCGGTCAGGTTGATATCCCGATGGCCGAAGACTGGTTACTGACCGTCGGCGCGCGTTATACCGACGAAGAGAAGAAGATGATCGGCACGTTTGTCCAGGGCGCACAAGGGCCGGCACCTGATCTTGACGCAATTCAAACACACCTGTTCTACGCCTTGACGGGAAACCCCTTGTTTGATCCGGCTGTGCTGGCTCCGACATGGCAGCCGGGCTGGGGCACTTATCTTTTCGCCCCGCTCGCACCACGCCCTGATCTGAATGAGACGCTCAAGGACGACCATGTTTCCGGGACCGTCAAGTTGTCATGGTTCGCCAGTGACTCTGCGATGTTCTATGCCTCCTATGGTGAGGGTTACAAATCAGGCGGCACTAACACCGACCGAATCAACGCAGTGTTCAATCCAATCTTCGACGCAGAGACATCGGAGACAATCGAGCTGGGAATGAAAGCCGATTTCCCGGCGCAGAATGTCCGCGTAAATATCGCCGTTTACGACACACAGGTTGACGGCTTGCAAGCCAACTCCTGGACCGGTACCGGCTTTAACCTGCAAAACGCAGGTACTGCCGACACCTCGGGCTGGGAAATCGAAAGCTTATGGCAACCGACGGAAACACTGGGCTTCCAGGCTTACTGGGTTCGCAGCGATGCCAAGTTCAAGAGCTTCGAGAATGGCACGTGCTGGGATGCTTACGTGTTTCATACCGGCATGCCGGATCCCAACAGCGGTGGTGACATCGATGCCGAACAGTGTCCGCGCACAGGCGGTCGGCTGGCCTACAACCCTGAAGACGTGTTCTATTTCTCGTTCACCAAGGACTTCATTCTGAGTGACTCCGCGTCAGCCTACGTTCGCGGCGAATACTCATATTACTCGGAGATACTGACGGACGGCGACCTGGATCCGTTTACAAAGCTCGACTCATTGAGCCTTGTTAATGCGAGGCTTGGTATTCGCTGGGAGAAGATGGGGTCTGAACTGGTTTTCTGGGGCCGAAATCTGGGTGACGAGCGTTATTATGCTGGATCGTTCGATGGACCCGTTCAGCCAGGCAGGATGAACTCCTATCCCGCCGAGCCACGAACCTGGGGCGTCACTTACCGAATGGACTTCTGATACCTGCCGGTAAACTTCGAAAAAAGCGGGCGTCATGCCCGCTTTTTTTTGCCGGCGTTTCCTTGCTGATGCTTACTATCGTCCAGGTCCAAACAGGTACCAGATGATCACTCCGCCAACCGGGAATACAACGACGAGCGCAATCCACAGAACTTTCTTGCCGTCGCTCGCACCGCTTTGCGCAATCTTCAATATTGCGTAAATATCGGCGATCAGGACGAGTAAACCAACTAATCCATATTCCATTGCTCACTCCCGGTACTTGTCGAAATGTTTCGGCCGATCCTCGAGGACAAAGATTGTAAACACTTCCGGCCCTGGATGTTTGCGGTAGTATTCGCATTCACCGTTATAAATTCAATACTTGCCACCGATACGGGGAATGCAACGAGATGGGAAAGCGATTCAACAATATCCTGGAAACCATTGGCGGCACGCCGGTCGTCAGGCTGAACAAGATAGCACCCAAAGACGTCAACATATTCGTCAAGATCGAGTCGTTCAATCCGATGGCTTCGGTCAAAGACAGGCTGGCCCTGGGTATTATCAGCGACGCTGAAAAATCAGGCGCGCTGAAACCCGGTCAGACCGTAATAGAAGCTACCAGCGGCAACACGGGTATAGGCCTGGCGATGGTCTGTGCGCAGAAAGGTTACCCGCTTGTCGTCACGATGGCGGAAAGCTTCAGCATTGAACGACGCAAAATGATGCGTTTTCTCGGCGCAAAGGTCGTTCTGACACCTGCGGCGTTAAAAGGCAGCGGCATGCTTGCCAAGGCAACCGAACTCGCAGCAAAACATGGCTGGTTTCTGTGCAGGCAATTCGAGAATGAATCAAATGCGGACGCGCACTCGCGGACCACGGCTCCAGAGATCCTGGACGACTTCGCAGGCGAACGTCTTGATTACTGGGTAACCGGGTTCGGCACAGGCGGCACGCTAAAGGGTGTTTCCCGCGTTTTGAAGAAGGAACGACCCGAAACGAAGATCATCGTCTGCGAGCCGGACAACGTACAGATTCTGGGCAGCGGCATCCCGCAGAAAAGGCACGCCGATGGTACTCCCGCCGACAGCCACCCCTTGTTCCGCCCGCACCTGATGCAGGGCTGGAGCCCGGACTTCATACCCAAACTTACCGAAGATACCGTCGCTGCGGAGCTGATCGATGAGATTGTTCCTGTGAGTGGCAGTGAAGCAATACGCCTGTCAAAAGCGCTCGCATCCGAGGAAGGAATTTTTGTCGGCGTATCGGCAGGTGCCACACTTGCCGGGGCGATGGAGGTGGCAAAGAGAGCGGAAAAAGGAGCCAACATACTGTGCATGTTGCCCGATACGGGTGAACGCTATCTGTCGACGCCGCTTTTCGAGGGCATACCCGAGGATATGACTGCAGAGGAAATGGAAATCTCGAAGTCGACGCCGGGATTCAGGTTCGATGCACCGCCACCGGCTGCACCCGCTCCGGTCAAGGCCGATGAGGCACCGGCCGCCGCGCCAGCGGAGGCCGTTCAGTTCCTGGAAGAGGCAATACACGATGCGGATAACCCCGTGGTCCTGTTTGCGCTGGAATGGTGTGAATTCTGCTGGTCTGTCCGAAAAATGATGGCGAAATATGAAATTCCGTATCGCGCATTTGACCTTGATTCCGTCGAATACCAGGAAGGCAACAAAGGCGGCAATATCAGGGCTGCGATTTATGAAAAGACGGGACTTAAGACGATTCCACAGATTTATATCGGCGGAAAACACATCGGCGGGGCAACCGAGCTATTCGATGCCTGCAAAGACGGCTCGATGCAGAAAGCATTGCAGGAGAATTCAGTTAGCTACAACAGTGAGGTCAATACAGATCCGTACACCTTCCTGCCAGGGTGGCTGCATTCGCGATAAAGCTGCCCGGAATGATCTTATCCGGTGCCAGCGGCTTTTTCTTCGGTGACTTCCTCGAAGAAATACATGCCAAGTGTCTCCGCGACACAAGCAGGCTTCTTCTCGCCTTCGACCTCGATCCTGACTTCAGACAATAGGTGCAGTGCCCCGCCGCGCTTCCTTGCCTGGATAACGGTCGCTCTGCCCCGTACACGGCTGCCAACAGGCACCATCGTATAGAAGCGCACCTTGTTGCAGCCAAAATTCAGCGCACGGGTCAGGTTCTCGACATGGACGAAACCGTCGGTCAGCGCAGGAATCAACGACAGCGTCAGGTAACCATGTGCGATAGTCTTGCCATTCGGCAATTCCGCCGCCGCACGGTCCGTGTCCACGTGAATCCACTGGAAGTCACCGGTCGCGTCCGCAAACTTGTCGATACGTTGCTGATCGACGGTGATCCAGTCGGAAACCCCGACTTCCTGGCCTTCCAGGGCCTTCGCGTCCTCAACTGACCTGATAATGTGCAATTCTTATTCCCTGTTCTCATTATGTTGCAGTGCAAGAAAATCACAGAACAAGGCGGGAGGGCAAGTTTTGCTGCAGACGATGCTGCAGAAATCGGGGCCCTGAAACAGAAAACCCTATATTCATGCGGTAGAAAGCGATCAGCTATTGCTGCGCCTTACCCAACGCATTGCACACGGATTCGCGGCCTTGCGTAAATACCAGCAGTTGATCTTTTGCCAACTGCTTATAAAGTGCAGCAGATGAGCGGAAAATCACTATTTGCAATCGTCCTGGCAGCCGGCACGGCCAGTCGATTCGGCTCGACCAAGCAACTCGCCTTATTTGCAGGTCAGGCACTCGTGACGCACGCAGTCCGCACGGCGGAGTCAGTTTGCGGGCCGCAATCACTGCTTGTTACCGGTAGTGACTGGCAAAACGTTGCGGACGCCTGTAAGCCATTGCAGGGCTTCATGGTTCTGAATCCGAAATATGGCAGCGGGATCGCGTCTTCACTAGTGACGGGAATTCGAAGCGTGAGCGCAGTCGCGGATGCTGCGTTGCTGATGCTTGCGGATCAGCCGCTGGTCACCATCAGGCAGATTGAAGCCCTGGTAGACACATGGAAAGCGTCACCCGATTCGATTTGCGCCAGCGCCTACGCCGAAACGCTTGGACCGCCCGTCATCTTTCCCGCCCGGTTCTTCAGGGAGCTGATGACATTGCAAGGTGACCGGGGGGCCAAAGCGGTAATCGATTCGAATCGCGACAGTCTTGTCACCGTTCGCGCGGAAAGCGCTGCGATCGACATCGACTGTCCGGGCGACCTGGTTAAGATAGGGTCGGAGCCTTTATAAAAACCAGCGAGCGCGCAAAGCTGCCATCGCTGACGAGCCTTCATTCCGTTTCCTAGTTTCCTGTGACGACCGAGTGCTTGTGCCCGTGTTCGGCACAGCGCTCACAGTTCACCCAGCCTGAGTGCCCTTCAACGTAATGCTCTTTCTTCCAGATCGGCAGTCGAACTTTCACCTGGTCGATGATGTAACGGCATGCTGCGAATGCTTCGTCACGATGAGCCGATGTCACACCAACCCAGACAGCGCATTCGCCGATCTCGAGCAACCCGGATCTGTGCACGCATGCAACGTGCAGAAGCGGAAACTTCTTTTTCGCCTCCTCAATGACTTTCTCGCCTTCCTTTATCGCCACGGGCTCATACACTTCGTATTCGAGCCGCTGCACTTTCTGGCCATCATTGTGGTCACGAATCCAGCCCTCGAAACTGACATAGGCCCCTGCGCCACGGTCCAGTAAATCATCGCGAAGCTTGTCCGGTTCAATAGAATCTGCGGTAATTTTCATCCTGTCAGCCACCTGCAACCGGCGGAAATAACAACACAGTATCGCCTTCTTTTACGGATGAATCCCAGTCAGCCATTTCATCATTGATGGCCACTTTGCAATGACCCAGCGGCTCGGATGAGCCATGCCGGTGCTGCAATTGTGCAAATACATCGCCAGCGGTACTCACATCCATACTCAGCTCTTCTTCGTCAGTACCGGCGCTTTCGCGAAAGCCGGCGAAATAGCGAACTTTAATTAACTTTGTCATTGAACGAGCTCAATTCCGGTCCCTGCCAGGTCCTCGGGTGAGTTGATATTGTGCAACGCGCCGGGGTTCGGCTGCCGCAATAATTTCGTTGGTGAATTGATCAGAATCTTCCGCGGACAGTTCTTGCCCTGGCCGACAAAACGATCGATGCTCGGTCGGGATGCGGGACGATAAATCGCGCATAAGGGCTCCGGCAGGTCATCTCGCACGCTGTGGTATGCGGTCGCCTCGTGTTCAGCCGAGGCATTGTCCATGAGGTATGAAATTGTCTCGTCATCGATATTCGGCAAATCGCATGCCAGCACCAGCCAGCTCACTGCCGGGTGTTGATCCATAGCAGACAAAATACCTGCAACCGGCCCGATATTTTCATAGCCATCTACAATCTGTTCGAATTTCTGCCGTAGCGGATCGCCTGCCTGGTCCGGACTCGTAGACACGAAAACACGATCGAGATGTGCACCAAGCATTCGTATCGCACGATCGAGCTGGGCCTCGCCATCAACCGTCAATGATGCCTTGTCGCTGCCCATGCGCCGACTTTTACCGCCAGCCAGAACCAGCCCCCATACCGGCTCAGGCACCGGCATAAACGTAGTCCTTTTTACCGCCTGATTTGGAAATGAGGCGCGTTTCCCGAATGATAATTTCGTGGGACAAGGCCTTGCACATGTCATAAACAGTCAGTGCTGCGACACTGGCGCCGGTCAGTGCCTCCATCTCGACGCCGGTCCGGTGATGTACCTTGCATCGACAATCGATAATTGCACGTTGTTTGTCATCCAGTTCAATCTCAACCTTGCAGTTGCTGAGACCGAGGGGATGGCAGAACGGAATGAGTTCGTGAGTCCGTTTCGCCGCCATGACGCCAGCCACAATCGCAGTAGCAAAAACGGGGCCCTTGGCCGTCTCGATATCGCCGCCCGAGAAGCGACTGGCCACGTCAGCGGGAAACTCAACGATGCTGCGCGCATGCGCTTCCCGGTCAGTCGGTATCTTTCCGCTGACGTCGACCATGGTCGGTTGATTCTTCTTGTCTATGTGGCTCAGTTCGCTCATGAATTTCTTTACCCGCCCATCCTGTACATTTCGACTTTGTTGACAAGTGGTTTCTCGACCGTTTCGGGTCGGCGGATCTCGCTGTAACGATCCTCCCGCTTGAGCCATACTGCTTTCAGAATCTCGGCGATTTCATCATCCCCTGCGCCACTCCTGAGCGGCTCCCTGAGATTGATACCCTCGGTTGCAAACAGGCACGTGTACAAAGTGCCATCCGCAGAGATCCGCGCACGGCTGCATGACCCACAAAACGGCTCGGTCACAGAGGAAATAAATCCCAACTCGCCCTGCCCATCCAGGAACTGGTAGCGACGAGCGACCTCGCCCGGGTAATTCCTGCCAACCGCTCTCACCGGCCAACGCGCATGAATCGTCGCAAGCACCTCTCTGGATGGTACGACCTGATCCATTGACCAGCCGTTACGACTGCCCACATCCATGAATTCGATGAAGCGAACGATATGGCTGGTGCCACGAAAATAATCGAGTATATCGAGGATGGTATGGTCGTTGACACCACGCTGTACGACAACGTTAACCTTGATTGGCGACAAGCCCGCTTTCTCGGCAGCCTCGATGCCACTCAGTACGCGCGCAATGTCTCCCCTGTTGCCGCTCATCGCACTGAATATATCCTTGTCCAGGCTATCGAGACTGACGGTCACACGCTTCAGCCCGGCGTCTGCCAGCCTTTGTGCGAACAGAGACAAGAGCATCCCATTGGTCGTCAATGCAAGGTCGTCGACACCTTGCAGGCTTGCGAGTCGCCCTACAAGGCTCGCCACATTCCTGTCCAGCAATGGCTCACCACCGGTCACACGCAACTTCGTCACGCCCAGGCCAACCGCTACGGACGCGACGCGAAAAATCTCATCGTGGCTCAGGCGAGCTGATTTCGACAGAAACTGATAATCCTCACTGTATTGGGCTTCCGGCATGCAATACGGGCAGCGGAAATTGCAGCGATCGAGCAGGGATATCCGCAGATCCTGCATAGGTCGGCCCAGCGCATCGCTAAACGCCACGTCACCTGCATTGCCCGTTTTTTGATCCTTGCGGTTCATTGATGAATTTTGCACGATTCGGCGCCGCTCTGTAAGCACCCTGCAGCGATCAAGGTCGGTAATATTCCCTGAATCCATCCCGGAACCCGGGTTATGCGACACGGCGCGGGAATGGTAATCTCGGGCTTCTCGGGCGAACTGACTCAATAAGCGCGATTTCGGCCAGAATTTGGATGGTCTGCGGGCCTGTTCCCGCCTAAACGGAAATAAATATGAATATCGATCTCACCACGGAAGAGCTCGCATTCCGTGACGAAGTCAGACAGTTTCTGGCAGAGAAATACCCGGAAGAAATTCGCCGCAAGAGGCTCGACGGTATCCCGCTGGAAAAAGACGACATGGTCCTGTGGCAAAAAGTCCTGAACGAACGGGGCTGGTTTGCCGTTAACTGGCCGGTCGAATACGGCGGCACGGGCTGGACGCCGATTCAGAAATATTTGTTTGCCATTGAACTGGCGGAAGTCAACGCCCCGCCGATTGTTGCCTTCGGCGTAAAAATGGTCGCACCAATTATTTATACGTTCGGCAGCGCGGAACAGAAACAACGATTCCTGCCGGATATTCTCGCCAGCAATGTATGGTGGTGCCAGGGTTATTCCGAGCCTGGCTCCGGGTCTGACCTTGCATCATTGAGCATGCGAGCTGACCGCAGAGGCGATCACTACGTCGTCAATGGCACCAAGACCTGGACGACTCTCGGTCAATATGCCGACTGGATTTTTTGCCTCGTCCGTACAAGTTCTGATGTCGCTCGCAGGCAGGAAGGCATCAGCTTTCTACTGATCGATATGAAAACGCCGGGTGTTTCGGTAAAGCCGATAATCACAATCGAAGGCGGCCACGAGGTAAACGAAGTTCACTTCGATGATGTATCGGTGCCAGTCGACAATCTTGTCGGGGAAGAAGGCAAAGGCTGGACCTACGGGAAGGTTCTGTTGCAGCATGAAAGAACCAACATCGCCGGCGTCGCCAATTCACAGTATCGTCTTTCGCGGCTCAAGGAAAAAAGCGCACAGTCCGTTCACGGTGGCGAACCCCTGATCAACGACCGCAATTTCGCGAGAAAGATAGCGGCGCTTGAAATCGAACTGAAGGCGCTTGAATACACAGAGTTGCGAACGCTTGCTTCCGTCGCGGTCGGTAATGCGCCGGGTCCTGAATCGTCATACCTGAAAATCAGGGGTACTGAAGTGCAGCAGTCCCTGGATGCGCTGATGATGGAGGCCGCCGGCTATTTCGCGCTGCCCTATATACCGAGCCAGTACGGTCTCGACTTTCCTGTCGCGGACCGAATCGGTTCGGGCTCGGAAACGAGCACCTCGCTTCGCTATTTCAATAATCGAAAAGCCTCGATATACGGCGGCTCGAATGAAATCCAGAAAAACATTATTGCCAAGCACGTGCTCGGCCTCTAGGAACCCGGAAATGGATTTTTCTCTCAGTGAAGAGCAATCGATGCTGGCTGACAGCGTCGCAAAATTCATCGATGCCGATTATGACTTCGAGAGCAGACAGCAGTTCGCCAGCGACAAAAACGGCTATAGCGAAGCAATGTGGCGCACGTTCGCAGAACTTGGCTGGACCGCAGTGCCATTTTCAGAACCGGACGGCGGCCTCGATGGTGGCCCGATCGAGCTGATGCTTATGATGGAGCAGTTTGGTCGTGGCCTCGTTGTGGAACCCTACCTGGCCAACATTGTTCTGGCTGGCGGGACGCTGCGGCGAAATGCGAATGACGCGCAAAGAACAAAATGGCTGCAACCGCTTATCGAGGGGGAGCTTCAGTCCAGCCTCGCATTTGCCGAACCCCAAAGCCGATTCGAGATAACCGATGTGGCGACCAGCGCGCGCAAGGATGGAGACGGCTATCTCCTGAACGGCAATAAATCGTTCGTTCTGCATGGCGAAAACGCCGGCATGATCGTCATTCCGGCGCGCACATCCGGAAATCAACGCGACGAGCACGGCATCACGCTGTTCACCATGCCCGGGGATGCCGATGGGCTTACTCGTCGAGGTTACGCGACTGTCGACGGTCTGCGTGCCGCGGAACTGTCACTCGATAACGTACGTTTGCCGGCCGACTGTGTTCTGGGAGAGGAAGGCGAAGGTTTCCCGACCCTCTCCAGCGTAATCGATGAGGCGACGCTGGCTGTTGCAGCCGAAGCGATGGGCATCATGCAAAAAATGCATGACAAAACAGTTGAGTACACAAAAAGCCGTGTCCAGTTCGGCGTACCGATCAGCAGCTTTCAGGCACTGCAACACCGCATGGTAGATACACTGATGTTGTGCGAACAGAGCCGGTCGTTACTGTACTGGTGCGTCATGCTCGTCAATGCCGGTGACCCCCAGGCAAGAAAGGCAATCAGCGCGCTGAAATACCAGGTAGGAACCGCGGGCATCAAGGTGGCCCAGGAAGCCGTCCAGCTACATGGGGGCATGGGCGTTACCTGGGATCTGGATATTGCCCATTATTTCAAGAGAATGACGGCCATCGACCTGATGTTCGGCAATGCCGATCATCATCTCGATCGATTCATTTCGACCGCTGCCTGATACCTACCGGTAGCTGCCAGTGATTTTTCCCGACAGCCTCGCCCCGTTTTTTGCGGCGAACCAGGAAGTCCTCTGGGCGGTGACCGTGTTGCTGGATCTCACGGGGACAATCGTGCTTTACCGCCTGTTTGGCAAAGTCGGATTGCAGGTCGCCATTGCCACGGCAATTATCCTCGCCAACATACAAGGCCCCAAGCTGACTTCAATTTTCGGTTTCGAAACGACGATCGGCGTTATTTTTTATTCGAGTATCTTTCTCGCCACCGATATTCTGAACGAAAACTATGGCCGTGCCGAGGCCAACAAGGCTGTCCGTATGGGGTTTGTTGTAAGCCTGATAGTGCTGCTTATGATGAGCCTGTCAATGATGTACGTGCCGACAGACCGACAATTTGCCATTGATGTGCACAATGCATTTGGCACAATCCTGGATTTTACGCCGCGCTTCATTCTTGGCTCGCTGTTCGCCTACATTGTTAGCCAGAGTTTCGATGTCTGGGTGTATGACCGGATCAGAAAACTCACTGGTGAGAGGTGGGTATGGTTACGAAATAATGGGTCAACGATGTGCTCGCAGGTTATAGACACGACAATTTTCTCGCTCGTCGTGTGGTGGGGACCGGTTGATTTGAATACAGCCCTGAAACTCGGTGCGGCGAAGTTCGGCTTCAAGATTATCATTGCCGCCGTTGATACCGCCTTTCTGTACTGGGCGAAAGGAATGTTCCGCAAGCACCATGTGCCTGTCGTCCAGGCGGGATGAGGCCGACACTTTAGAGTATGATTGATGGCAATGAACAGGTGGAAACCTTCTGGCGTAATAACCATTACAACCGATTTCGGACACAAAGGTCCGTTCGCCGCTGTCATGACCGGCGTGATCATCAGCCGGTTTCCGGCAGCAAGGGTTATCGATCTTGCACACGACATTCCGGCGCACTGGCCACCGGAGGCAGGATTCTGGTTAAGCCGGTCATTCTCTTTTTTCCCTCCCGGCTCGGTGCACGTTGCCATTGTGGATCCCGGCGTAGGAACCGAGCGTGAGATCCTGCTGGCAATGCGGGAAGGTCACATATTTATGGCCCCGGATAACGGCTTGTTGGGGCCGGTACTGGAGGATGCCGAGAGTATTTACAAGCTCGATCACGGTGCGCTGGCAAGAATCGGCGCTCAAGCACCCAGCCTGACTTTTCACGGCAGGGACATTTTTGCGCCAATTGCCGCCGAACTCGCTGCTGGCCGCATCGACATCACCGACGTCGGCATCGAAACCAGTGAATGGACTCCGGGCTGGATTGAGGACCCGGTTGCCACTAATGGTCGAGTTTCCGGCGTCGTGGTCACGGTTGATGCATTTGGCAACCTGATCAGCAATATCGATGTATCGCTGGTCGATGATTTCGTGAACCCGGTCGTTCATATCGCCGGACACGACATCGCCATGAAACCCACTTACGGCCGGGTCAAGCCGGGGGAATATCTGGGACTCATTAATTCTTTCGGAGTCGTTGAGATCGCGCGATCGGAAGAGAGCGCGGCAGCGGGTCTTGGCTGTGAACGCGGCGCGCCGGTCGTGATAAGAGACGGATCTACCCGCTAGAAGAACCCGCCGTCCGTAACTACCGGTTCAGCCACCTGTCCCGGGCGGGACGCCGGATGGCTAACAGAGCGCCGTCAGCTGTCCGAAAGTGCCTGTTTCTCGATCTTGGCCCCAATCCGCCCGCCAGGACCGGCACCACTGAAATGACCGGTGCGGATTGATCTTTAGCGCGCTGTCACCAGCACGCCGTCAGCTGTCCGAAAGGGCCTGCTTCTCGATCTTGGCCCACGAATCCCGCAACGTCACAATTCGATTAAACACCGGCTTACCGGCAGAGTGATCTTTCGCATCAGGGCAAAAGTAACCGACACGCTCAAACTGCACCGCCTCGGTCTCACCGGCGAGTGACGGCTCGAGCCGCGCCTCTGCAATTTCCAGGGAGTCCGGATTGAGATGCTCCATGATGTCTTCTTCAGAGCCGGGATCAGGCACCGTGAACAATCGATCGTATAGCCGCACTTCCGCCTCCAGCGCGTGTTCGGCAGATACCCAGTGGATAGTCCCCTTCACTTTCCGATCGCTCGAGCCACTTCCGCTGCGAGTGTCCGGATCGTAGCTGCAATGCAACTCGATGACTTCACCGGCGTCATTCTTGATAACGTCGTCGCAACGAATGATGTAGGCAAATCGCAAGCGAACCTCACCGCCCGGTTTCAGCCGGAAGAACTTCCTTGGCGCGTCTTCCATGAAGTCATCGCGCTCGATAAAGAGCTCGCGACCGAATGGCAGTTCGCGTGTGCCAAGCTCGGGCCTGGCCGGATGGTTCTGGGCCGTCATTTGATCGGTTTCACCTTCCGGATAATTCGTCAATACCACTTTCAAAGGATGAATCACCGCCATACGCCTTTCGGCAGCGTCCCCCAGGTTTTCCCGGATGCTGTTTTCCAGCACACCCATCTCGATCAGGTTTTCTTTCTTCGTAACACCGATACGACCGATGAAATCCCGTAATGCCGCCGGCGGATAACCCCGACGACGCATGCCCGCCAGGGTCGCCAGGCGCGGATCATCCCATCCGGTAACGACGCCACCCTCGACCAGTGCGTTGAGCTTTCTCTTGCTGGTCAATGCATAAGCGAGATTCAGCCGGGAAAACTCGATCTGTCGTGGCCGATGGTCGGGAACCAGTTGATCAAGGAACCAGTCGTACAACGGCCGGTGATCTTCGAATTCGAGCGTACAAAGTGAATGGGTAATTCCCTCGAATGCATCAGACAGACCATGGGCAAAGTCGTACATCGGATAGATGTTCCACTTGCCTCCCGTGTTCTGGTGGGGAATTTTGCGAATTCGATACAGCGTTGGATCCCGCATATTCATGTTAGGCGAGGCCATGTCGATCTTTGCTCGCAGCACGTGCTCGCCATCATCAAACTCACCGGCCTGCATACGCTCAAAAAGATCGAGGTTCTCCGCAATGGCACGTGATCGGTGTGGACTTTCCTTGCCAGGTTCGGTCAACGTGCCGCGATAGTCACGGATCTCGTCGGCACTCAGGCTATCGACATACGCCTTGCCCATTTCGATAAGGCGAATTGCAGACTCGAAAAGCTGGTCAAAGTAGTCGGACGCATGAGTCAGCCGGTCTTCCCAGTCAAATCCAAGCCAGCGGACGTCTTCCTTGATGGCGGCGACGTATTCTTCACTCTCCTTGCCAGGATTAGTGTCGTCGAAGCGTAAATAGGTTTTGCCGGAATTCTCTTCGGCAACACCAAAATTAAGGCAAATTGACTTGGCATGCCCTACGTGCAGAAACCCGTTTGGCTCCGGCGGAAAACGGGTTACAACCTGGCCATCATGTTTACCACTCGCGATATCGTCGCTGATAATCTGGCGGATAAAATCTTTTGGTTCTTCTTGACTCATAAACTGGCGCTGGTTTGATTTCAGGCTGCGCAATTGTACGCACTATCTAAAGCAAAGCTAGGGTTGGCGCGGCAGAAGGACTTTCTTACTGTGCGGACTCCGGGGCAAGCCTGCAGCCCTGACACGTCCCCTGAATTTCGAGTGTCTGGCTCGTTGTGATGAATCCCAGCCCGGCTGCGGTCGATTCGATGAGCCCGCTGATCTCCTGGTTGTCCAGCTCGGTCACCGTGCGGCAGGTCCGGCAGATCAGAAACTGGCCCGAGTGAGGAATATCCGGATCCGGGCAACCTACAAAGGCGTTGAGTGAATCGAGCCGGTGCACCAGGTCTGCCTCGATAAGGAACTCCAGCGCCCTGTAAACCGTCGGTGGAGCTGCTTTCTGTCCGTCCTGGTTCAGGCCGTCGAGAATGTCATAGGCACCCACTGGCTTGTGGCTGTTCCAGACAAGCTCGAGCACCCGCTTCCTCTGGGCGGTCAACCGTAGCCCGCGGTCACGGCAGATCCTGCGGGCATTCTGCATCGCCTTTTCAACACAACCGTCATGGTTGTGGTCAGGGGATAATTTTCGAACGGGCTGTGCTTCGGCCATGGTGTGGATCTGATTCTCGGATAAACCTGATTGTACCGTGCATTTTAATCATTGCATGGTCAGCCCGCATTTGGCTCTGACGAAGTATTCTGTACAATAGCGCGCGACCGAACACCCCCCATTAGTGCAGGAAAAAATGCCAAAAATTCAACTACCTGACGGATCCGAGCGTCAATTCGATAACGCCGTGACCGGCCTGGAGATCGCCCAGTCCATCGGAAAAAGCCTGGCCCGCGATTCGGTTGCCATTCGCGTCCGCGACCAACTGTGGGACCTGACTCGTCCGATTGAGAACGATGCAGCTGTCGAGATTATTACCAGGGATTCCGACGAAGGTTTGGAGCTCCTGCGCCACGACGCCGCGCACGTACTCGCCGAGGCAGTTAAAGAACTCTGGCCCGATACCCAGGTGACTATAGGTCCCGCCATCGAAAACGGTTTCTACTACGACTTCGCCCGGGAAGCGCCTTTTACTGCGGACGACCTGGAAGTAATCGAAACACGCATGAAGGAAATCGTCGATCGCGACGAAACTGTCGGGCGCGAAGTCTGGGAACGCGACAAGGCCGCCGCATTTTTCAGGAGCATCGGCGAGGACTACAAAGCCGAAATCATCGAGAGTATTCCTTCGGATGAAGACCTGACGTTGTATCGCCAGGGTGATTTCATCGACCTGTGTCGTGGCCCCCACCTTCCGTCTACCGGAAAACTCGGCAAAGCATTCAAGCTCACACGTGTCTCGGGTGCATACTGGCGCGGTGACTCGAGCAACGAAATGCTACAGCGCATATATGGCACTGCCTGGTCGAACGACAAGCAGCTGCGGCAATACCTGCACATGCTCGAAGAGGCCGAAAAACGCGACCACCGGCGTCTCGGCAGGGTAATGGATCTGTTCCACTTCCAGGAAGAAGCGCCGGGCGCCGTTTTCTGGCACCCGAAAGGATGGAAGCTGTTCCAGAGCCTGATCGGATTCATGCGTGACCAACAGAACGCCGCGGGCTATCAGGAGATCAACACGCCTGAAATCATGTCCCGCTCCCTGTGGGAGGCATCTGGCCACTGGCAGTCCTTCGGCGACAACATGTTCACGACCGAGACCGTGGATGGCAGGCACTTTGCGATCAAACCGATGAACTGTCCGGGCCACGTGCAGGTTTTCAAACAGGGCATTACCAGCTACCGCGACCTGCCCGTTCGCCTCGCGGAATTTGGCAAGTGCCATCGTTACGAGCCGTCGGGTGCGCTGCACGGCATGATGCGTGTTCGAGCGTTTACCCAGGATGATGCACACGTTTTCTGTGCAGCCGAACAGATTACGGAAGAATCGATAGCCGTCTGCAACCTGATTCTGGGCATCTATCGTGATTTCGGTTTCGATGATATTCGCATCAAGTTCGCCGATCGTCCCGCGGTCAGAGTCGGCGAAGACTCGGTCTGGGACCAGGCCGAGGCGGCTTTATTAAAGGCCCTCGAGGCAGCCGGTCTGGACTACACGCACAACCCTGGCGAAGGCGCCTTCTACGGACCCAAACTCGAATTCGTGTTGCGCGACGCAATCGGACGCGACTGGCAGTGCGGTACTCTACAGGTCGACCTGAACATGCCGGGACGACTTGGGGCAAGCTATATCGGGGAAGATGGCAACAAGCACCTTCCGGTCATGCTGCATCGTGCAATATTCGGCTCGCTCGAGCGTTTCATGGGCATTCTCCTTGAGCACCACGCGGGCAATCTGCCACTTTGGCTCGCACCGACCCAGGTAAAAGTCCTGACGATCACCTCTGATGCTGACGACTACGCGACGGAAGTTGCAGCAAAACTGCTAAGTGCCGGCATTGTGGCGGAAACTGATCTCAGGAACGAAAAAATTTCCTACAAGGTCAGGGAACACAGTGTTGCCAAGGTGCCGGTCCTGATGGCGGTAGGACAACGCGAATTGGCAGAGGGAACTGTCGCCCTGAGGCGGCTGGGATCCAAGCAGCAGAAGGTCGTCAAGTTGACCGAGGCAATCGCCGATCTGGCAGCCGAAATCCGCGACCGGGGCGCCGCCGCGACGGAATAAGCGCGCTGCCATCAGCGGCCATTCAAGCGCAGATTCAAATCTGACCGCTTTTGCGGCGGCTCCCAGGGCGTCACGCTGAGCCCAAACGTGACGCTTCCTGCACTTCGACTGTGCACCACTTCACAGATTCGAAATCTAGTCGCCGCCCGGCGACAAATCCCTTTAATTGCAAGGATATACTCACTCACAGAGAGGATTCTGCACCCGAGTCAACATAAGCCACTAGTCCAAGGAGGACATCAGTGTCACTGGAGCAATACAAAACACAAGTACTGTTGCTGCACAGCGAGCAAAGCACTCTGGATACACTGAGCGCGGGATTTAACGACCGTTATTCAGTCCATTGTGCAACCAGTGGTACCGAAGCATTAAACACTTTGGGCGACACACCGATTCACGTGTTCGTGTCCGCACAGGAACTCCCCGGCATGAGCGGCCTGGATGCCATACGCGAAGCAAGAAAGCGATCACCGAAAACCATTGGCATCCTGCTGGCAGGCACCAACAAGCAGGACGGACTCGAAGCACTAGTAGGTATTCAGGAAGTCTTCCAGATTGTTCGAGGTAAAATCGAACCGAGCGATCTTCTCGAACTGATCGAATCAGCGACTGACCAGTCCTCGACAAAAAGCATGCGTTTGCTCGCATTGTCAGAATCTGCCAATGATCACAGAGCAAATGTCGACGAGCCGATATCCGAACATATTGTCATGGAGACGTCCGAGAACGGCTCGGCGATCATCAGTGACGGAACCGGAACTGTACCGGTCCTGCGGCCGAGCAAGATCTCGATAGCACCCGGCGTTGGTGGTCGCGAAGTTGACGTTCTTGTTCTGACCAAAGACGAAGAGTTTCTTGCAACGGTCAAAGACTCAGCGCGCGGTTTGCACAATGTTTACCACGCCGTCACTCCGACACAGGCCGAGGACATTGTTCGCGACAACAAGGTCGGTGTACTCGTCACAGATGCTGCAATGGTCGGATCGAATATTGAAGGACTGACCCAGAGGCTGCGTGCCAGGCGGGCCAGGATTGTCGCTATCGTCGCGGGGCGCCGGGACGACGGCGAACTGCTGATGGACCTCATTAACCGCGGGCACGTTTACCGATTCCTGCTGAAGCCGGTATCCCCGGGACGGGCACGCCTTGCGATCGAGGCATCAGTCAAACACCACATGGAAGCGCCCGACGACGCATTCAAACCGAAGTCGCAGGTTGTGCCGGTCGCGCCAAAACCGAAACCGGCTCCCGCGCCCGCTCCAAAAGTAAAGGAAGCGCCTAAACCGGTCGAAGCCCAGCAACCAAAACCCGCTCCGAAGCCGCAGCCAAAAATTCCGCCAAAGGCGAAAGTTGCGCCGAAACCGGCGCGGAAGCCGGCTCCGGCGACAAAAATCGAGCCAACGATTTCCGATACCCAAATCGAACCGACACTTAATCCCGAACTGGATACTGCGTTCGGCGATAACTCAAGCTTCACGGATACGATGACCGATATCGCGGCATTCGTCGGCAACTCGATTACCGAGGCGAAAGATTCAATCGCCGGCAGCGCAAAGGGCATGATCGATTCGGTTAGTTCCTCGCCAGGCCTTCTGCAGAACAAGAAAGTACTCGCGATCGTCGGTGGTGGCGTTGTTGCGGTCGCAATCATTGCCTGGTTCGTGCTGAGCGGGGGCACCACCCCGGATGTAGCCGATAGCGAGACAGTCGTCGATGTGGCGCCGGCCACCGGCCAGTCAACAGGCGCAGCAGCTCCGCGTGCAACGCCCGCGACCCCGGCTGAGTCCGTCGCCGATGAGACCACGACTCGCCCGGCAGCTTACGTAGCGCTGCTTGAACAGGCTCGGGCGGCGCGTGAGGCTGGAAACCTGACAACGCCGGCTGGCAATAACGCACTTGAGCTGCTTGTTGCGGCTGTTGCAGAAGCCGGGAATGACCCGGTCGTTGTCGCTGAATTTAATGACGTCGTGAGCCAGGTCCTGGGCGTCGCAGAAAACGCGATCCTGGCACGAGATGCCGATGCTGCTGAAGCAGCTCTGGTCATGGCCAGATCGGCGGATGCCCGTAATCCGCGGCTCACATTTCTTGGCGCACAGCTAAACGAACTCAAGCTGAACGATGCGGCAGCACAGGCTCGCATTGCTATTCGCGAAGAGCGATTCGAGGAGGCCGGCGCTCTTATCTCCGAGGTGCGGAGTCTCTCCACTAACAATACAACCGAAGTTGACCTGCTGACACAGGAACTGCGCTCGGGTCGCACGCGGCAACAGGTTGCGGAAACAATTGCAGTTGCGAATGCACGCCTCGATGCCGGGACGTTGATATCGCCTGTGAACGACAATGCGCGATTCTATTTCCAACAGGCGCTTGCAACCGACCCCGAGAACCAGGCGGCGCAGCAGGGTCTGATTACCGTCGCCGGCAAACTCGTATTGAGAGCGCGGGAAGCAATTGACAATGGCCGGTTGAATGACGCCGATTCCTTACTCGGCGATGCAGCTTCGCTAGACCCGACCAGTTCCGAGTTGCGGGCCGCCACAGCGGCACTCGACGATGCCCGCGAGGCAGTCGCCCAGGCTGCACGCCAGGCGGAGGCGGATCGGCAGGCAGAAATACGCCGCCAACAAGAGGCTGCTCGTCTCGCTGAGATCGAACGCGTTGCCGAGCTTGAGCGCCAGCAGGAGGCAGCTCGTCAGGCAGAAGTCGAGCGCGCGGCTGAGCTGGAACGCCAGCAGGCCGCTGCCCGGCAGGCCGAAATTGACCGCCAGGCCGCACTCGAAAAACAGGCGGCCGAAGAACGCCAGGCCGAGTTGCGCCGTGAGGCAGAGGCCAGGCAACAGGAAGCAGACAGGATTGCAGCCAGGCAAAGAGAGATTGAAGCAGCGGCTGTTGCCCTGGAAGAGGCAGAGAAGCAGGCGAACAGGGCGGCAACCGCTTCGCCGCTCGGGGTAGGTGCGGCCGCGCCCGTCACTTCCCGGTCGGCCCCGGATGTAAATACCCGCACAACAGCCCGGGAGAACCCGCCCGCAGAGAAGCAACAGCAAGCCGCTGCGTCTGCTGCCAGTGGCGCAACGACATTCAGATTGCCGGAAACCGATGCGGCCGTTGCCGACACGGTTGAAACACCACCCACCACGACCCAGGCCTTGCAGCGACCTGCTGCCAGAGAGGCACCGCCTGTGCAGGCCAGCCCTCCGCCGACGACAAATGCGATAGCAAGCGGCGGACCGGCGGAGCCCGAATCGGTCGCTGTGAGCAGCCTGAACCGCACGAATTACGTTGGGCCGGAATACCCGCGTGCTGCACGGCGCCGAAACATAACTGGCGCCGTCGAAGTCGAGTTTATCGTGACAACGGATGGGCGGGTGCGCAGCATGTCAATCTTGCGGTCCGAGCCCGGCGACACATTCGACCAGGCGGCTATGGATGCCGTCGAGCAGTGGCGATTCGACCCGGTGATCGAAAACGGGGTCGCTGTGGAAAAACGAACGGCAGTTCGCCTGGCGTTTGATCTCCAGTAAACCCAGTCTTTCCCAACTGCAAAAATAATCCGTAGTGGACCATTTCCGCTTCTGTCGGTACTCTTGGGCCTAAAACAACAGCCAAGAGGCCCGGCGCATGAGCGATGGCACCGAACCGCTGCCGCGAAAACAACAACAACGCAGCCTGCTGACCAAGCAAAAATTGCTTGATGCGGCGCTTGAGGCGTTCTCAGAGCATGGTTTCAAAGGAACTTCGACTCGCGATATCGCCGCCCGTGCGGGCGTGCACCATCCACTGATAACCTATCATTTCAGCAACAAGGACCGACTCTGGCGCTCGGCCGTCAAGTATGTTTTCCGGGACTTTGTTGCAGCCCTGCAGCAGGCACGCTCCGAATATCAGAACGATTGCCCGAAAGCCCGTTTTGCCGCCATGATCCGGATTTACGTGCATTACGCAGCCAGGAACCCGGCGCTGCACAAAATAATTCTGCAGGAATCGAGTAACCCCAGCGATCGACTCGACTGGCTCAGCGAGCATTTCCTGAAACCCTTGAGTGACGTCTCCTCTGGTTTAATAGCCGAACTGCAGGAGAAAGGGGTTGTGCCAGCCGGCAATCCGGCTCTGATATACAACATGATTCGCGCGTCATCGGGGGGCCTGATAGCGCTTGCCCTGGAACTCAAGAGCACATCAGATATTGATCTTGACAGAGCGGAAGCGCTGGACGATCTTGCCGACCTGATTGTCAGCATTTTCCTGCCCGGCGAGTTCGCTGAAACTTAAGTCGCTGCTCGCGTCATTTCCCGGTGCATCCCTGCAATAATTGACAGAGCAATCGATGCGGGGCCGCGGCCACCGATATCGATGCCGGCCGGTCCATGCACCCTGGATTCAAGGTTCCCCGGCAATTCATCCAGCTCACTGAGCAATCGACGGCGTCGATCGACCGGGCCCAGCAAGCCGATATAGGGAATCGAGCTGCCAGCGAGCTGACCCAGGTATTGTCGATCGCTGACGAGGTGATGGCTCATGACGATGGCCGCAGCATATCGATCGAGGTCCAGGGTCGCAGCAATATCATTCACAGGGAGACAGTGAATTTGCTCCGCGCCGTGAAAGCTTCCCGACTGGATATAGGCCGGCCGGTGATCCTGGATAGTGACCCGCCAACCCAGTTCATTTGCAAATCGAACCACGGGCTCGGCGTCCAGGCCCGCTCCAAGCACCAGGATGGCCGGTGGCGGTTCGAGCAATGCGAGAAGCACGGTCGCGTTACCGGAGGGCGCCGCAAGCGCACGACTGCCGGACTGGCGGGCGTGCAGCGTTGCCGTCATCATTTCGCCTACCGGGGAAGTGAAATCATCCGTCATGTCGGCAAATTTCACCTCTCCGCCGACCGTCACCATCGTCGCACCTGGCGGGAGCTTGTCGATAGATGACTCAACGACAATTGCCGCAACCTCGGGGCTGTCGCCGGCGAGTGCCTGTAACATCGTCGCGAATGGTTCGTAGCCGGCGCCTGGACTCAACGGCTGCAGAAAAATTTTCATCAGGCCATCACAACCGACGCCAAGTCCCCAAAGGTCCTCATCATTGCTGCCAAGATCATAGGTGACCGACTGTGGCTGACCCGACTCGAGAACCTTGCGTGCGCGCTCCGCGAGATCGCCTTCGAGACAACCACCGGACAACATACCCTGGAAGTCGCCGTCGCCCGTTATCAGCATCTGCGCACCGGCCTTGCTGTAAGTCGACCCAGCCGTCTCGAACACGCTGGCCAGCACCAATGGCTTCTGCTCCGCAGACCAGGCAGAAAACGCCTTTAGCAGACCCGTCGTTGTCATTTCATTTCACACATTGTCGCGACGATTGATCGCTACATCGTTGGCATCGAGAAATCCGCGCCTGAGCGAATACCGGTAGGCCATCTCGAGGTAACTGTTTTCAGGCGGGTATAAAAGCGCACGCCCTCCATTCCATAAATCGACATATCACCGAAAAGAGAGCGTTTCCAACCGCCAAAGCTGTGGAATGCCAGCGGCACCGGGATCGGGACGTTTATCCCCACCATGCCAACTTCAATACCATGGGCAAATTCGCGGGCCGCGTCGCCATCGCGTGTGAATATCGCAGTGCCGTTGCCATATTCATGCTCATTGATCAGTCGGATCGCTTCGTCGAAAGTATCGACGCGAACCATGGTCAACACCGGGCCGAAAATCTCCTCCCGGTAAACCCTCATATCGGCTGTCGCGTGGTCGAACAACGTTGGCCCAAGGAAATAACCCGGAGAATCAGTGATGGCATGAGTTCGACCATCGACGACAACTGACGCGCCCTCCTCCTCGCCGATATCGATATAGGAGCGCACTTTGTCGCGATGCTCCGCTGTAATGAGCGGGCCCATATCGTTGTTGTTGTCCATGCCCGAGCCAATTTTCAATGCGTCAATTTTTGGCAACAATTTGTCGAGCAGCGGTTCCGCCGCATCGCCCACAGCGACGATCGCCGATATCGCCATGCAACGTTCACCTGCTGAACCATAGCCAGCGCCGACCAATGCGTCGGCAGCCTGGTCCATATCCGCATCCGGGAGAACAACGAGATGGTTCTTCGCCCCGCCAAGTGCCTGCACCCGCTTGCCATTTGTCGAAGCTGTTTTGTAAACGTGTTCAGCAACCGGTGTCGATCCAACGAAACTTACTGCAGCTACCCTGTCGTCGTTCAACAGGGAATTAACGGCAACGTGATCGCCCTGGACGACATTGAAAACACCGGGAGGTAATCCCGCCTCGGCAAGGAGCTCGGCCCACTTCAGCGAGCAACCGGGATCCTTCTCGGAAGGCTTCAATATGAATGTGTTGCCGCAGGCGATCGCCAGCGGAAACATCCATAACGGAACCATAGCCGGGAAATTGAATGGCGTGATACCGACACAGACACCGACCGGCTGGCGCATTGAATAGCAGTCCACGCCGGATCCTACCTGGTCGTTGTACTCGCCCTTGATGAGGTGAGGAATGCCACATGCAAATTCGACGACTTCCAGTCCGCGCTGAATAGAGCCGTCAGCATCGTGCAGGACCTTCCCGTGTTCCTGCGTGATCAGCGCCGCGATCTCCGCCCGGTCTCGTTCGATCAGTTCTTTCAGCCTGAACATGACCCTCGCACGACGCAGCACCGACGTGCCGGACCATCCAGGTAATGCTGCCCTTGCAGACGCAAGCGCCGCATCGACGTCAGCCTCGGATGACATCACGACCCGGGCACATTTTTCACCGGTCGCTGAGTCGAACACATCGGCCCAGCGATCGGATTGCGCTTCCTGTATCTCGCCGTTGATCCAGTTGGATACGTTTCGGACGATACCTGCGTTAGGAGCTTTTTCTGCCATCAGTCTGATCCTGTTCTATTGTGCGCGTAACGCAGTTCGTACCGATTCAATCACGGTTTCGATCTCTGCCTTGCTGATGATCAGCGGCGGTGAAAATGCGAGCGTATCGCCTGTTGTACGGATGATTACGCCGTTATCGAAACACTCGCGGAAAATCGACATCGCACGGGCCGTTGGCTGTCCTTCTATGCCCTGCAATTCAACGGCACCGATCAGGCCGAAATTTCGAACGTCGATTACGTTAGGCTCGCCTTTCAGGCTGTGCAATGCGTCAGCAAAATGCTCTTCCATTTCCCGCGCACGATCGAACAGTCCTTCTCCCTGGTAAACGTCCATGGTAGCCACACCGGCGGCCGCCGCGAGCGGATGACCAGAGTAGGTATAACCGTGGAAGAATTCGATCGCGCCTTCCGGACCCGTCATGAACGTGTCGTAGATATGCTTCGATGCCAGGACCGCGCCCATTGGAACCGTGCCACTGGTCAGGCCTTTCGCCGTGGTCATCAGGTCTGGCGTGACGCCAAACCGGGCGGCGCCAAAAGAATCGCCGGTGCGACCGAATCCGCAGATGACCTCGTCGAATATGAGGAGCACGCCGTGCTTGTCGCAAATCTCGCGGATGCGCTTCAAGTATCCCTCAGGGGGGAGAAGCACGCCAGCAGAGCCTGCGATCGGCTCGATAATGACAGCCGCAACGTTCGACGCGTCATGCAATGCAATAATGTTTTCGAGTTCGTCGGCCAGGTGTGCGCCCCACTGCGGCAGTCCACGGGAAAAGGCGTTGTGCTCCAGGTTATGCGTGTGTGGCAGGTGATCGACACCTGGCAGCATTGACCCGAACATCTTTCGATTGGGCGACAAGCCGCCAACGGAGATCCCGCCAAAACCGACACCGTGATAGCCCTTTTCACGTCCGATCAATCGGGTTCGCGAGCCTTCACCGCGAGTCCGGTGATAGGCGAGTGCCATCTTCAGTGCCGTATCAACCGCTTCAGAGCCCGAATTAACAAAGAACGCGTAGTCAATCCCATCCGGTGCAATTTCTGTCAACCGGTTTGCCAGTTCGAATGCTTTCGGGTGGCCGAGCTGGAACGCCATCGAGTAATCGAGCACCTCGGCCTGGCTCTTGATCGCTTCAACGATCTTCGGATGGCAATGACCGGCATTACAACACCAGAGGCCCGCTACGGCGTCCAGCAATTTCTTGCCCTCAGTCGTATAGCAGTGCATACCCTCCGCGCGTGAAATCATCCGCGGATTCTGTTTGAAATAACGATTGCCGGTAAACGGCATCCAGTAGGACTCCAGGTCCGGCAATGCAGATGTGATTTGTCTTACTGTGTTGTCAGTCATGACTGAGCTCCTGATATATCAGAGAATTTCTTTAAGCCTGAAATAAAGCATGCCAAACGCTAACGCCGGATTGGCAAACCATTTGCCACCTGGAAGTTTCCAGTGACGGATTTTTTCGAATACGTCGAACCGCTCCATGTCACCGCTGATCGCGTCGGCGAGAATCTGCCCTGCGATATGGGTCGGTGCTACACCATGGCCCGAGTAACCTTGTGCGTACCAGGTATTTCCCTGGATTCGGCCGAACTGAGGTACGCGCCTGATCGCAATTGCAATGTAACCGCCCCATTCGTAATCTATTCTCGCTCGTTGCAACTGCGGAAATACCTTGAGCATGTTGGGTCGAATTGCGTTGGTGATGTTTTTCGGGTGCCGCCCTGAATAATTGCATAGCCCGCCGAACAACATGCGCTTGTCGGCAGAAAGCCTGAAATAGTTCAATCCGACACGCTGGTCGCAAACCGCCATGTCCTGGGGCAGCAGTTCGTGAGCAAGTTCGGCATCCAGTGGTTCCGTAGCAATAATGTAGCTGCCAGCCGGAATTACCTTTCCGTATAACTTCGGTTCTGATTTTCCAAGATAGGCGTTGCCTGCCAGCACCACTTTCTTCGCGTGAACGACACCATCGGCGGTTACGACTCGCGGTTTGTCTCCATGAATGATCCTGGTGACATGGGATTGTTCGAAAATCCTCGCACCCTGCTCTTCAGCGGCGCGCGCCTCCCCGATGCACAGATTCAACGGGTGCAGATGGCCATTACCGCGATTCGTCATGCCCCCGACATAAATATCCGATCCAACGAACGTATGCATGTCTTCTCTGGAAACCAGTTCCATTTTATGAGGATAGTCGAGTGCCTTCTTCCGCTCGACTTCGGACGCAAAATAATCCAGGTCTCCCTGGTTCAGTGCGACGTCCAGAAAGCCGAATTTTAAATCACAATTAATCGAGTACTTTTCGATCCTCTCCAGCACAACTTCGCGAGCATCGATCCCGATCTTGCGAACAGTTTCGGCCGCCTCGCTTCCATACTTTCGACCAATCTCATTGATCTTCTCAACCTCGACGATGCCGTCAATCAGCTGCCCGCCGTTTCTGCCTGAAGCACCCCAGCCAACCCGGTTACCCTCAATCAACGCGACGTCATAGCCGCGTTCAACGAGATGCAGCGCCGTCGAAACACCGGTAAATCCCGCACCCACGACGGCTACGTCACAGCGCTGTTCGCCGACCAGCCTGGGGTAGTTCGTCTTCCAGTTTGCCGTCGCTGCGTAGTAGGAGCCGGTATGTTCAGTTGTTTCCTGCATAGCCAGCCAGAGTACTGTAAGGCGGAAAAGTTAACAATATTTAAACAATTGAATTTAACTCTTTGTTTTTATTA
>JAHEFD010000023.1 GCA_024640345.1 Woeseiaceae bacterium
ATCGCCATTCGCTTCGACTCATACGACACCGGCAACCGGGCATTCGCTATCCAGGGGACGCAGCACGCGGGTGATCCCGTGCAGACGTTGCAGGACGACAAGAATTGCATAGAAATCATGACGGGCGGTGTATTGCCGCAAGGATGTGACTGCGTCATACCGGTCGAGCGAATCTCGGTCACAGACGGCGTCGCAATCATCGAAAGCGCCTACTCCGCTGCGGCCCGCCAATTCATACATCCGCAGGGTTCGGATTACCCTGCCGGACACGAAGTGCTGCGGCCCGGCGTCGTCATTACGCCGCTGGACGTTGCAATCATCGCTTCCTGCGGCCTGGAAGAAATCGAGGTAGGTCGCGCGCCTGTCGTCCGTGTCATTTCCACCGGCAATGAACTGGTAGCGGCCGGCCAGCCGATCGCTGCGCACCAGATTCGCATGTCAAACGGCCCTGCACTGGTGGCCATGCTATCGGGACAGGGCTTCACTCACTCGCGGCACTACCACCTGCCTGATGATCCCGATCTTCTTGAACAGGAACTTGGCCGTTACCTGGAGGAAACGGATGTCCTGATTCTGAGTGGCGGCGTCTCGATGGGCCAGGCCGATTTCGTGCCGCAGGTCCTCGGGAAACTCGGCGTCAAAATGGTGTTTCACAAGATCAGCCAGAGACCGGGCAAGCCCATGTGGTTTGGCATTGGTCCGGGCAGGCAGGCGGTCTTCGCCCTGCCCGGCAACCCGGTTTCGTCTCTGGTTTGTTGCCGCCAATACGTCCTGCCAGCGCTGTTCCGCGCAAGCGGGCGGGCAGTGGCACCTTTGCTGAGTGCGGTGCTGGCAGAAGATATCGAGTTCAAAGCGGACCTGACGTGTTTTCTGCCCGTACGTGCATCAGATTCGGGTGATGGACGGATCCTGGCCACGCCGGTACCCACCAACACATCCGGTGACTTTGCCTCGCTCGGCGGCACTGACGGTTACATAGAGCTTCGCAAGGACGAGAGCTTCTTTCCCGCTGGCAGCGTCGCGCCCTTGCACCTTTGGAGAAACCCTTGAATTTGGCGTCCTCAGTTGTGGCCGCGGCCTCTCTTGTAGCCTGACGCATAATCAGGAACCGCAGGATCGCCATTCATTGCCGGGTCCGCAATCGGCTCGCCCGCCGTCAGTTCCAGCGGGATGACGCCGGTCCAGTAACCCAGCTCCAGGTCTTTCGCGGCATCTTTTGGAGGCCCGGAGCGAATCTTCACACTGGCCTCGCCTATCGGTACTGACAGGACAACAGTTGCCTCCGTCTCCCTGGCATCCGGCTGCCTCGAGTCGTCCCAGCGCCCCGGAACCAGGTGATCCAGGAATGCTTTGAACGCCCTCTGTTTATCGTCCTTGTCTGTCACGACGCTCGCCTCGCCAAACAGGACGACTGAGCGATAATTCATCGAATGGGAAAACGCTGACTGCGCGAGAACCAGCCCGTCGAGCAGAGTGACGCAAACGCTGACCGGTTGCCCGCCCTCGAAGCTCCCCAACCAGCGGCTTGCAACCGCGCCATGCAACACGATCGAATCGTCCACGCGGGCATAGGTCATGGGAATTACGGTAACTCCGTTTCCGGCATCGAAACCGACGTGCGCAATCATTCCCTCATCGAGAATCGCGTACGCAACGTCACGGTCGTATGAGCCACGCTCCGAATGGCGGCTCATGGTTGTTCGATTTGTTTGCTCCAGTTCCTTTGACACAGGCACCCCTTTGATATCCTCTGTTTCACCAATGGACCCAAAGGAACCACAAATGCGGATTCGCGGCAAATTTGCCCAGGTTTTTAGTTCGCTGGCCACGATACTCCTGCTATTGGCCGGTACGAGTATCAATGCCGCTGACAAGAAAGATCTCGACCCATGGCAGGGGGAGATGCCGGTCCGTGCATCGTGGCTCAGGGAGCATCTGCCGGAAGATGCGATTATGTATTTCCGCGTACCCCATCCACTGGGATTCCTCGCCGCCCCCAAAGGCAACACGCTGGACCGTGCTCTCAGAAGTAACGCAAATATAGAGGCATTACAGAACATCAAGGGAGCTATGGTCGCCAATGTCCTCCAGTTCATCCCGGGCTTTGAAGAGGCGTTCGTACGCGACTTCGCAGATCAGTTGCGCTCTCCCGTTGAGGTAGCCGTGATGCTGGCACCTGCTCCGTCGGTGATTATCTCAATGAATCTCGATATCGATTCCGACGCTGCATTCCAGCAGATGATCGACGCACTCCAGATTGGTGGCGCGTCACTCTCAATGCTCTCGCCGCTGGACGAGGATGGCTTCGGCCAGGTTGTCGGTTTGCCCGTCCCTGTATCGGTGAATTTCAATGCGAACTCCGGCCAGGTAATCCTTCAGGCAGGTCCCGCCATTGCCGCCGAGCAGTTTTCGTTAATGGTCGAATCGCTGTCGTTGCCGGTCGATCACCGAATGCACGCAATGGAAAAGCAGATTGATTCGAGTGGATACGGCCTTTTCTACTGGATTGATTCCGAATCCGCGTTGCCCGCAGCACAGATGTTCCTCAGCCCCGAGCAACTGGCCAACATAGAGGAGTCCGGACTGGACAAGCTGAGGGCGGCAGCCTTTGGTTGGGGTGCTGCCAATGAAAAAGGACGTTTGAGCGTCATTCTCGATATGCCAAGAGACGGTGAACGACAATTTCTCCCGTATGTGAACAACGAACTTGCTGTGACATCTGTCGGCGAACCGGACGCCATCATTACCTTGTCAATTCCCACAGTGGAAGAATTCTCCCGAATAGAAGCGCTGGCGCTCGAATCTGCATCCGAAGAAACCCGCAACTCATGGCTCGACGGCAAAGCAGAAATCGAAGCCGAGACTGGTATCACCATTGAAAACGTCCTCGGCGCAATCGGACCGGAAGTCATCGGTATTTTTGATCAGGCTGGCGACTACGCGGCGATCCGTCTGCGTGATAAAAAGCTGTTCGATCAGTTTGTCAAACAGGTATCCACAGTCGCCGGTTCAGCACCACAGGAACGTCGATACAAACGCAAAACGTTCTACCACTGGCGTTTTGCCACTGAAATCGGGAGCCTCAGCGAAGAGGAGACCGAGGCATTTGGCCCGCTGGCGTTCATCTTGGCGCGACAGGGCGAGCACATTCATTGGTACCAGGATGGCGACTTCCTCTACATCGCAAGCATTCCACAACCGTTGATCGACCGGGTCGATGCCGGTGCGGATACTGACATCGAATCATGGTTGAGCAAAAAACAGAATATGGACCTGTCGGCGTCAATTCTCGGCCTGACCGGCTCCAGCGAAAAACTGCCACGCCGCATTTACTACGTTTACCTGGAATTGCTGCAGGCGATTGCCGACATCAGCGAAGCAGAGTTCGATGTCTGGTCGATGCCGACAGCGGCGCAAGTCGGGTTACCCGACAAAGGAGCACTGGGCTTCAGTATCAACTTTGGTGATCCGTACCTGTCGATGGAACTGATGTTTGAGAACAATCCACTGGAGTCCATATTCTCCGGCGACATGACCTCGGTTGCCGCTATCGGAATTATCGCGGCAATCGCGATTCCGGCTTATAACGACTACACGATTCGCGCGCAGGTTAGCCAGGGATTGAACGATGCCAGCGCCACCAAGGCAGCAGTCGCCGAGTATTACCATGACTTCGGCGAATTTCCCGGACCAACCGCCGCCGCTGCAATTGGCGATGAAGTCGCGCCAGGTCAGTTTTCGGCGTCGATCACCGTTACTCCTGGCAGCGGAATTATCGTAATTACCTACAGCGAAACGGTGCGGGTTGACGGTGGCCAGATCTTCCTGCTGCCATCCGTCGAAAATGACACGATTGAATGGTCGTGCGCCAGCGGCATTCCCGACAAACACCTGCCCGCGGCCTGTCGCGGTACGCCGCCGCCGGAATTGCACAGCGGCGGTACCTGAGGGCTGCTGTACGCTCTGCATTACATTGATCGCACATGTCACGCTGGGCGAAACCCCGGGAATTACAAGCGGGGACGGGAATGGTAGTCTTCGTGGGCAATGTCGCAAGGTTTATCGACCGGCCGGGGAGTTCGGGCCGGAAAACACTATAAAAAAGCGAGGACCAAAATATCATGTCATTTATGAAAGCCTACGAAAACCAGACGTACGCACTGATGCGAATCACCACCGGCTTCCTGTTTTTTTGCCACGGCGCATCGAAGTTCATGAATATGCCTGACGAACGCCCGTTTCATATTCAGTGGATTGCCGGCCCGGTCGAATTGATCGGTGGAGCGCTTGTTATGATTGGCCTGATGACCAGCCCGGCTGCATTTCTTTGTGCGGGTATGGGTGCGGCCGCCTACTGGATGGGCCACTTCAGTGCCGAGAATTACCTGCCGATCATGAACCGTGGCGATGCCGCTGCGCTGTATGCGTTCGTGTTCTTGTATATTTCGGCGAAAGGTACCGGCATCTGGGGTGTCAGCAAAGACTAAGCGTAAATTCAGTCGCGCGACCAGAAACGAAAAAGGCCCTTCAAACGAAGGGCCTTTTTTTCGATGTCATGCCGAGGCTGTTACGACTTACCTCTTCATTGCCTCGAAGAACTCGGCGTTGGTTTTGGTATCCTGTAACTTGTTCAACAGGAACTCAATCGCGGCCAGCTCATCCATGGGATGCAGTACTTTTCTCAGCACCCACATCTTCTGCAACTCATCGGGATCGGTCAGGTACTCTTCCTTTCGCGTACCTGATCGATTGATGTTGATCGCCGGGAAGACGCGTTTTTCAGATATGCGCCTGTCCAGGTGAATCTCCATATTGCCGGTGCCCTTGAATTCCTCGTAAATCACTTCGTCCATTTTGGAGCCGGTATCAACGAGCGCCGTTGCAAGAATCGTAAGACTGCCGCCTTCTTCGATATTTCTCGCAGCACCGAAGAAACGCTTCGGACGATGTAATGCATTCGCATCGACACCGCCGGTCAGGACCTTGCCCGATGATGGCACTACCGTGTTGTATGCGCGCGCAAGCCTCGTGATCGAGTCCAGCAGGATCACAACGTCACGCTTGTGCTCGGTCAGGCGCTTGGCCTTTTCGATGACCATATCGGCAACCTGAACGTGGCGACTGGCCGGTTCGTCGAACGTCGATGAGACAACTTCTCCTCGCACCGTACGCTGCATCTCGGTCACTTCCTCGGGACGCTCATCGATCAACAACACGATCAGCTCGACATCCGGGTTGTTGGCCACAATCGCTGATGCAATATTCTGCAGCAGCATCGTCTTACCTGCCTTAGGCGGAGAAACGATGAGACCACGCTGACCTTTACCGATCGGTGCAACCATATCGATAATTCGCGCCGTCAGATCTTCCGTGCTGCCATTGCCTTGCTCCAGCTTGAGGCGTTCGCGGGGAAACAGCGGCGTCAGGTTTTCAAACAGAACCTTGCTGCGCGCATTCTCGGGCGCATCGTGATTGATCTCACCGACTTTCAGCAGCGCGAAATATCGTTCGCCCTCTTTTGGCGGTCGGATCAGGCCGGAAACCGTGTCGCCGGTACGCAAATTGAAGCGGCGTATCTGGCTTGGTGACACGTAGATGTCGTCGGGGCCTGCGAGATATGAGCTGTCCGCAGAGCGCAGGAAGCCGAAACCATCCTGCAGAATCTCCAGGACGCCGTCACCGTAGATGTCCTCTCCATTCTTGGCATGCGCCCGAAGAATGTTGAAGATGATGTCCTGCTTGCGCGATCGCGCCAGGTTATCGAGACCCAGTGATTCACCGAGCTCAACCAATGCACTGGCCGGACGGGTTTTGAGTTCCGTCAGGTTCATCGCACTCTTCGAGAGCTCTAGTTGATCAGCGGGTATGACCTCGAGGTTACCATCATCATCTATTGGTAACTGATCGTTCTGAGGGCGCCTGCTGCGGCGCCGGCGGCCGGGTTGGCCATTATTACCCTGTTTTGCTTTAGCCGGCTGCTTTGGTCGACTTCTTGTTTGATTACCCAAGTATCCTCTCACAGATTAGATTCCAGAAACTCAGTTAGTTGGGATTTAGACATCGCGCCCAGTTTCTGTGCGTGCACGGTGCCATCCTTGAAAAGCATCAGCGTTGGAATGCTGCGAATGCCAAATTTCGGTGGTGTGTTCGGGTTTTCGTCGATATTCAGCTTGGCGACGGTCATGCGGTCCGCGTACTCGTCCGCGGCTTCCTCCAGGAGGGGTGCAATCATCTTGCACGGCCCGCACCATTCTGCCCAGAAATCCAGCAGAACCGGCTTGTCCGACTTCAGAATGTCGGCCTCAAAACTATCGTCGTTGGTGTATACGATTTTATCGCTCACCGGCAGTTACCTCCAGATGATTCAGATTGGTTTTTGATTTTGAAAATGCTCGCCTGACCCCTGGGAACGGGCAAACATTGCAAAATGGATGACGCTGCCTCTTCAATCAGGCAATATGTCGCAGCTCTATCGCAGCTTCTCTTGGAAAACGGTGTTGGCGAAAGTGGCAGGTGCGACGGGAGTCGCGTCGATGTACAGCCAATTTGAACCCTTCACGAAGCATTTTGCAAGCCCCTGACCGACATTTTCTGGCCTAAATTCAATGACTGACAGCCATCTGAGTGACCTCAGATTCGACACGCTCGAATTACACGACTCGTTACGCAGCGGTATAGCCGATGCAGGTTTCGAGTTCGCCACACCTATCCAGGCGGATACCCTGCCGCTCGCCCTCGCCGGCCACGATGTCGCGGGCCAGGCACAAACAGGCACAGGCAAGACCGCCGCTTTCCTGATCGCCGCGATACAACGCGTATTAACCAGGCAGGCGGATTCCGGGGACGACGCGAAAACGCGGCAACCGAAGATATTCATCCTGGCCCCGACGCGCGAACTCGCGGTCCAGATCAGCAATGACGCCGAAGTGCTTGCAAGCCATACAGGGCTGAAAATTGCGCTGGCCTATGGCGGAACCGGTTACGAGCAGCAACGAAAAACCATCGAAGCGGGCATCGATATCCTGGTAGGCACGCCTGGCCGAATAATCGACTACTACAAACAGGGTGTCTTCAAGCTTGACCAGGTCCAGGTTGCGATCCTCGATGAGGCCGACCGTATGTTTGACCTCGGTTTCATCAAGGACATCCGCTACCTGTTGCGGAAACTGCCGAAGCCGGAAGACCGGCTGAACATGCTGTTTTCGGCCACGCTGTCACAACGCGTGATGGAGCTCGCCTACGAGCACATGAACGAACCCGAGCTGATTCGGGTCGAACCGGACAAGATCACTGCCGATCGCGTCCGTCAGGCAATCTTTTTTCCGTCCAATGAAGACAAACTGCCACTGCTTGTTGGCCTGATTCGTGAGATGGGCACGGGTCGCATCATGGTTTTCGTCAACATGAAACGAGATGCCGAGAAGGTGGAAGACTATCTCACGGCGAACGGCATCGACGCCCAGGCGATATCCGGTGATGTACCGCAGAAGAAGCGCCTTAACATGTTGAACCGATTTCAGAGCGGCGAGCTCGCAGTGCTGATTGGTACTGATGTGGCATCGCGCGGGCTGCACATTCCTGATGTGCAGTACGTGATCAATTATGACCTTCCCCAGGATTGTGAAGATTATGTGCACCGCATCGGCCGAACCGCGAGGGCTGGTGCGGCAGGTGACGCGATAAGCTTTGGTTGCGAATCCTATGCAGTATCGCTGCCGGATATCGAAGACTATATTGGTCACAAGATTCCGGTAGCTAATTACAACCCTGATGAACTGCCCGAGCTGATTAAACCTCCGCACCGGCCGAGAAAGCCGCGTGCAGGCGCTGGTGGGCGAAAATCCGGCGGCGGCAAGCGCCCGGCGCGACGCGGACCTCCGAAAAAGCGTTAGCCAAGCAATTCGGCAACGCCGCTGATGCCGATGAACTCATTGTGGTGGCGGGCCGGCCTGCGCGAATCGGGCCGCGTGACGTGCCGCAGCATTTCAACGCCGTAATCCCTCGCACTCTGCAAAACGGACACGTTGTCGTCGATAAATGCCGTTTTCCGCCGGTCAAATCCTTCGATATCCTGCAGCGCATGCCAGAAGGGCTGATCTTCCTTGGCATGGCCCAGCGCATGCGACGTATATATAACGTCGAAAAACTCAACGATGCCGGTCACCTCGGTCTTGATGTCCAGGGTGTGCTGATGGGAATTCGTCACCATCAGCAGCCTGACGTCGTGATCCGACACGGTTTTCAGGAAGTCCTTCGCGCCGGGCAGAAAGCCAATTCGTTTGTTCTCGGCCCGATGTAGCGCAACAACATCAAGATTCAGTGCGTCGCTCCAGTGCTCCAGGCAATACCAGTTAAGCTTCCCCTCCAGCCGCTTCATGATTGCATACAGCTGTCCCCGGGCTTCATCTTCGGTCATGTCGTTCTGTCGCGCGTAAGCGGCAGGAATGTGCTCGAGCCACATGTAGTTATCGTATGCGAGGTCCAGCAGCGTACCGTCCATATCAAGCATGAGCGTATCGCATGCATCGAGCAGCGCGTCGAGGCTATCGTGTTTCAATTGTCGACCTCATTTTCATCACAATGTTTTATACTTCGCGCCCCGCACAATACTCCGTCAGGACTCAGGACATGGAACTCGCAGATTACATCGAGCCGGTTGTTGCACTCGCCCGCCAGGCCGGCGACGCAATTCTCGAAGTTTACGCCACCGATTTTGATGTACAAGCCAAGGCAGACGAATCGCCGCTGACGCTTGCCGATATGGCATCACACCGTGTGATCGTTTCCGGCCTCCGCTCACTCGCCGCGGATTTTCCCGTCATTTCCGAAGAATCCGGCCTGCCGGACTTCGACGAGCGCCATCAATGGAGCCGCTACTGGCTGATCGACCCGCTTGACGGCACCAAGGAGTTCGTCAAGCGAAACGGTGAATTCACGGTCAACATCGCCCTGATCGACAATCACCGACCGGTGCTGGGGGTTGTGCACGTCCCGGTGACAAACAAGACCTATACTGGCTGCGCGGGCATTGGTGCCGCGGTGAGAGTCAATAACGAGGCGCCGCAGACGATCCAGGTATCACAGCACAGCACGAGGCCGGTACGGGTCGTCGGGAGCCGGTCACACCGGGGGTCGAGTCTGGATGCCTTCTTCGAGGCAATCGGGGACGTCGAGATGTTGCCAATGGGCAGCTCGCTCAAATTCTGCGTCGTGGCCGAGGGTAATGCCGACATCTATCCACGTCTCGGGCCAACATCTGAATGGGACACGGCTGCCGCACAAGCCGTCGTAGAGCAGGCAGGCGGCGCGGTTCTTCGCCTGGATGGTACTCCGCTTGCTTACAACACCAAATCCGACATCCTCAACCCCCACTTCCTGGTGCAGGGACCACAGGATAGAAACTGGGTAGGGCTGCTCGACGAGATATCCTAATTCAGTGTCGAAGTGAGTTAATATTGTTCGTTCAATTTTGCAATTTAATGTCCAGGACAATCCGCCCGGTTTGTAATCGATGAGCGACAAAGTAGATACAGAATCCTTCAAACAATTCGAAAGGCTGAGGGAATTGCGCGTCGATCATCGGGACCTCGACTACCTGATAGACGCACTTTCCCACGATCCGCTCGTCGACCAGTTACGCATGCGCCGCCTCAAGAAGCGCCGGTTGATCCTCAAAGACATGATTTCGCAGCTGGAAAGCGAACTTATCCCGGACATGGACGCCTGATCAGACCGGTTCCTGATCTCCTGGCGCGGCAAATGTTCTGCCATGCCAAAGCAAAAACAGCGCCGGAATCAGGACGAGCGCCAGGATCGTAGCGCTCACCATGCCACCAACCATGGGTGCCGCGATTCGTCTCATGACCTCCGACCCCGTGCCACTGCCCAGCATAATGGGAAGCAACCCGGCGATAATGGCGGCCACGGTCATGATGATCGGGCGCACACGAAGCACCGCGCCGTCGACAACGGCCTGGCGGATGTCATCCAGCGTCACTGGCCTTCCCTCTGCATCTGCGGTTGCCCTGTGATGTTCATTCGCCTGGTTTAGATACACCAGCATGATGACTCCAATTTCAACGGCGACGCCGGCAAGTGCAATAAAACCAACTCCCACGGCAACCGATAATTCGTAACCCAGCAGGTACAGGAGCCAGAATCCACCAACGAGCGCCATCGGCAAAGTCCCAATGATTATCGCAACCTCCGTAAACCGACGAAAATTGATAAAGAGAAGCAGGATGATGATTGCCAGCGTAATCGGCCCGACAAGCGCCAACCGCTCTTTCGCGCGAACCATGTACTCATATTGACCCGACCACGCGAGTGAGTAGCCGGGGGGCAAGTCAACCTGGTCAGCTACGGCCCGTTCTGCATCTGCTACATATGAGCCCAGATCACGGTCGGCAATATCGATATAGGTCCAGCCGTTAATACGAGCATTTTCACTCTTGATGAGTGGCGGACCATCAGTGACCCTCACGTCCGCAACGTCGGCCAGCGCAATCCGCGCGCCCTGCGGCGTGACGATTGGCAGAAGCTTCAACTGTTCAACAGAATCCCGGAATCGTTGCGGATAGCGAAGGTTAACCGGATAGCGCTCAAGACCCTCGACAGTCTGTGTGACGTTCACGCCGCCCACGGCAGTGCGCACGATATCCTGAACGTCGCTGATGTTCAGTCCGAAGCGCGACGCGCGCTGCCGATCGATATCAACATCGACATAGCGCCCTCCCGCGACTCTCTCCGAGTAAACCGATGCAGTACCCGGCACGTCGGCAAGGATGCGCTCGAGGTTACGACCAATTCTTTCAATGACAGCGAGATCAGGACCCGCAACTTTTATGCCGACGGGTGTCTTGATACCGGTGGCGAGCATATCGATGCGTGTCTTGATCGGCATGACCCAGGCATTGGTAAGACCCGGATACCTGACGATTCGATCCAGTTCGGCGCGCAGCAGCTCCGGCGTCATGCCTTCGCGCCATTCCTCTCGCGGTCTTAACTGGATTACCGTTTCGATCATCGTCAGCGGAGCCGGGTCAGTTGCCGTATCTGCCCGACCGATTTTTCCGAACACCTTGCTGACCTCGGGGACGGTTCGAATCAGCTTGTCGGTATGCTGAAGAATTTCCCGTGCCTTATCGATCGACACGCCCGGATAGGTGGTCGGCATGTACATGAGGTCGCCCTCGTCCAGTGGTGGCATGAACTCGGACCCCAGTTGCGTTGCTGGCCAAAGACCAACCAGCAGGACGATCGCCGCGCCCGCGACAGTCGCCCTGGGAAATCGTATGACGCCCCGGATAACGGGTCGGTAAGCGGCAATCAGCGCACGATTGACCGGATTCCTGCCCTCGGGTGTCACCTTGCCGCGAATGAAATAGCCCATAAGAACGGGGACCAGCGTGACGGAGAGTCCCGCGGCGGCTGCCATTGCGTAGGTTTTGGTAAACGCCAGCGGTGCGAAAAGTCGTCCTTCCTGCGCCTCGAGCGTAAACACCGGCAAGAAACTCAGCGTAATGATCAGTAACGAGAAGAATAGCGGCGGGCCGACTTCGCTGGCCGCAGCACCGACAATCCGCCACCGGTTTTCGTTTGTCAGCGCCTCCTTCTCAATATGCTTATGAAGGTTTTCTATCATCACAATCGCGGCGTCAACCATCGCGCCTATTGCTATTGCGATTCCGCCGAGTGACATGATGTTGGCATTTATTCCCTGCACCCTCATCGTAATAAACGCGATCAGTATGCCTATCGGCAAACTCACAACAATCACCAGCGAGGAGCGCAGGTGAAACAGAAAGACAGCACAGACCAGCGCCACAACCAGGAATTCCTCGATGAGTTTTCCCTGCAATGTTTCAACGGCTCGATCAATCAGTGACGAACGGTCATACGTCGTCACGATCTCGACTCCGTCGGGAAGGCTCTGCTGCAATTCGCTGAGACGCGCTTTCACCGCTTCGATGGTCTTCGATGCGTTCTCTCCCCAGCGCATCACTACGACGCCACCGACGACCTCACCGTCGCCATCGAGTTCCGCTATGCCCCTGCGCATCTGCGGGCCGAGCCGGATGTCGGCCAGGTCGGACAACACAATGGGTGTACCAATTCCGCTCACACCCAGCGGAATCTGTGACAGATCGTCGATATTCTGCAGGTAGCCAAACGCACGAACCATGTACTCGGCCTCGCCCATTTCGATGACCGATGCCCCGGCCTCCTGGTTGCCTGCCTGAATCGCACGTCGAACTTCCGCCAACGTAATATCGAACGCGCGCATCTTGTCGGGATCAACAACAACCTGGTATTGCTTGACCATGCCGCCAATAGTGGCCACTTCAGCGACACCGGGCACGGTTTGTAATTCGTACTTCAGAAACCAGTCCTGGATGCTCCGCAGCTGCGACAGATCATGCTGGCCCGTTCTGTCGACTAACGCATATTCGAAGACCCAGCCAACGCCGGTGGCATCCGGCCCGAGCATCGGTTTCGCGTTATCCGGAAGCTGGCCGGCAACCTGGCTCAGGTACTCGAGGACACGCGATCGGGCCCAATAGAGATCGGTACCGTCTGCGAAAATGATATAGACGAACGAGTCACCAAAAAACGAGTACCCGCGAACCGTGACAGCTTTCGGTACAGACAACATCGCGGTCGATAGCGGATAGGTAACCTGGTCCTCGACAACCTGTGGAGATTGCCCTGGAAACGAAGTCTTGATGATGACCTGCACATCGGAGAGATCGGGCAACGCATCTATTGGCGTCTCTCGCACAGCGTAAAGCCCGAGAACGACAAGAAGCCCGCTCACCAGCAGCACCAACACCCGGTTCCTGATTGACCAGACGATAAGGCCGGCGATCATTCGTCCATCTCCATGTCATGACCCGAGTGATCTGTCTGCGGTTCCTCGCCGGGCTTCATGTCATGACCCGAGTGATCTGTCTGCGGTTCCTCGCCGGGCTTCATGTCATGATCGTTTTGCTCCATTGACCCCGATTCGTTTTCGGCAGGCATTTTGGGCCCGGTCCCCGGCAGGATTTCAATGATCCGATGGCGGCCATCAGCAAATTTTTCGATCACGACATCCACGGACTGACCATCCTGCAAGCCCTGAATCAATGATGAATCGGCGACATCGAACAACATCGTCATGGCAGGCCATGACCACTCGGGAACGGAATCGTGCTGCAGTGTAATTTTTGATTCTGCAACGTCAGTACCTCGAACTACCGCGCCGATTTGTACGCGCCTTGGTAATTCGACTGACGAATCCTCATCCATACGTGACAGCGCTGATTCAATGTTGGACTCCGAGTCGATCAAAAACTGACCGGAAGTAACGATCAGGTCGCCTTCGGCAACGCCCGCTCGAATCTCCACCCGATCTCCCGACTCGATGCCGATATCGACTGGCTGTGCCCGGAATCTCCCTTTTCCGAGTGCCTTCACGACACGGTTAACCACGCCGCCGCGAATGAGCGCCTCGCGCGGCACGTGCACGACAGGATCGGTTTCCGAACCAAATATGCTGATACGGGCGAACATATTTGGTCGCAGTGCGTGCGATTCGTTGTCGAAGCGCAGCCTGACTTTGAGTGTGCGTGTCGTTGGATCGAGTGCCGGGTAAATGTAGTCGACGGTGCCCTGCCAGCTCTGGCCCGGCAAATAATCGAGCTCCACTTCGGCCTGTTGACCGGGCCGGATCCAGGCGGCCTGGCGTTCGAAAACCTCCACCAGCACCCAGACGGGATCAAGCCGGGCCAGTGACATGATCTCTGTTGACGGTGTGACGTAGATGCCTTCGCGAACGCCCAGTTCAGCTGCGTAGCCGTCCGACTCCGCAAATACCCTGACCAGTCGGTTGGCCTTGCGTTGCTGCTCAAGTCGCTCGATTTCACTGCCCGCGACGCCAAGGGACCGCAAACGCTCGCGCGACGCGCCGATAAGCACCGAGTTGCCGCCGCTCAAGGCAGCCAGGTATTCCTGCTGCGCATTGACCAGTGTGGGCGAATAGAGCTCGAACAACAGTTGCCCGCTGCTGACCGGATCGCCTGCGGCCTTGACCGCCAGCATTTCGATCCAGCCGTCAACGCGACTATGAATGTGCTGCAACGTATCTTCGTCATAACTGACGTAGCCCACTGTCTCGACCCGGCGTGCCAGGGGGCCACGCTCGGCCGGCACCGTTCTTACGCCGAGATTATTAACGACGAGAGGATCGATCGACACAATTGCCGGATCACTTTCAGCAGCTTCATCCGCGTACACCGGCACAAGATCCATTCCCATCGGAGACTTTCCCGGCTCATTGCGTCGAAAATCCGGATCCATTGGCGCAACCCAGTAGAGTATTGGCCGCTCGACGGGGACCGCAGTTTCTGCGTTACTCCCAGGTGGAAACGATCGCCCGACCAGGACACCAATCGCAACCGCGGCAATTATCGCGGCAGTGGTCCACAGTTTTTTATTCATTGGAGAATTCCTCCGAGATCAGCAATAACGGCATAGCTCTTCGCACGTTCAACCTGCAGGCGTGTGTATTCCACCTTTGAATTGGTGTCGTCGATATAGGCTCGCATGACGTCAGCAAAATCTGCTGCATCACTTTGATAGGCAACCAGTGAAGCCTGTGCACTGTCGCTCGCCTGCCGCAAAATCTGCTTTTCGTACAGATCAATACGTCGTGATAGCTCACGCCACTGGACATACTCTGCTTCCAGCTGGCTATCAAGGCGTCGCAACAGCTCTTCTCTCGAGGCCGAGACAGCACGGCGCTCACTCAATGCGGCAGCCAGTTTGCGGTCCTGCCGATTTTTTCGGAAAAACGGCATATCCATCGTCACCGAAAGACTGATGAAATCCGAACGCGGATCACCATTGGACAATGTCCCGTCACGATGGCCATAGCCGAGGTCCATTGCCCAACCGGGCTTGAATCGCTCCTCAGCGAGATCGACGTTGGCCTTCGACGCGTCAACGCGCGCTTCAGCTGCTTTCAGCGCGGGATGTTGCAAAAGATTGCCATGCAGTAATTCCAGCGCCGGAACCTGAGTCCAGCCAGGCAGCCTGTCGGCTACCGGTCGATTCGATGCACTACCAATCCATTGGGACAGTGAAGCGATCGATTTCGCATGGCGACTCCCGATATCGATAAGCCTGTCATCGATGCGGCTTAGCTCCAGCTCCGCCCGAAGGAGGTCCTGCTGGTTTTTTCGGCCAACTGAATACATGTCGCGCGTGACTGTCAGAAGATCCTCGAAAAACGGCCGCGACTGATCGACAATAACCTGTGTCCGCTGCCAGTAGAATGTCTCGAGCCAGGCGCGCCGAACGGCACTGCGTACCTCGCGCGCACGACCGTCAGCGCTCTCTCTCATCTCCAGCGCCAGTGAATCAAATCGGTGCGCACTGAGCTCACGAGTCTTCCCGGGAGGAAAGGATTGCCGGAATCCAAGCTGCGCCTGCGTCATGCCCTCGGTTGAAAATCCGCCGGACTCCAGCGGATAGTTGGCCAACCCGATACGCATCGTGGGGTCCGGCAATTGGCCAGCGGCCGTCGACTCCGCATCGAGAGCCTCTGCACGGGCCAGCAATGCAGACTGTCCCGGCTCCATTTCGAGGGCAAGTCGCTCAGCTTCTGCCAGCGTCAGGGGAATAGCCTGCCCTGCCGCGGCACCAGATATGAACAGAACAAGAAACAGCAACAAGGCACGATAGCGACCCGGCATCACCGGACCGCAAATTTTACGGTACTTGTTATTTCGACGGGGCTGCTGCCCCCAAATAGACAACATCAAACGATCTCCTTCTTCGGTATTCGAGAAAACGAATTACGAAAGAAAGATCGCTATTTCAAAAATACGCAGTAACGCAGTCTGGAGGATGGACCATTGGCAAACCTGGGACTTACACAGGCAGGCGGTGCAAAAGAGGAGTCTGGTCTGAAAGACCTTTCGATGGGCGGCCCTTGTGAAATTGCGAACATGCCCGGGGTATATTTGAGTTTGAACTCGAGTTGCCGGGAATCGACGCTGGCGCTCGAGGAATCATCGCAATCCGCCGCCTGGATTGTCGCGCAGGCACTTTGATGACCGCCCGCACCCGCCGGTGGACAATGCCCGCAATTACTGCCACCTCCCTGGGCCGCATCGGGATCATCCTGGTGCATGCCGTGACCGGCATGGGCAGACTGGGCCGCCGGTTCTGCGGCCAGCTCGATGGCCATCATGCAGGGTTGAGCAGCAGCATTCAGCCACCCAAACACAAACGCCCCGAGGACGATTCGACCCCACGTCGTTACAAGCGTTTGATTTTTAGCAGCTTTCGTCAAAATCACCCATCCTCAGGTGTCACAGTAGAGAGTTTAGACGCTGCTGGCAAGACAGGTAACTACCCAGGTCACAATATCCGGCGGCTGGATCTCCGAGGAGGTGATGAGCAAAGAGCCTGCAGGTGATACCCGCTCCGTCAGTCGAGATGAGCGCCGATATGTTTTTCGCCGCGTTCGCTGGCCAGCGCAACCTGTTTCCGTCGTTCCTCGAGTCGCTCAGCACGTTCTTCCTCAAGCGTATCAATACATTTAGGGCAGGACACGCCTTCCCTGTAGGCGGGTGACTCCATTTCGGCGGAACTCAATGGTCGTCGACAGGCATGGCATTGCACATAGCCGCCTTCGGCCCTGTCACGATCTACCGCCACCCTGGTGTCGAACACGAAGCATTCTCCCTCCCAGAGGTTCTTGTCGTCGGGAACATCCTCAAGGTATTTGAGGATCCCGCCCTGCAGGTGATAGACATTGCTGAAGCCGAGTTCCAGCATCAGCGCGGTAGCCTTCTCACAGCGAATGCCCCCGGTGCAAAACATCGCGAGCGGCCGGTTTCGATCCGTTTCACACAGCTTTTCCGCGTAGTCGGGAAACTCGCGGAAACTGTCGGTTTGCGGATCGACGGCATTGCGGAACGTGCCGACCTCAAATTCATACTGGTTACGCGTATCAATGACCAGGGTTTCCGGATCGCTGATCAGCGCATTCCACTCATCTACGCCTACATGCTTGCCGGTCTTCCGGTCCGGCCGAATGTCCGGTCGCCCGAGCGTGACGATTTCCTTTTTTACTTTGACCCGCATGCGCCTGAAAGGCGCCTCATCAGCCTCGGTCCATCGACCCTCAAGGGGCTCGGCCAGCGACAAGGCGTCGTGCAACCAGTCAAATATCGACTGCACGGCGTCCGTCGTTCCGGCAAGCGTACCGTTCACTCCCTCGTTTGCGACGAGTACGGTGCCAAGGAGACCGGCACGCTCGCAAAGCGTCTTCAGCCGACCCCGAAGTCTTTTCGGGTCATCAATATCGGTGAAACGATAAAAAGAGACGACTTTCATAATCGATCGAAACCAGGCCCTGAAAACGTTAAAGAAAGGATACTGTGGCGAATCTCCTCGCCCAGGACAAGCCTCGCATCCTCGCCTATACGTTTGATTTCGTCGCCAAATTCGAGGAAACCGGCCTCATTGCGCCGCACCGCATTTTCTTCCCGCAGCGTGTGAATAAAATCATGGAAAAGCGCTTTATCGAAAAAATCAGGCGAGTGCAGGCCGTAGATCATCGAGAGCCTCTGCGCACTCTGCTGGCACAATCCCTCCAGCTTCGCCCGCGACAAGGTACCGGATCCGTTTCTGTCCAGCAGAGCAATTACGAGGTAGAAACGCTGCAGCATCGGCACCATCGCCTGCCCAAGCATGAGCAATTGAAACGCCGGAGCAGATCCGGTTTTCGGTCGGACGAGCATCTCACCTTTACGCTTGAGAATTTTCTCGTCTATGAGCGCCTCGATCGCGGCAGTCGTAACTCCGTCTATCTCGTCATAGTCCCATTGCAACCTGAGCTCCTTCTTCATGAAGGGATAAATCATTCGCACAAGTCGCTGCAATTCACTGTGAGCCAGCCTGCGTCCCTGGATGAAGCAGCAGGCAATCGACGCGGGCACGGCAAACAGGTGTTGAATGTTATTTCTGAAATAGGTCATCAGCACCGCTTCGCGCTCGGCCATGCTGATGACATCGCCGAGTGGATGAGCAGTTCGACTGATCACATCCAGCTTTTCGCCATGATCGATTACATCCTCGGCGCTCCAGTCCGGTACCGTCACAAGCTTCGAATACTTGAAACGATTCAAAAGTCTTACGCTGAGATTGATCTGCGCCGCGAGCTCCTGCGCTCCCATTGATTGCTTTGGTGTGGCCAGCAGCGCAAAAGCCAGGAGACTGATTGGCGTCACCGCGGCCGCCGAATTAATCTCTGTCATCACCGTGTCGCCGAGTTCGTCAATTACATGGCTCAGCCAGGTGGGCTTTTCATCTTCCCCGTCCGGGCTTTCTCTCCAGGCCGGATTATGGCGGTCGAGCAACGCATCGAGCCGGACGGGCTCGCCGATGTTTACATAGACCTTTCCAAAGTACTCACGCAGCGCCCTGATCGAACGAACCAGGCCGAACAGGGACTCTTTTTGCTTGGCGGCACCGCCCATCTCGGAGATAAAAGAACTTCCCTCGATGAGCTTTTCGTAGCCGAAATAGACCGGGATGAAAACGACCGGGACGCGTGGGTTGCTGACGTAGGAATTAACCGTCATCGCGAGCATGCCGGCCTTCGGAGCGAGCAACCGGCCCGAGCGGCTGCGCCCGCCTTCAACGAAATATTCGATCGAATGGCCGCGCTCGAGAATCTGCTTGAGGTAAGCGTTGAACACTGCTGCATAAAGGCGGTTGCCTTTAAAGGTTCGCCGCAAATAGAAAGCGCCACCACGACGCAAAATTCCGCCAACGAATGGAATGTTGAGATTAATACCAGCGGCTACGTGCGGCAGGCTGAGGCCCTGGTGGTAAACGATGTAACTGAGCAGCAGGTAATCGACGTGGCTTCGATGACAGGGAACGTAGACAATTTCGTTGTGCTTGGCCTCTTCATGCAGGATTTCGACATGCTGCACTTCGAGACCATCATAAATTTTATTCCATACCCAGCCGAGAAATCGCTCCACTACCCGCACTGTCGGATAGGAAATGTGAGCGGCTATCTCTCGCGCATAGTGGCGGGCTTTTTGTCGAGCCCTCTCCAGCTTGACGCGACTATCGCCGGCTTCTGCATCAATTGCCGCACGAACAGCCGGATCATTCATTACGTCGTTGAGCAACGTGCGGCGATGAGATAAATCCGGACCAAGTGTTGCGATTCGCCGCTGCCGAAAATGTACGCGCAGAATCCTTGAAACCTTTCGAAAAGCGACCTCGGACTCGAGACCGTCATGGACAATTGAACTCAGCGGCAATGGATGACTGAATCGAAGCAGTGTGTTCCGACCCTGGAAAATAGTGGTGAAGAATTTTCGCGTGCGTCCGGCGACATCCCAGTGCTCGGAGAAGAGCACTGACAACCAGGAATGATCTTTCCGCGGCGATCGTCCCCAGTAGATACCGACAGGTATGAGCAGTAACTCTTTTCCACCGGCCTCGATGCTGGCGTCAACCAGTCGCTTCAAACGCATGGAACCCGTCACCGTTCGACGGCGAAAGATTAAACCACTCGAACGATTCAGTACGATAACGCGACGACTTTCACTTATCCCGCAGTAATCCAGCGAATCAGTCGGCACGGGAAGATTATGAATTGCACATAATCTCTGTAGTGCCAGCGTATCCGCCAGGCCACCGGTCTCAAGCACATAGCAGACAGGCGCATCACTACCGGCCAGGAGCTCTGCAGGCGCCTCCGGCTGCACGGCGGGCCTGGCCCAGAGGCCGAACAGCTTCCCCGCAAACCAGTACCACGGGGTTAATAAATGTTGCGTCACGTTCATCGGACGCCAATATTACCCGTTTCCAGCGCATCGCAAACCATTGATTTTTTTGGAATGCGCGGTGATGCTGTCACCCATATGACCGGAACAAACCATAAATCGAGCTGGATCATCGCCGACGTCGGGGCGACCAACAGTCGCTGCGCACTGATTGCGCCCCCGCTATATGAGCGTACCGCTGTCCGCCACTATCGAAACGACGACGCAGCTTCGTTGCAGGATATCCTGGACAGTTATCTCGCAGAAATCGATGTACAGCCGGCAGCTTGCGCGATTGCCGTCGCGGCACCCATTCACGGTGACGAAGTTCAGATGTGCAATCGCGACTGGCAATTCAGTCGCAACGAAATCAATGACCGGATAGGGGTCGACCGGACTGAAATTATCAACGATTTTCACGCGATCGCTTACGCATTGCCGCACTTCGATAACAGCCAAAGAATCGAAATTGGCAAAGCAACGCAATACCGGAAAGGCAATATCGCAGTGCTCGGGCCCGGCAGCGGCCTGGGAATGTCAGCATGGATCAGCCATATCGCCGGCGGCGCCGTGATGAGTGGGGAAGGAGGACACATAACGGTGTCCGGACGCACTGAAAAAGAAGACGCGATCATTGCAAAATTCCGCAATCGGTTCGGTCACTGCTCAGCAGAACGTATTTTATCAGGGCCCGGTTTGATCTCTTTGCACAGCGCAATGCACAACGTCGATCTTCGGACTTCTGAAGAGATCACGACGAATGCCACCGACCCGTCGTGTGCGGCAACACTCAGGCAATTCTTCAGGTTTCTTGGCAGTGCCGCTGCGGACCTTGCATTGATCACCGGTGCCTTTGGTGGCGTCTATATTGCCGGCGGCATTGTTCCTTCGTGCATAGAACAGATTCAAAGTTCTGAATTCAGATCACGATTCGAGGACAAGAACCGCTATCGCGATTACATGCGCGCTATTCCAACCTGGGTTATTACCGACCCGACGCCGGGCCTCACCGGTTTGTCGGTGTTTGTTCGTCACGGATCCTGAGTTCGAAGCGCCTCTTCCACCTTTTCCTGCTGCTCTTTCAACTTCGCCTCGACATCCTGCGCCTTGTCCATTGCCGCATTGTAGTCATCAGCGATTTCCTTGCCGATGGTTTCTTCACGAGACTCTGATTCGCCGGACGAACAACCGAACATCAGCAACGACAGCAGGACTACGACCAGTGTTTTCATCATGATGCTCCTCTCAATCTTCGGCTAAACCGCGAATAAACCGGGCCAGAAAGTAGTTTATCTCATCAATATTGCCGGTGAGTCGGTGATCTCCGTCAACAATATGCAATGTCGCGCTACATTTACGCGCAAAACGGATACTGCTTTCGACCGGGACAATATCATCATGCCAACCGTGCACAATGCTGATTGGAATGTCCGGCGCATCCGGGGTCAGCTCTTCGTAACCGGGCATGTAATACGCCGGAGCGAGAACGAACAGGCCGACGGCGTCGACGCGCGCAGCCGCAGCCGTCGCAACATGACCGCCCATACTGGATCCGACCAGAACGATTGGAGCGGAAATGTTTTGACATGAATCGACCAGCTTCTCGACCCGCTCCGTGGGGTCGCCGATGCCCTGGTAGTCAATGCTGTCAGCCTCGCACCCCATCGCCCTTACAGTGTCAGCCATCGCACGAATTTTTGTTCCCCACGGACCGCTTTCCTGACCGTGAGAAAATATCACTGTCGGCAGGGTCATATCATGATGCCCTCGCCACCATGACACAGGTCTTCTATTTTTCGCGCCATCAACCAGTCGCGGTCCTGCCCCCAGAACGTTTGCTCGCCGATTTTAAAAGTGGGTACGCCCCACAGACCGGCGTTCGTCAACATTTCCCGGTTCGATTCTGCCTCATTGCGCCATCCTTCATCCTTCATTGCCTCGTGCAGGTCTGGCCAGAAAAGGCCCGATCGCTCGGCAACAATCTGCATTCCCTCATCCGTTGCTACGTCGATCGCTTCCGCAAATATTGCTTTACCCGCCTCGACCAGGAAGTCGCGCTCCCGTCCCTCCTGCTTTGCGTAGTAAAAAGCGGCAATGCAGCGCTCAGCACCGGCTCCTGCCGAGTCGGCGATTCTGCCGAATGGTACTTCGTGGCGCCGGGCCTCACGATTTGAATCCCTGACGATGTACAGCAATTTGCTTTTTGGCATGGCAGCGCCGCGCGCGATCATCGGCAACACTGGGCGCACTTCGAGCTTCAGCCCGAAAGCATCCGCAATCTCGAACGCACTCTTCAGTGCAATGTAAGAGTAAGGGCTGCGAAAAGAGTGAAACATTTCGAGCGGCGGCAATGATCCCGCCCGGACCGGCACTGTCGCAGGCAGATTGAAATGGGTCGCCTGCTCGAGTGATGCCAGCTCGGGTATCGGCTCCCTGAATCGATTCAGCCCCTGTTTGTCAAAACGCTCGATGAGATAATGCAGCCGATCGACTCCCCAGTACCATTCGCCCGCGTAATACATCGTGGCGCAACTGTAGTGACCCATCTTGCGCAACATGAGCTGGTTCTTGCCGACAAGGACATTCGTCTCGGCAGTCTCACCGTAGGTCCGGCCCATCATTCGCGACAGGCCTTCAGCATCGCCTCGCCAGTAACGCGTTATCGCCTTGATAATGGTGTCGCCAAAATCCTCGTCTTCCTGCTCTGCCGCAAGAAACTCGAGCAGTGATCGTCGATGTTCAACGGCTGGCGTGTCACCAACATCCAGAAACGGAATACCGAACTCCTGCGCCAACAGAATGCAGTCAGCCATCGAATACTCCGTCAGCATCGCCGGCTGGGGCATATACTCACCGCGCAAAGCCTGGCAGAGATAGAAGCGAAATGTGACCTTCTGGTAACGCGTCATGACGTGCTTGAGGTAATGGCACAGCAGGTACGAATACGGATCGTCGAGTTGCAGGAAAACGGAAACCTCTCTCTTCCTGAAGGTCAAAACGCGCCAACACTCGAAGACCATTCGCCGCAGGGCGATGCTTCGGTCGTCGAGAAGATAGGTGATATAAAGCGAACGCAATTTGCGCTTCATTGGTCATCGTCCCAGGCTGCGCTCGGCTTCCACAGGAGTTCATCGAGATCCGGCTGCCAGCGGTATTTTTTCATGTCGATGCGACCGTTCCGAATCGCAACGCCCTCCGATAAAAGTCGTTTACTCTGCTCATTGAATGCATCGCTGCCTGCATTGAACGCAATTTTGCCGGACGCCTGGATTACCCGATACCAGGGCACTTTGCTCCCCCTGGCCAAATGACGAAGCGCATAGCCAACCTGGCGTGCGCCACGCCTGATTCCGGCGATCTCGGCGATTTGTCCGTAGCTCGCCACACAACCTTCCGGGATGTCACTTATCGTTGCCCAGATTTTTTCATTGCGCTTCGCCGTGGCCGGTTTCATTACAGTCGTTCAAGCAGTTTCCTGAATCGCGGATGTTCGCGAATGCTGTCGAAGTTAATATCGGTTTCATAATAACGCTTGTTGCCGGCACCCAGGTTTACGGCCTTCTCCAGCAAGTCGAGTGCGTGATCCGATTCTCCCAACAGGGCATAAATACATCCGGCGTTGTAATAAACGCCACTATCCGTTGGACTGATTCTGCGTGCTTCATCCACCCACTCGAGCGCCTTTTTCGTATTGCCCAGCCGTTGCCAGGCACCGGCGCCAAGAATGTAAGCACGGGAATCGACAGGATTCAGTTCGATTGCGCGGGCCGCCCTGCTAACGGCCATTTCGGCTGCTTCCTTTGCGCGGTCTGATTTTCCAAGCTTGTCGTACATATCAATCGCGACTGCAATAGCCTGGTAGTCTTCAGGACGGACGCGGGCCGCCTGTGTAAACAGCTCTGCTGCGCGTTCAGTATTGCCGATGCTGCGTGCCATCTGCGCATAAAAGTGAATGGGTTCGAAAAGATGCGGATTGATGGCAATCGCTTTCCTGTATTCCTCCTCAGCTTCCGCAAACTTCTCCGCGAGCCGCAGTGCCTGACCTCGTGCCGCATGAGACTCCGAAATATGTGGCGCAAGCTCAACCGCTTTGCGGCTGGCCCGGTCTGCCTCTTCGATCCACAGCTGACTCTTGTGCTTGTACCAGTACATATCGACGAAGATGTAGGTAAGGCCCGCCCAGGCTAGCGCGTACCGGGGGTCTATTCGAATAGCCTTCCTGAATTCATCCAGCGCCGTCGCGAGGTGCCCCGATCCCGTTTGATGATAGAGGTCGCGGCCCCGAAGATAACAATCCAGTGCTTCGACATTTTCGGTGGTCGGCTGAATCGCGCGCTGCTCTGCATCAGTAAGGGAGAGCTTCAGTAACTCGAAAATGTGGCTGGAGATCTCATCCTGCACGACGAATATATCCTTAAGCTGCCGGTCATAAGTCTCGGACCACAGGTGGCAGTCATCAATGGCATCTATAAGCTGGGCAGTTATGCGAACTTTATCGCCGGAACGACGCACACTGCCTTCAAGGACATAGCGCACGCCTAAGCGTGCTGCGATTGTCTGCATATCCAGGTTTTGGCCCTTGATGGCAAACGATGAGGTCCTCGAACAGACGCGCAACGACTGCAAACGTGCCAGCAGGTTTAACAGTTCTTCCGAAAGGCCATCGCTGAAATAGTCGTTGTTCGGGTCGCCGCTCATGTTGACAAAGGGCAGCACGGCGATCGAGGAATCAGTGGCCTGCGACGGGGATTCGTTGTCGGCGGAATCGGTAATTTCCAGGCCCTTCGGAGTGACATCGAATATCCAGGCCAGGATGATCGCTATGGGGAAACCCAGGCCTACGAGCCATATCACGAGCGTGTTGGACCATTCAGGCAGGCGCAGCGGCTCACTGGTGACATCGGCAATCTGAATAAGCAACCAACCAACGATCAGGTAGGCAACAAACACACGCACGACCTTGCGTCGCTGGATCTCTTCCCAGAATTTGGCAGAACCAGACTTTGTTTCGGACATTGATCGATATCCCACGGGACGCCAGAGTTTAACTGGAGCCGATCATACAGATTTATAATTTTGATATCAGTGAGTTAGGTCCAAAATGGTCAACTTTCCGCCACGCAGCGTACCGTGTATCTGCCGAATCGCCCCGCGGAACCGAAGGCGTCGGTAAGCGCTTATTCCCTTCGCTGCCGGCTGGTTCATCGACGAGACGCCATTCTGGACAGTGCTCCCGCTGATTTTTTGTTGGGCTCCCTGGAGCCTGTGGCATATCGGACGTTCCAACAGACCCGCCGTCCAATAGATCCGAACAAGCGATTCTATATACTGTCCCCGGATATCCGGGTGGAGGACCTGCAACATGTCAGGAGTAGAGGGCCGCGTGGCACTGGTCACAGGCGCAGGTCGCGGCATTGGTCGTGCAACTTCCGAGTTGCTGGCTGCGAGAGGGGCGAAAGTAATCTGTGTCGCCCGCACCGAACGGGAACTGGCCGATGTCGGTCTCGAGTATGTCGTCGCAGACCTTGGAACACCGGAAGGATGCACGCGTGCCGTTGACGAGGCCGAAAATCGTATCGGACCCATTGAAATTTTTGTCTGTAACCACGGTATTGGTTCCGCCCACGAGCGCGTCATCTGGGAGCAGGAAACAAACGTTTGGGATGAAACGATGCGGATTAATCTCGACGGCCCGTTTCATCTTTCGAAGTTGATCGTGAAAGGGATGACCGAACGCGGTTACGGACGCGTTGTTTACACCAGCTCGACTGCAGGCATCGTAGCCGAACACGCCGGCAGCGCCTACAACAGCTCCAAACATGGACTGATTGGACTGATGCGTTCGGTGGCGCAGGACGGTGGCGCTTTCGGCGTTACCTCGAACGCCGTCCTGCCTGGCTGGGTTCGCACGGAAATGGCGGAGCGTTCGGCCCTGCAGGAAGCCAAAGACCGCAATATCACAACCGACCAGGTGTGGGAGGAACGTGCCGAACTCTACCCGGCGGGCCGCGTTGCCACCGCACTTGAAGTCGCCGAACTAATCGCGTTTCTGTCCAGCGAGGAATCGAGCGGTGTCAGCGGAGAGGCGATCAGGGTTGCGCTTGGCAGCGTCTGGTAGTGCCGCCGCGTGGCAAGCCTCTACTGAGTCATTACCCTGGCAGCCAGGTAGCCCACGATAATAACGAACGGAGCCAGTGAAGACGTTCCGAGGTACGCTGCACGATTTCTGACGGCAACGACACTGAGGAAATTACTCACGATCGCGACGATGCCGAATCAGCGGAATGGCGGCGGGCTCAGCAAAAGATAACTGCAGAACCCGAGCGAAATTATGGCTCCCGATACTGACAGCCCGGCATTTCGCCACGCTACACCCGCGACCTGCAGCGTGAGACCAGTGATCGCGCTGGGCCAGCCAAAGATGATCAATGGCCAATACTGCATTTTTGCTCCCCTAACCGGTTCGGGACTGTGATCGGCGATCATTCCGGCGCCGGAAGCGATCCTCCATGGTATTGGCAGATTGCGCCAACGAAAAAAGCGCTGATAACTTCCGGGGAAAGAGCGCCTGATTACATGAGGCATCGCTCGAAATGTGTAAACGACTAGCGAATACCAAGCTTTGCCTGGATTTCTTTTTTCGCCTCGCGCAACACGGTGTCCCGATCCAGGCTGTCAAGAATCTCGTTTACAACCCGCTTCGGACCACCCTCGCCCCAGGATTTGCCGTTGGAAAGGTACTTGGCCGCTATCTGCCCCACGACATAGGTGCTGTAGTAGGCAATCGCACCCTGCGCACCGGCAGTAACGATTGTCGAGAGCCCGGCAGTACCAACCTTCAATGCGCTCGACACAAAATGCAGCGCCCAGACCGTACCCATTAGCGCCGCCGCTTCCGCAACGATAACGCTTACGAGGGATCCGGCTTCCCTGCGACTGACTGGCAGGTCATAGACTTTTGACAAATGCATTACCATGCCGACATCGATAAAAGCGGCGGCGAACAGATCCGCAACCGGCACAGGATTGAATGCAACCGCAACGCCTTTGCCAACACAATAAGTGCGAACGAGCTTGTCACCGATCTCTCTGCGCGCATTGAGAATTCTTTTGCCGACCTGGTCGCTCAGGTCCGACGCGAAGAGGCTTGCGTTTAACGCCGCAAGCGTCTTCCCCTCGTTCTCAACAATTTCCCACAATCGCAGACGAAGTTTTTCGACATCAGGCAATCGGTCCCGGGTGGACTGCGTTTCGTGCCCCTTGTCATCCACTTCCACGACCTGCTGCGGCCGCGGTTGCGCAGCAACGGCAATTACATCTTTCGGCTGAACGAGGCCCGTTGTTTTCTTGCGCACAGTCAGGAGCAATGATTCCAGGTCAGTTGCTGTGTAGAGGTCTGACTTGTTTAACGCGACAACGACGGGTCGTCCCTGCGCCAGAAGCGTCTTTAACGCGCTTAATTCAGAGTCCGTCACGTCGCCGTCGATGACATAGATAACCAGGTCCGAACGACGAGCAACCTCCCTTGCCATCGCCTCGCGATCTTCGCCACCCGCCTCATCGAGGCCCGGCGTATCGATCAGGTAAACGCCAGCCGCTTTGACCTCCGACCACGCCTCCATCGAGCTCTGTTTCGTTTCTCCATGCAGCGGGCTGACCGTAAATCTTTCTTCGCCGATCAGTGCGTTAAGGAGCGAAGACTTTCCCGTGCTGACGCGACCAAACACGGCAATATGCAGATGCCCGTGCTGCAGCTTGTCGAGCATTGCCTGTACAGATTCGTAGTCGTGTGCGAGCGCATCACGGACACCGGGAGGCAGACGTGAATCATCGATCAGTTCACGCAGGCTTTCGCGAGCAAGATCGAGGTGAGCCGAACCACCATTCGTCCCGATCTCAGTCTTTGGTTTTTGACTGGTCCAGGGCCATCCTGGCAACCTGTCGAACACCCGCCTCAATATGTTCACTGATTCCTTCCTCGAATTCCTTCGCCGCCGTTCCCGGGTCGAGCTCGCCATGTTTCTTTAACGTCAGGACGAGGCTTCGACCGAGCGCGTCGAATATGAGTCCGTAGGCTACCGCATGCACGAGCCCGCCGGCGACTGTTCCGACCCCGGGAAATGCCTTCAGGCCATTGCCGGCAACGGCAAGACTCAAGGGCAATGCCTTGCCTGCCCTGCTCTGGCTCAGGTTAAGGAAATCCTCTACGTCTATGTCGCGCGGCGCTGCGCCGAACAGGTTACACAATTCGCGGGTCATCGCAGTTCCAATGTATCCCTGGATGATGACATCGGTGCCGGGACTGACTGCGGCGAGCGCGCCGACAACCGCCTTGCGAGTCGAACTTCGAATGATTTGCTGCGCGCGTAAATCCCGATACTCGCCTTCGGCCGCGGCGAGCTTTTCTGCAGCCAGCCGAAAAACCGCCCTGTCCCTGCGTATGTCGAGCGATGCTACTTCGCTTTCAAGCAGTCGATTGATCGCGACAACGAGTACGCCGATGTCTGCCGGCTGCTGCCGCCTTACTGCAGTTTCGCTGCCACCCCTTCGTTCTATGACGTCAACGTTACCGCCGGCGCTGACGGCGACCACCTGGTCGCGATCGAATTCACTGCCGAGATCGCCCAGGTGATCCAGCAATCGTTCCATCAGTAGCGCCTGTTCGTCGCGATTGTATCGGTCGGACTTGTTCATCACGAGGATCAGGGGCTTGCCGAGTGCCAACAACCATTGCACTGCCTGGCTTTCATTGCGCGTCAAATCGCCGTCGCAGACAAAGAGGACAATCTGTGCACGCTGCGCCTCCTCGACGGCGATCCTGTCAAGTTCACCTTCCAGGCCACCGGTGCCCGGCACATCGGTTAGCAGGATTTGTGTGCCATGCTCATTGCGCCACCGATAGTGCCGAATATCGATCGTCGATCCACCGACCGGGCTGATTGCAACATCGGCGTCCGGCACGAGCGCCTTGATTAAAGAACTTTTACCTGACGATATTTCGCCGAAGAAACACAAATGAATTGAACCGCTTTCCTGCCTTGCAGCGAGTTCCCGGAGTTCTGCCTGTGCGCCCGTTACATCAACGCCGGATTTTTCTGCTTCGCGCAATCGTTGCTCGATATCGACTTTGCGCAGCGGCTGATCGGTCTTGCCTTTGGGCAGGATTTTCCTCTTTACAACCAGGCGAAAAATCAGCCCGATGGCAATGATAATGAGGATCGTCATTACGGCGACATAGCCGTAGAGGATAAAGCGCGGCCCCTGTACCAGGCGGTCCCAGACGTTCAGCGCCGACTCGGTGACGAACAGCAACGCAGCGATTGCGATGATGAAGACGAGCAGGATAAGCAGCCCGACTGAGAGCCTGAGAAATCGATCCAGTTTCATGCGGTCATAATAACCAGGTAGAGGTTCTCCACGTATACTACGTGGATGAACATGCTAAATCGAAGTACTACTGCATCCTTATTGGCCATCATTGCTGCGTGCGGCGTTGCCGCGTGCTCACAGACTGAGGAGCCGGCCAGCGCAAACCTGGTCGTCAGGGATGCTCGCATCTGGACGGGTAACACCGAGCAACCATGGGCACAAGCGCTGGCCACTCGTGGTGACGAGATTATCGTCGTTGGCGCCAATGCCGACGTCGATTCGCTGATCGGCGAAGATACCGTAGTAATTTCCGTACCGGGCAGCATGCTGGTACCGGGCTTTATCGATACCCATGTGCACTTTATATCCGGGGGATCCGGCCTGGCGTCAGTTCAGCTTCGTGACGCCGCGACGCCGGAGGATTTTTCGGCTCGCATCGGTGCATTCGCCAAAACCATAGAGCCCGGCGAATGGATTATGTATGGCGACTGGGATCACACGCTGTGGGGCGGTGACCTGCCCCGCCGGGACTGGATTGATGCCGTCACGCCCGACAACCCCGTCTGGGTTTACCGGCTGGACGGCCATATGGCACTGGCCAATACGATGGCACTGGAACTGGCCGGTGTCGATGCAGATTCCGCTGACATCGACGGCGGCACAATTGTCCGCTACGAGGACGGCCGCCCCACCGGCATCCTGAAGGACAATGCGATGTTGCTGGTTGAAGAGGCTATCCCCGAGGCGGCGGCAGACAAGCTGGATCGCGAAGCGAAAGCCGCGATGAAACACGTGGCAGCAAACGGCGTCACGTCCGTTCATGACATGGCCGGATGGGACAGCCTCGCGACCTACAGGCGCGCGGAAATCAGGGGCGATCTCATCACCAGGATCTACTCCGTCGTGCCCCTGCGCGACTGGCAGCGGCTGCGCGACGAGGTCGAACAGCGCGGTACTGGCAATCAGTGGCTTCGTATCGGTGGGCTAAAGGGATTCATGGACGGTTCACTCGGTTCGCATACCGCGGCCATGCTCGAGCCATTTACCGATGCACCCGAGGACAAAGGATTCCTGATTAACGAACTCGATGACATGCGCGAGTGGGTCATCGGGGCCGATGCTGCCGGGCTGCAGGTAATGGTACATGCGATCGGTGACAGCGCCATTCGCGACCTGCTCGAAATCTATCTCGATGCGGTCGACGCCAACGGCGAGCGTGATCGTCGCTTTCGTATGGAGCACGCACAACATATTGCGCCCGGAGACATCGAACGTTTCGCGGTCCAGGACGTCATTGCCAGTATGCAGCCGTACCACGCAATCGACGACGGACGCTGGGCCGAAGAAGTCATAGGTCCGGAGCGAGCAAAAACGACCTATGCTTTCCGTTCCCTTATCGATGCGGGAGCGCACGTCTCCTTCGGCAGCGACTGGTCAGTCGCTCCGGCAACACCGATTGAAGGTATCTACGCAGCCGTCACGCGCCGGACGCTGGACGAAGCGAATCCCGATGGCTGGGTTCCCGCGCAGAAAATCACAGTCGAGCAGGCACTTCGTGCGTACACAAGCGTCGGCGCCTACGCGTCTTTCGAAGAGGACTTAAAGGGAATGCTGAAACCGGGCATGCTCGCTGACTTCGTCTTGCTCGACCGGGACCTGACCACAATTCCGGCGGAGTCGATTCGCGACACCCGGGTTCTGAAAACAGTGGTTGGCGGCACGGTCGTTTTCGAACGTAACTAATTGTTGCAGTTTGTAAAGAAGCGATAAGAACGCTTCTTTGCGGCGCCCGTTCTTGGGATACTAGCGGCCCGTCTACCGTCTGGCAGCCCGCTGCTGCCTGCTATTGGGTAACTCTTTGTTTTTAAAATACTTTCCATTCGCACTAATCGCTGCACTCGCGGGTTGCAGCCACTCCGCTATTACACCGGAGACCGCGGATCCGCAATTTCCGGCCGCCTGGGCCCGTGGTGGCGATCTGGGTTCGGTGGAGCTCAACTGGCTGGAGAACTTCGACCACCCCCTGCTGGGCGGCCTCGTCGGGGAAGCGATTGCGAACAATTATGCCCTGGCACAGGAACGGACACGCCTTTACCAGGCAGAACAGACGGTCGTCATCACCCGGGCGAATCGATTTCCGACGCTCGACGTATCCATTGACGGTTCGCGGAGGCACACAGAAAGCAGCCAGGGGACCGCCGCGACATTGCAGTCGTTCAGCGCCGGCATTGACGGCCGCTGGGAAGTGGACCTGTGGGGACGCCTGAGCAAGGAACAACAGGCAGCACAGCTCGCCCTGGAGGCGCAACGTGCCAGCCTGCAATCCGCGGAACGAAGCATTGCCGCGACAACAGCCGCCGCTTTCTTCGACGTCATGCAGGGGAAACAGTTGCTGGAAGTTGCCAGGAGACGCCTCGATATCGCGATCGAAAGTCACGATATTGTTGCAAGCGGCTACCGGCAGGGACTCAACAGCGCACTCGATCTTTACCTCGCTCGCAACCAGGTCGAACGTGAAAATGCAGGCTATGCCCAACAGGAGCAGACCTATTCCGAATCGGTCACCAACCTGCAGCTCACACTAGCCCGCTATCCGGACGGACATATGGAAATCGAGGGTCAGTTGCCCGTGATCACCGAGCCGCTTCCAACCGGACTGCCGTCGGAACTGCTGACTCGCCGTCCCGATGTGCAGGAAGCCTGGCTGAACCTGCTGGCTGCCGACGCCGATCTTGCATCGGCACATAAAGCGCGTTTTCCGAGCCTGTCACTGGTTGGCAGCAGCGGCGTAACCTCGCTCGAATTCTCCGACCTGCTCGACAGCAATAACAGTTTCTGGTCAATCGCGGGCGGCGTGACGCAACCCTTGTTCAATGCCGGCCGACTACGGGCATTCGAAAACCAGGCAGCCGCGCGTGTCGAACTGGCCGAACAACAGTATCTGCAACTGGTTTACCGTGCGTTCGCCGATGTCGAAAATGCCATATCCCGAAGTGCATCGCTAAAACAGCGTTATGAATCGTTTCTTGAAGCACAAACCAATTCGCGGGCCGCGCTGGAACTGGCGCTTGAACAATATCAGCGGGGACTGGTCTCTTATACAACGGTCCTGGAATCACAACGGCAGGCGTTTGATGCAGAGGCAACCGTGGTTCAGCTGAGAAACCAGTTGCTGCAAAACAGAATTTCCCTTTTCCTTTCTTTGGGCGGCGAGTTTTCGACCGAGTATTGATTTCCAATGACCTCTTTAAGCAAAAAGCTGATACCCGTCGCCATTTTTGGCGCGTTAATAGCCATCGCAATGCTGATTCGGATGAACCCTCCCGATACGCAACAGCGCGAACCATTTGCCGGCCCGCAGATGGTGGTCGAAACCATGCCGGTCGAGACAGGCAATTACCAGGTCAGGCTGCAGAGTTATGGCACGGTGCAGCCACGGACTCGCAGCATTCTGGTCGCCCAGGTTGGCGGACAAATCATCTCCGTCAATGAAAACGTTCGGAACGGTGGATTCTTTGAAAACGGCGATGTACTGGCGCGCATAGACCCGCGCGACTACGAGGCTGATGTTCGCATTTCGGAGGCATCGCTGGCCGATGCCCGCCAGGCACTGGCAGAAGCCGAGGCAAGGACAAACCAGGCCCGCGAGGACTGGGAGCGACTCGGCAACAGTGGTGATGCGCCGGACCTGGTGCTGCGCATCCCCCAGCTCGAAGCGGCGAAAGCGCGAATAAGTTCCGCGGAGTCCGCTCTCAACAAGGCCAAGCTGGACCTCGAACGCACGCAGATTGTCGCTCCATTTGCCGGGCGCGTACTGAGGAAGCTGGTCGACATTGGCCAGGTGGTTTCACAAAACACGCAGCTTGCAGAAATCTACGCCACGGACGTTGTCGAGATTCGCCTGCCATTGCGGAATCGCGACCTGGGTTTCATTGATTTACCGGAGAGCTTTCGCTTTTCCGAGTCTCGTGAGGTTGCCGATATTGACGTAACGATTCGCTCTGACCTGATTGGAGACGACTCCTGGAACGCCAGGCTGGTCCGCACCGAGGGAGCAATCGACGAATCTGCACGGCAACTGCACGTCATCGCACAGATTGACGACCCGTTCGGCAAACCAAGGGACGGACGCTCGCCCCTGAAAATTGGCCAGTACGTCACTGCCGAAATACCCGGCGTTGAACTCGACAACGCGCTGGTCATTTCAAACAATACGATTTACCAGGGAAGCTACGTGTATGTCGTCGAGGACGGACTCCTGCGCCGCAAGGACATTGTCATTGCCTGGCAAAACGACGTTGATGCCGTTATTGAAAGCGGCCTGTCGAACGGCGATCAGCTGGTAACGACGCCACTCGGCCAGGTGACCTCTGGCATACGGGTAGCAATAGCTGGCGCCGAGGGCGCGAATCGCCGGGCCGGCGCCCCTGGCAGGCCGCCCGCAGACGGCGAGAAGATGGGTAAACCGGAAGAAGGAACAGCGCAATGATTTCCTGGTTCGCGAGAAACTCGGTCGCCGCCAATCTACTGATGGCATCGATCGTTATTGGCGGCCTCGTCGCACTGAACGGCGGCGTTCGCCTGGAAGTATTTCCGGATTTCACCCCCGACACCATCTCGGTTCGCGTCCCCCTGCGTGGCGCCACGCCCGAGGATATTGAGTTAGGTGTTGCGATAAGAATTGAAGAGGCGATTCAGGATATCCAGGGGATTGAAAGGATCGTGTCGCGCTCTGTCGAGGGAAGCACGTCAGTCAATATCGAAGTGGATTCTGACTATGACGCGCGAGAGATGCTCGATGATATCAAGGGCCGGGTCGATGCGATCAACACATTCCCCGGTGATATCGAGAAACCGATTATCAGTCTTGCGCAGCGCACATTCGATGTCATCGAGGTCGTGGTTGCCGGCGATTACAGCGAAGATGAGATTCGCGTGTTCGCAGAACAGATTCGCGATGAACTATTGCGACGCGAGGAAATAACGCAGGCTGAACTGCGTTCAGTTCGGCGGTACGAAATTGCAGTAGAGGCATCTGCTGACCGGCTGCGGGAATTTGACGTGACACTGGCCGAGATTGCAAATGCCATTCGGGGCAGTTCAGTAGACCTGTCTGCCGGCAATGTCCGGACCGAAGGTGGCGACGTACTGATTCGCTCGAAAGGACAAGCGTATCGCCGAAGTGACTTTGCGTCGATCGTTGTAAAGACAAATCCGGACGGGAGTATCGTCCGCGTCAGTGACATCGCGAACGTTCAGGACGGCTTCGAGGAGAGCTCGCTACAAACGGCATTTAACGGCAAGCACGCGGCATTTATCGGTGTAAAGCGCACCGGGAGCCAAAGCGACATAAAGATCGCGGAAACTGTAAAAAAGTACGTTGCAGAACGCAATTCAACTTTGCCGGCAGGACTGGAACTGAGCACATGGGATGATGCATCGGTTCGTCTCAAGGACAGGCTTGGCCTGCTGAGCACCAACCTGATGCAGGGAAGCATTCTCGTCATCTTGCTGCTGACACTATTCCTGCGCCCGGCAATTTCATTCTGGGTATTCCTCGGCATACCGATCAGCTTCCTCGGCGCGTTTGTCCTTATGGACATATTCGATCTCAGCCTGAACATGATGAGTGCATTCGGATTTATCCTCGTCCTTGGCATCGTCGTCGACGACGCGATCGTAACCGGAGAGAATGTCTACAAGCACATGCAAACCGGCGACAACAGCCTGTCGGCCGCGATTCATGGAACCAAAGAGGTCGCCATCCCGGTGACCTTCGGCATCTTTACGACCATCGCAGCGTTCATGCCGCTGATCTTTATTGAAGGAAGGCTCGGCACGTGGTTTGCGCCGGTGCCGCTCGTCGTAATACCCGTATTGCTGTTTTCGTTAATCGAATCGAAATTCATTCTTCCGTCGCATCTCGCACACGTGAAACTCAAGAAACAGGGCGAGAAGATGGGCAGGTTCAGCGCCTGGCAGATTCGCTTCGCGGATGGTTTTGAAGCCAAGATTTTGAAGTACTACAAACCTGCCCTCGAATTCACTTTAAAGCACCGTTATTCAACGCTTGCGTCGTTTACCGGTGTGCTGATTGTCATGATCATGCTCGTGTCCAGCGGCTGGACTCGTTTTGTTTTCTTCCCGACCCTGGAGTCGGAAACCGCCACCGCTTCGCTCGTGATGCCGGTGGGTACGCCGTTCGACGTTACCGCCCGGTATACGAACAAGATCGTCAGCGCAGCCAATGAACTTCGCGAAAAATACAAAGATGATGCCGAGGGCGGGATGATCACGGACATCTTTTCGAGCGTGGGGGCGACCCGATCCGGTAATGCCGATCACCTGAGCACGGTGCGTTTCGAAACGGCACCCGTACAGAATCGCGAAAACGGAATGACGACAACTGAGCTCGTTAACGAATGGCGGCGCCTCGTCGGACCCGTTCCTGGCGCAGAATCGATTAATTACCGGGCTTCTTTTTTCCGGCCAGGAGATCCGATCGACGTCCAGTTCAGTGGCAACTCGCTGGAAAGCCTGAGCCAGATCGGCGAAGAAGTGAAGAAAAGGCTCGCAACCTACCCGGGCGTATTCGAGATAGCCGACAGCCTGTCGGACGGTAAAGAGGAACTGCGAATCGAATTGAGCCCGCAGGGCCATCTCGTCGGACTGACCCGTTCGGATATCGTTCGCCAGGTCAGCCAGGCCTTTAAAGGACTTGAGGCACAGCGGATTCAGCGAGGACGGGACGATATTCGCGTTCTTGTTCGGTTCCCGATTGATGAGCGCAATACGCTCGCCTCGCTTAACGAGATGCTGATTACCGCACCAAACGGCCGCCTGATCCCGTTATCCAATGTCGCGACGCTATATCCTGGTAAAGGGCCGTCGCAGATTACCCGCATCGATCGATTCCGCGTGCTGAACGTGACCGCCGATGTCGACAAGGACAACACCAACATGGTTGTCCTGCAATCGGATATCACGAATTTTATTGATTCATTGTTGCCGAAATATCCGGGCATCACCTACAAAATGGAAGGTGAGCAACGTCAGCAACGTGAATCCTTCGGCAGCATGGAATCCGGCATGGTCATGCTGCTGCTCGCGATCTATTGCCTGCTTGCACTGCCACTGAAATCCTACGTACAGCCATTGATTGTCATGTCCGTGATTCCGTTCGGTATTATCGGCGCCATCATCGGGCACTGGCTGATGGGTCATCCGTTGTCGTTCCTCAGCTCACTGGGCCTGATGGCGTTGATGGGGGTCGTTGTTAATGACAGCCTCGTACTGGTCGATTACATCAATCAACAACACCGCGTGGGTGTCCGGCTTTCCGAAGCCGTGAAAAGAGCCGGCGTGGCCAGGTTCCGTCCTGTCATGCTGACCTCGTTAACAACCTTTGGCGGCCTCATGCCGTTGCTCCTGGAACCATCATCGACAGCCAGGTTCCTTATACCGATGGCAATTTCATTAGGCTTCGGCATTCTGTTCGCGACAGTTATCACGTTGATACTCGTTCCGACGAACATCATGATCGTTGCAGATATCAGGCGATACTTCAGGGCAAGGTCGCGCGCCATCAAACTGGCGGTGGGCAGAGAACAGACTCAGACCTGACAAAAAGGATCGGATCCGGTTTCCTCTGATCGCCTGGAAACCGGAACCGACTCCTTGTCAGATGAAGAAGCCCAGGTCCTGCACGGGGAAATTGCCGATGTTCGGTGCCACAGTGGGCAGGTCCAGGTCATCAATTCCAAACCATTTGGCCAACGTCGCGGCATACTGATCGGCCGATGTTGTCGGAATGAATCGACCGCCGCCAACATCGTCGTTGCTGCCAAGCGCCAGGTCCGGGTAGCTCCCGTACAATTCCCTCCCGGCCACCGCATCGCCTACGACAAATTGAATGCCACCCCAGGCATGGTCGGTACCATCGCCATTCGAGGTCATCGTTCGGGCAAAGTCTGACTGTGTAAATGTGGTCACACTGTCGGACATCCCGATCTCGACCAGGGCGTCATAGAACGCGCTGACACAATCGCTAACATCGCCTAGCAGAAGCGGCTGGTTGACCAGCTGGTTGTCGTGCGAATCGAAGCCGCCCTTTTCTACCAAGAAGACCTGGCGCTCCATTTGCAATTCATCCTTTACAGCGATCAATTGCGCAACGGTTCTGAGCTGATTACCCAGTTCCGTTTGCGGAAAGACGGTATTAAGGACCGGCGCCTGGGCGAGCGCATCGTTGACAAGATCGACGGCGCTGACAGCTCGGCGCTGGACGTCGGCAAAACCGCGCTCGTAGACGGTATTGTATTGAGCGTCGATAATTCTCTCGAACGCATTGCGTTGTTC